>JAWLFT010000084.1:0-13493 GCA_041685435.1 Roseovarius sp.
TAGGCACACAACTAAGGGTGGAACGCCGCGAAGTCGCGTGCGTAAGGTGCAACATTCAAGCACACAACTGAGAGTGGAACGCCGCTATCTCGAGTGCGTTTTCAGACCTCGAATATCTCGAAAGGTGTTATCGCGACCCGTCATATCGGCACCATGGTCAGCCAGCACCTCCAACAGACCCGAGGCACCGAACTTTAGCAGCGGCCATCGGCGTGCCCTGCAACGGAAGCGCCGTGCGGATGAAGGGTTCGGGATGTCGTGCGATCGCTCTTGTCGCATCGTTCCACGCGAGATGCAGCCGGAACGTTGACGCCACTCAGCAGGTGAGGGTCTGGCGTAGCCCGGCCAGATCGCCGATGTAGCAGAAGGCGTCGCGCGCGGCGGTCTGTCTGGCGCGGTCGAGCGCGGCCAGCAGAAGCTCGGCTTCGGTGCCGGCTTCTGCGAGGGTCTCGCCTTCGGGGCCGCGGATCGACGACAGGCCGACAAACTCGAGCGGCCCGTATCGCCCGGTTTCGAGGCCTGTGCGGTTGCAATAGCCCAGAAAGATCTGGTTCTCCATCGCGCGCACCGCCACGAGTTGCCGGGCGACACGGGTGTGCGGGGCCATCAGCGCCGTGGGCACCACCACCAGATCGACCCCGGCCAGTGCTTCGGCTCGTATGATCTCGGGAAACTCCACATCGTAGCAGATCGCGACACCGACCCTGAAGTCGCCGCAGGCAAACCGCAGCGGCGTGTCACCCGGCACAAACGTGGCCTTTTCCCACGCCCCGTAGAGCGCGCGCTTGTGATAGCGGCCCAGTTCCACGCCGGTGTCAGAGACTGCCACCGCCGCGTTCCGCAATCCCTGGGAGGTGTCGAGATGCGTGCCCATGACGATGGTCAGGCCGGTCTGCGCCGCGATGCGGCCGATCTCGGCAAGCGCGTCTTCGACACCCGCGAGATCGCCGGGCGCAAGGTCGGGCAGGTGATAGCCTGTCAGGTAGCCTTCGGCAAAGACCAGCAGATCAGCGTCCCGGCGTGCCGCCTCGCGTGCGATGCCCGACACCGCCCCCACCGTGGCCGGAAGATCGCCGGGGATGCCTTCGCCCTGCCACAAGGCCAGTGTCAGTTCCGTCATTCCCGCATCCTTTCCGCGTCCGGCCGCCTTGTCAGAGTGTCGTATCCCTGATCACCGAGAAGACCAGCAGAGACCTTGAAGCCCGCGACAATGTGCGTGATGCTACATGCGTTCCTTGAGGCCACAAAGGGAAAAGGATGGGCCGGGCGCCTGGGATGCAGCGCGCAGGCCACGAAAACAGGTATATCCGCATGTTCACGTGTCACGCCACATCCTGATTGCGCCGCGGGCAAGGGCGGAGGCCGCCAATGCCCGGGTTTTTGCTGGCCACAGGTGGTCTCGGGTCAGAGAAGCTTGAGCAGCCTTTGCGCGGCCTCTGCCGACGAGGCCGGGTTCTGCCCGGTTACCAGCGTGCCGTCGGTGACAACGAAAGAGGCCCAGTCATCGCCCTTCTGATAGGCGGCACCGTTGCTTTTCAGCATGTCCTCGACGAGGAACGGCACGACATTGGTGAGGCCGACAGCCGCTTCTTCCGTATTGGTGAAGCCGGTGACTTTCTTGTCGGACACCAATGGCTTGCCATCTGCGCCTTTGGTGTGGCGAAAGACCGCCGGGGCGTGGCAGACCGCGCCGATCGGGCGCTGCCTTGACGCGAACCCCTCGATCAGGGCCTTGCTGTCGGCATCCTCGGCCAGATCCCAGAGCGGGCCGTGCCCGCCCGGAAAGAAGATCGCGTCGAAGTCTTCGCCGGAGACGCCAGACAGCGCCACAGTGGTCGCAAGCGCCGTCTGGGCTACCTCATCTGCCTTGAAGCGCCGCGTGGCGTCGGTCTGGGCGTCGTCAGAATCGCTGTTCGGATCGAGCGGCGGCTGGCCTCCCTTTGGCGAGGCCAGCGTGATGTCGGCGCCTGCTTCCTTGAATACGTAATAGGGGGCTGCGAATTCTTCCAGCCAGAAGCCGGTCTTGTTGCCGGTATCGCCCAGCTCGTCATGTGACGTGAGCACCATGAGGATTTTCATCGGGTCGTCTCCTTTTCAGGGTTGGTTTGTCAGCGGGCCGCAAGCCTCGCATGGCATGGGTGCAACAGGGCGCGGCGTCGTGAGGTTGCCTGTGAGGATCAGTCGTGATCCAGCCGTCGTGTCAGGGGGACCGGGGGCGGCAGCGCAGTGCGATCTGGCGGCGCGATGCGGCATGATGCACAGCGGGATATGTCGATATGGGCTTCACAATCGGCCCCATAGCGCACGACCTGCCCACCGGCATCCGTCACCAGCTTGTGAATGCCCCTGTTTTCGCAGGAAAAGTAGAGATCGGCGGTGCGCACTCCGATCCGTTCAGCCGCTGCGAGCCCGTCAAGAAACAGCGCCCGGCCATAGCCGCGTCCCTGATAGGCGTCCTCCACGGAGATGCCGATCTCGGCATGCGCGTCGGTGCCGCGGAAGACCTCCAGAACGCCGACAACCCGGTTCTCGTCCTCGATGCCCAGCACGATATCCGGGCTTGCACGTTCGGCGATCATCCGCACCGATTGATCCGGCAGGTTGGCCATGAACCGGAACTGACGCGATTTCTGACCAAGCCGGGCGTAGTGCTTGCCCAGTACGCGACGCCAATCCGAAAGCGTGCCGGCAAGCTGGGTCGGGCGGGGTGCGATAACGGCAGATGACATCGGTCTCGGTTTCCTTTCGCTCCTCCACGTTTCCCATTTATGCTGCATTGCAGAAATTGCGAGGATCCGGGACGCAGCGTCATGTCACAGACTGGCCGGTAACCGCGATATATGGCCGTCGCGCGCAAACCTGCCAGTCGCGGCCTGAACTGGTATTCGCCGATGGACAGGACCACCGATGCATGAAAGCGTATTTAGCATCACGCGTGACCTGTGCGTGACTGTGATTTCAGGAGCCGCAATGCTGTCCAAGATCGTCAAGTCATTGCTGGTACTTGTCGCGCTGCTGGCCGGGGCGGTTCTGGTGCTCGCGCTGATCGTTGTCGAAAACGAGCCGGCGGTGCAGGCGCAGGACGCCCCCACACCCGAAGATGTTGTCACAGCGCGCGGCGTTGTCGGCGATGTCAAGGCGGCGGCGAGCACGGATTCCGACATGCTGCAGCCCCTGATCGTCAACCAGGCGGATCTTTCCAGCGTCGTTCGGCTTGGCGTGCGACTGATTCCGGGGTTTCGCGGCGCGGTCGTGGTCGAACCATGGGGGGTGGAGATGCGCGCCTCCATACCGGTTCCGGTACCCGGTGCAAGCCGATGGGTCAATCTCGCGGTCAGCGTTCCGCAATTCGAAAACAGGGTGACGCTGGGGCGTGTCGCGCTCGGTCCGGTGTCGATACCGCCCGGCCTCGCGCTGAACCTTGGCCGCATCGGTGCCAATTTGATCCTCGGCAACGGGCTGGGCGATACGGCGGTGGAGGCGGCCTCGGGCATGCGCATCGCGGGCGACACAGTGACGGTGGATCTGCAGATCGACGAAGTTGGTGAGAACGGCATCCTTGGGGGCATTTTCGGTACACTGCGCGGGGACAAGATGCCCGCGCCGGATCTTGTCGATGCGTACCATGTCAGGATCCGCGAGGCGATGGATCGCGGCGACCTGCCGGATCGGGGGAGCTACCTGCCATATCTGGCCTTTACCCTTGAGGCCGCGCGCGAAGGGGCCCCGACCGAGGGGCGGTCCGATGCGTTCACTGCCGCGATCTTCGCGCTGAGCCGCATCTGCGGCGCGCATGATATCCCCTTGCTTTTTGGAGGCTTGGCCCCGGGCGAAATTGACGCCACACGAGCCTGGAAGACGAATTGCACCCGCCTTACGCTCAATGACCGGATCGACAGCCGGCGGCACTTCACGACCGCGGCAGCGATACAGGCGGCAAGCAACCGCAACGTTTCGATTTCTATAGGAGAATTCAAGGAGCTATACGACACCCAGAGAGATGGTTTTGATTTCGCCGACATGGCCGCCAACAACTCGGGCATCCGGCTGGCGGACCTGTTCATGGCGACGCCGGTCGAGGAGTGGTCGAGGCTGATCGCACGGATCGAGGCGGAGGAGGATGTCATCATTTCGTATGAGGGCATTCCGCAAATCCTTTCGCGGGCGGAATTCACCGCAGAGTTCGGCGAGGTCGACAGCGACCGGTATGACGAGATGCTTGACCGGATCGAGCGACGGATCGATGCTCTCGCGCTGCACGCGCCTTTGTGAGAATGCGCGATGCAGGCGACGGGCGGGCATCCGAACACGTCGGGATGCGGCTGCACGTTGCGTAGGACCGCGGGCCGCGTCCGGATTTCATGTGTACCCAAGGTACAGGGTGTACGCGGGTTGCGTACGCGCAGGGTCCAACCCTCGCAGACGACGGGCCGGGGGATGACGCCGCGACCGGTCCGCCGGCGGGTCCGCCCGTATCGAGACGGGACGCTGATGGTCTGACGGGCGGGTCGCAGGGGCCGCGTCGCGCCCGGTTTTCGGGCGAGACGCAGATCCTGCACGCTCTGGCATCGACAAGCGGCCTCTCGTGACCGTTGCCCGGCGTATCGTGCGATCACCTGCCAGCAGGGTCAGGCACGTGGTGCGCGACGGGCGGAGCCGGAAAACGCGGGGCGGCTTTTCTTCCGGCGCCTTGTCGCGCCGGTCCCGTCCTTGTCGAGCACCTGCGCCGCGCTGCGGATGTGATGAGCGGCGGTCCACCGCACACCGGCCCTGAGACTTGCAAAACGTGGCAGACGAGGTAAAGTTTAACGAGGGAGGAACAATCATGAATTGCAGAGCAGACGTGCGTCCGCGAAATCAGGTCGCATCCGTGCTGATCGTGGATGACCATCCGCTTTACGGCGATGCGCTCGCCGCCGCGATCTCGGTCGTGTTTCCGGGATGCGTCGTGCAGCAATCCGCCAGCCTGACGGAGGCGCTGTCGCGGCTCCGGGACGGGTTCTCGCCATCGATGGTGATCTTCGATCTCAAGCTGCCGGACGTGTCGGGCATTTCCGGGTTCATCGCCATGCGCGACAAGCTGCCCGATGTGCCGATCCTCGTGATCTCGGCGCTGACCTCGCATGAACTGGTGCGCAAGCTGATGGAGGAAGGCGCGGCCGGATTTCTGCCGAAGGAGACCTCGACGCAGGAATTGCGGCACGTGATCGCGCGGGTGAGCGCCGGCAAGAAATACCTGCCCCGGGCCTATGCCGAGGGCACGCCCTGTGCAACCGACCGGCCCGGCGACGAGCACCCGACGCTGGCCGCGCTGACGCCGCAGCAGAAAAAGATCATGGCGCTGATCTGCGCGGGCAAGGCCAACAAGCAGATCGCCTTCGAGCTGTCGCTGGCCGAGGCGACCGTCAAGGCGCATATCACCGGGCTTCTGGGACGTCTTGGCGTCAGGAACCGGACGCAGGCCGCGGTGCTGGTCAAGAACGTGATGACCAGCGAGGCCGGCGATCCCGAGACGCGCGCCTTCCTCAGCGGGTGAGACCGTTGCGCGACGCGATGACAGGGCCGCGCCATGTCGGCGTGGCGCAGTCATCTGCCGCCCGTGCCGGCGTCGCGGTGGCGGAGGTGGCCGCGCGCGTCGATCCGCGCGCGACGGCCTTCGTGCTGGTGTTCGTGCCAAACCGGCTGGCGCGCGACGAGATCGCGCAGGCGCTGGATGCTCATCTTGGCGATGTGCCGGTCTTTGGCTGCACCTCGGCGGGGCAGATCACCGAAGACGGCTACGCATCCGATGCGCTTTTGCTCATGGCGTTTCCGAAACGCCGGTTTCGCTGTGCCTCGGTGCTGATCGAGGGGCTGCGCCCGTTCTCGTTCTCGGCCGTCGCGACTGCGGTGGACGAGATGCAGACCGCCTTCCGGCCGCGCGCCGGGTGGCACCGGCTGGCGCTTCTGTTCACCGATGGTCTGTCGAAGCAGGAGGATCTGCTGGTCTCGACGCTGGAGACCGTGCTGCCGGATGTTCCGGTCTTTGGCGGCTCGGCCGGCGACGGGCTGGATTTCGGCGAGACTTTCGTGATGCGCGACGGGCGGTTTCACCGCGATGCCGCGGTCCTGCTGCTGATCGAGACATCGCTCGACATGCAGGGCTTCAGTTTCGACCATTTCCAGCCCACCGCGCAGCAGCTGATCATCACCGGGGCCGATCCCGAGGAACGGCTGGTCTTCGAGATCAACGGCGCGCCCGCCGCGCAGGAATATGCGCGGCTTGTGGGGTGCGCGCGCGCGGCGCTGTCGCCAGAGGTCTTTGCCGAGAACCCCATCCTCGTGCATCACGAGGGCAGTTATTTCGTGCGCGCCGTCGCCGACGCCACCGAAGGTGACGCGCTGTCGTTCATGGCGGCGATCGATGACGGGGTGATCATGACGCTGGGGCGCGGCGAGGAGATGATCGAGAGCCTGCGCACGGGTCTGGCGCGCAGAAATGCGGCCGGCGAACCGCCCGATTTCATCCTTGGTTTCGATTGCGTGCTGCGCCGGCTGGAGGTCGAACAGAAACAGCTTTGCCGCCCCGTGTCGGAGATCTTTCGCGAGGCGCGGGTGCTGGGGTTCAACACCTATGGCGAGCAGCATCGTGGCGTGCACATGAACCAGACCTTCGTGGGCGTGGCCTTCTTCGGCGCCGAAGATCAGGACCCCGGATGAACCTGATCGACCCCGACGAGCCCATCGAGGTGCAACTCGCCCGGCAGGAGCGCATCATCGCCGCCCTCATGCGCCGGGCCGGGCGGCAGAACGAGATGAGCCTCTCGGCCTATGGCGCGTTTCAGTCGGCGATAGAGCTGCGGGCGCAGGTCGTCGCCCAGAGCCGCGATCTGGAGGAGGCCGCGACCGAGCTCGAGACCGTGCGCGGCGATCGCGCGCGCACGCAGCGCGATCTGCATGATGCGCTGTCGGTGATGCCCGAGGGGTTCGCGCTGTTCACCGAAGGGCATCTCAACGTCTGCAACCCTCTTTTCCGCACCGTGCTGCCGGATATCGAGGGCGAGATCGTCACCGGGCTGACGCTTGACGGGTATTTCGATCTGATGGTGCGCAGCCGGCATCTGGTGTCGACCGATCACAAGATCCATCACCCGGCCTCGCAACTGAAAAAGACGCCCGATGGCGCGATGGCCATGTCGCTGATGATCGAGCTGGCGGGCGATATCTGGTACCAGCTTGGCCTGCAGCGGACCTCGCCCGAGAATGTCGTGCTGCTGCTGACCGAGGTCACCCCGATCGTGCGCCGGAACCGGTCGGAAAAGAAGACCCTGATCGACCAGCATGCCGATTACCTGCAGGCGGTGTTCGAGACCATGACCGCCGGCGTCTGCACGTTTTCGCCGGAGGGCACGGTGACGATGCAGAACCGGCAGTTCCGTCGGCTGCTCGGCGTGCCGCTGACCGAATTGCAGCCCGGCACCACGCTGGAGCGGCTGCTGGCCTACATGCAGGCCAGCGGTCTGGTGCGCGACCCCGCGTTTCTGGAGATTGCCAACTGGCGGCAGCTGACCCGCGACGGCTGGCGGCGGCGGGTCCGGCATTGCGGGGGGCGCATGCTGGACGTGCAGGTCAACGGCCTGCCCGATGGCGGGTTTCTGGTGGAGTTGAAGGATGTCACGCTGGAAAGCCGCACGACAGAGATGCTGGAAAACCGGGTGCTGGAACGCACCGCCGAGCTGACCCGCGCGAATGCGCGACTGACCGAGCAGTTCGAGGAAAAGGCCCGCGTCGAGGAGGAGCTACGCCTTGCCAAGGAGCGCGCCGAGGCGGCGGTGTCGTCGAAGACGCGGTTTCTGGCGGCCGCAAGCCATGATCTGTTGCAGCCGATCAACGCCGCCAAGCTTCTGATCTCGACGCTGCAGGAGGCCGCCCAGGACTCGCATCTGTTGCCGATGGTGGACCGGCTGCACCGCGCCTTCACCTCGACCGAGCAGCTTCTGCATGCGCTGCTGGACATCTCGCGGCTGTCGAGCGCGGATCCGGACGCGGTCACCCCCACCGAGGTCCATCTCGGGGTGCTGATGGAGGGGGTGTTCGCCGATCAGTTGCCGCTGTCGGAATACCGGGACGTGCGGCTCGACGTGGTGCCCTGTCACCTCGTGGTGTGGTCCGATCCGGTCTATCTGCATCGGTCTATCCAGAACCTCGTGGTGAACGCGATCCAGTACACCGAGCCCGGCGGGCGCGTCCTGCTGGGCGCGCGCAGGCGCGGGGACTGCGTGGTGCTGCAGGTCTGGGATACCGGCACCGGCATCGATCATGCAGATCAGAAACGCATCTTCGAGGAGTTCGCCCGCGCCGAGAACGCGGCGCTTGGCACCGGCATGGGGCTGGGCCTGTCGGTGGTGGATCGCACCTGTCGTCATCTCGGGCACGCGCTGCGCCTGCGGTCGGCGCCGGGCTGCGGATCGGTGTTCAGCATCGAGATGGAGCGCGTGGGCGACGGGGTCGCGCAGGCCGGCCCGGCGATGCTGGTGCAGGGCAAAGGCGACACGCCCTTCGATCACACCGTGATGGTGATCGAGAATGATGCCGAGGTGCTGTTCGCCACCCGCCAGCGGCTGGAGCGGTGGGGCGCGCGGGTGCTGGGCGTGCCCTCGACCGAAGCCGCGCACGTCATCCTGCAGGAGACCGGCGTGGTGCCCGAGATCGTGCTGGCCGATTATCACCTCGACGGCGACGATACCGGCCTTGCGGCGGTGGCGGCGCTGCGCGGCGCGACGGGCCATCACCTGCCGGCGATCCTGATCACCGCCGACCGGTCGGAGTCGCTGCGCCGCAGGGCCGCGCGCGAGGATGTCTCGGTCATCTCCAAACCGGTGAAGCTGTCGCGGCTGCGCCCGCTCATCGACTGGGCCATCCAGAAGCATCGGGGCGGCGGCCCGGCGGGCTGACACCGCCCTCCGCGTACCGACAAAAGTCGGGTATGACAGCGCGCACGGATCGCATAGGTTTCCCGTGGGAGGACGTCACATGAAGATACGCGCAGCTCTGGCCGGGGCACTGGCCCTGATGATCGCGGCGGGTCCCGGCGATGCCGCCCCGGTGGATGGCGAGGCGACCTATGATCTGCTCTTTCGCGATGGCACGCTCGACAGTGTGGATCGCGATCACGCCCTGATCTATAGCCGCGACGTGAGCAATGCGGCCAAGCCGGAGGCGGCGACGCGCGACACCGGCGAGATCGCGCTGCGGATCGAGCAGCAGGACATGGAGATGGCGCTGCTGGAATTTCGCCGCGACGGCAAGCATCGCGCCATGGGGTCGTTTCCGGCCAGCGTCGGAAACCCGATGATCATGGTGTTCTACGAATCCGTGGTGCGGGACATGGCCGAAACCGCCGGTGGCAGCCAGTTCTACATTCGCAACCGCGTCAAGGAGTCGTTGATCCGGCCCACCGAGGTCGAGGCGGGCACGGCAACCGTCGACGGCACCCGGATCGAGACGCGGACGATCCGCCTGCACCCGTTCGAGGGCGACCCCAACACGAACCGGATGAGGGGCTTCGGCGCGCTGGAGTTGCGCGTGACCATGTCCGACGCGGTGCCCGGCTGGTACGTGTCGCTGGTGGCCGAGACCCCGGCGCCGGACGGGGCGGGGCAGATCTACAGATCCAGCATGACATTCGAGCGGACGGAGCAAGTGCAATGATCGCGAAATGGAGGCTTGCGGCAGGTCTCATCGGGGTGGCCGGGCTGGCTGCCGCACAGGACGTGGCCGAGCAGTTCAACGACTACCCGACCGAGGCGCGCGCCGATTACGTCTTTGCCTGCATGGCGACGAACGGGCAGGGCGCCGACATCCTGCGGCGGTGTTCGTGTTCCATCGACGAGATCGCCGCAATCGTGCCTTACGAGAAATATCTGCAGGCCGAGACCGTGCTGTCGATGCGCCGCGCCTCGGGCGAGCGCATGTCCTATTTCAAGAGCGCCCCGACGGCGGAGAATTTCGTCGCCGATGTGCGCCGCGCGCAGGCAGAGGCGGAGATCGTCTGTTTCTGAGCGGGCGAGCGGCGATTGCCTGTTGGCACGACGCGGACAAGTCCAACCTTGTGTGCGGCACGTGCAAAGGGGTGTCAAAGGATGGCTCTGCGGGATTGAGTGGACGTCAGCGGGGCCGAGGGAAGGGGTCCGGCCTTGGCCTGAAGGCGACGTTGAGGGGGTCTGCCCCGCGCGGACTCAAGCCCGAAGGGCGCCACGCATCGTCAGGCTGGAAGCAGCCTTCGGCATGACGCCGCCCCCCGGCACGGCGATTTGGCTGCAACCTGCGCGACGCTTTGAGGTTTTTCGGACTTGGCGAGATAAAGCACTGCCAAAAGCACGTTGGATCGCCGCACTGCGGCCCGCCGATGCGCGGCGCAACCCGATCGGCAGAAAAAGGCCATACGAGGCCGGTACCTCACTGACAGGCTTCCGCTTCAAAGCCGTGATCGGATCTGTTCAGTCGGGCACCGTTCAGCGCTTCACCACAGGCTTCACCACAGGGGGCGTTTTCCCCGTCCCGGCCAATCGCCTAGCTGTCGGCTGCTTTCGGCAGGACCCGCTCGAACGTGTTGCCCTCGGTATCGGTGGCCGTCACCCGCAAGGCCGAGGCCCCGTTATCGCTGTAGGAAAACCGGAAGACCGGATTTTCCGAAACCGAGATACCGCCAGCCATGGTGAAAAGCAGATCCTCGCCCTGCCAGACCTCCATATGGTCGATGAAATGCGCCGAGATGAAAAGATGCGTGACCTGATCGCGTTGCAACCCCGAATAGTTCGGGTGGCGGATCATGATCTGCGCCTCGCGGCGCAGCGTGGACATCTGCGTGTCCTTCGGGAAGTTCCGAATCTTCATCTCGCCCATCGAGGCCAGCGCCACCTCGGGATCGCGGCTCGCCGGGGCCGCGCAGCCGCCCGAGGCCTTCACGAAGCGCCCCGCCATGGACAGCCCGCCGCCGGTTTCGGCGATCACCCGGACGTTGGAATAGCGGTCGACCCGCACCCGCATCTCGAAATCGAGCGGGGCCATCGCCTGCGAAAATGTCAGCTCGGCGGCGACCGGTGCGGGGTTCTCGTCGATCACCAGGGTTGCGGCGCGGATCACCGCGTCGGGATCGGTCTGCTTGATCCGGACCGAAACGGTTGCGGCGTCATTGGCGCGGTAGGGCGCATCGACAGTGAAGATCGCACTGCCATCGGCGATGGCCGCGTCGCCCACCACGTTCTCGCGCAGGATGTCCCACATCTCGCTGTCGGTCAGCGGGTTGCGGACTGTGTCCTTGGCGTGCGCGGGCAGGGCCAGCGATCCCAGAAGGGCCGCGACGACCAGCAGTTTTCCCGCCATCTTTTCAGCCATGGTGTCGTTCCTCCTCCCATAGGTTCGGGACAGCATAGCATGAAACGGCGGATCTGCGCAGTACGACGATGGTTGGTGTGGATCACGCGCGGCCATCAGCCGATCCTGCGGCGGTCACTGCGCCGGGAAAGAGGCCATGTTCGAAGCGATCCTCACCCTGTGCCTTGCCGCATCCCCCGACATCTGCCGCGACCGGCTGCTGCCGGGATATGCGCACCCGGCCAGGGCCGCCTGCCGCGCCGCGCTGCGCGAGACCCCGCCGGAGACCGGCGCGCTGCCCGGGCAGCTGATCGCCTCGGCTCCTGTTTGCCGGCCGGCGGCAGAGGCGCTGGACATGGTCGAGGTTGCGCCCGGCGTGTTCGCGCATGAGGGGCAGATTGCCGAGGCGGATGCGGACAATCGCGGCGATGTCGGCAATCTGGGTTTCGTGATCGGCGAGACGGGCGTGGCGGTGATCGACACCGGTAGCGCGCCATGGCTGGGCGAGGCGCTGTGGCGGGCGATCCGGGCGCGCACCGACCTGCCGGTGGATCATGTGATCCTGACGCATATGCATCCCGATCACGTCTTCGGGGCGGGCGTGTTCACCCGTCTCGGCGCGCGGATCTGGGGGCATGCGGCCCTGCCGCGCGCGCTGGCCGACCGGCAGGCCGGCTACCTTGACGGCCTGCGCGCGGCGCTGGGCGATGCGGCGTTTCTGGACGTCACCGTGCCGGGCCTGACCGACGCCGTCACCGACTGGGCCGCGATCGACCTTGGCGGACGGGTGCTGGAACTGCGCGCGTGGCCAGTGGCGCATACCGGCAATGACCTGACGGTGATGGACCGCGAGACGCAGACATTGTTTGCGGGCGATCTGGTATTCGACCGCCACGCCCCCGCGCTCGACGGCAGCCTGCGCGGCTGGCGCGCGGTGCTGGCGGATCTGCAGGGCATGGATATCATGCGCGTCGTGCCGGGCCATGGCGATGCGTCGCTGTCCTGGCCCGAGGGCGCGGAGCCGCTGGCGCGGTATCTGGAGGTGCTGGAGCGGGACACGCGCACGGCCCTTGAGGCTGGCGCGCGGCTGTCTGAGGCGGTGCGCGGCGTGGCCGGGGGCGAGGCGGCGCAGTGGCAGCTTTTCGAGGTCTACAACCCGCGCAACGTCACCGTGGCCTTCACCGAACTGGAATGGGACTGAGGCGGTCCGGCCCAAGACGTGACACGACCGTCACCCCGACTCGGTGATCTGCTGCCGCAGGATCTGCGACAGGCCATAAAGCCGCTGCTCGATCAGCGTGGGGGTTTCGCACAGATAGGTGATCGTGCTCTGGCGGTCCGAATAGATGAGCTGGTCCCAGTCGAGCTGTTCCTCGAGCGCATCGATGCGGTCGTGATCGGGCGCATCGGCCGCCATCAGTGTCGCCATCTCGGTCTGCGTGGCCTCGATCCGGTCGGCAAGCTCGATCTGGCTGAGCGAGAAGTCCGCGATGCCGGACATGACCTTGCTGCGGCGGGTCTCCAATGTCTTGAACACGCGCGCGAAAACGCGGCTCAGCATGTCGGGCGACCCGTCATGCCGGTCGGCGAAGGCCTCTATCTCGGGCCGCAGCGTCTCGACCTCCAGCCGGCGCAGCGCCAGTTTGGCGGCCAGCCTGTCGATCTCGCGGCGTGTGTCGGCGTCGGGCGTCGGCTCTTCGGGCAGGGGGTGCGTCCACATCAGCCCGATCGAAAGGTCCTCGACCTTGCGCTGGACGCAGGGCCATGTCGGGTCGGAATAATCGGCGGCGTGAAGCGGCACCGCCAGGAGTGCCAGCCCGAGGGCCTGTCCCAGTCGTCTCGAATGTCGCATATGTCCCGCCTTCGATTGCATCTGAGCCGTCTTCGATCCTGAATCGACAATGCGCGTGGCGGCCGCCGAACCCAATACCCACCAATGTAGTAATTGTCCGAAACGTCCCGCGCCACGCATACTGACCATTCAGGAAGCGCGGTTCAAAACAGCCGAACCGTGCAAATGGAATTCAAAGAGGAAGTTGCATGCGCACACGTGCTGCCGTTGCTGTAGAGGCCGGAAAGCCGCTCGAGGTCATGGAGGTGGAGCTTGACGGCCCGCGGGCGGGCGAGGTTCTGGTGGA
>JAWLFT010000085.1:0-13361 GCA_041685435.1 Roseovarius sp.
TTTTCGGCCATCATTCTTTTTTGGCACCGACTTCGGCACCTAACTTTGGCACCGACGGGTCAACAATCAAAAGTATAGCGCCACTCAGCTTATGGTTGCTAAATAATTGACAATGCTATATTTTTCCGGTTATTGTCTCGCCTCCGCCACAGTTTTGCCCTATTGTCACGTCACCAACGACGTTGTGAGAGTGAGTTATCAGGGTGTGAACATGGATCGTTTGACGGAAATGGAAGCGTTTGCCACGGTGGTTGATCAAGGTGGGTTCACCGATGCCGCGCGCAAACTTGGAATTTCGAAATCTGCAGTATCAAAGCATATTTCAGCATTGGAGGCGCGGCTCGGGACACGGCTGCTCAACCGGACGACACGGCGCGTCAACCCGACCGAGATCGGTCTTGCCTATTACGACAAGGCGTTGCGCGTTCTCAACGATGCGGGCGAGGCGGATGCGCTGGTCAGTTCGCTGCGGACAGATCCAGCTGGACTGCTGCGCGTGTCGGTGGCCACGGATTTTGGTGTCCATCAACTCAGCCCGATCATCGGGCCGTTCCTTGATGAATTTCCCGACATCACGCTCAGTATCGTGCTCAACAACCGCTTCGTGGAGTTGGGGTCGGAAGGATTCGACATGGCGGTGCGCATCGGCGAAGTGGATGACAGTACGCTGAATGCACGCAAGTTGGCCGAGACCACCAAGCGGATGGTCGCCAGCCCGGCCTATTTCAGGAAATATGGCCGGCCCACGCGAATCGACGATCTCAACGAACACCGTCTGCTGCATTATTCCACCCAAGGTGGCAACGCTGTGTGGCGGCTGACGGCCCCCTCCGGTGAAAAGCGGCAGGTGCGCACGGCCGGCGGCCTCAGCGTCAATGACGGACAATCGCTGCTCAACGCCACGATTTCCGGGCTTGGGATCGCCTATCTTCCGTCATTCCTTTATGCCCATGCCATGACCGAGGGGTTGGTCGAGGATGCGATCCCCGATCTGCCGATGGAGGTTCAGGGTATCTACGCGGTCCATCCGCAGGGGCGGTTCACCCAGCCCAAGGTGCGCGCCTTCACGGATTTTCTTGCCCAAAGGTTCGCCGGCAAGGGCGCCATGGACTGGTGACCGATTGGCGCAGCCCGACGGGCTGCGCCACATTCAATGTCTCCCCCACACAAAAAGGGGCACGCAAAAACCGGCCCCGTCAGGTCAGCGTGATTGCGTAGTGATCGGCGATGCCCTGTTCGATATCGCTGCGGTTAAGGGATTGATCGGAACCGTAGACGATCAACTCGCTGAACTGCCCCTGATACTTGCGTTCAGAAAAAGACGATCCGTCACCGAAAAGCATGTACTGGTCTGAAAAATCACTCGTACGTGGGGCGTAGATCGACGACGCGGGCGGGCCGGAATTCAACCGCAGCGACGCGCTGCCGTTATCGGCAAGCAGGGACGCAAGAATCAGATCCCCATTTGCAGGGCTCGCGATGGAAATGTTGGTGCCGGTCCTGTCATTGATGTTCGGAATGGCGACCCGCACCCCGTCAGAGCCGGAACGCGACAGCCCCAGCCCGTAGCCGCGCGCATTGTCGAGGTAGAAGTTCTCCGTAAACCCCGCGATGACGGGTCTGTGGATCGATCCCCCGCCAGACTGGGGCGCGTTTTCGAAGCTCGCGAAGAAAGACGCCCTCTCTTCAAGATGCAGACCCGAAATCGCGAGGAACTCTCCGAGGGTGACCTGCAGCGCAGGCTGGCCGTTTTTCCTGACCAGCACGCCGGAGATCACGACGCGGCACTGATCGGCTGGCGTGCCCTGGGTGGCATGTCTGGCATTGCCGCTCTGGTCGAACAGCGTCACGACAAAGCCGTCATTGCCCGCGCCGACCCATGTCTCCAACGCGCCGCCGGCCACATCATCGGCCGTGAAACTCGCCTGTGCATTGTCGCTGCCGCGCCGGACCCGCACCACATCGCCCGCCCCGCCCGACAGTGCGCGCAAGGACCAGGCCCCGGCAGCCCCGGGATAGATATCAAGCAACGCGGTCTCGGCAGTTGCGACCGTCACGCTGGTGGATTGTTGCGCGTCGGGGGCAATGCCATTGCTCGCTGTCTCGGCGTAGGCGAGCACCATCCCCGGCACCGCAGTGGCTGGGATCTCGTAATCCAGCCCCGCGAGGTCTGCGGTGACGTCCGCATCGCCCAGGGCCAGCGCGCCGGTCTGCGTCGCGGGCGGCGCACCGGAATACGTGCCTTGGATGATCGTGACGGTGCTGCCCGGCGCAGGCGTGCCGGTGATCTCGGGCGCTGTCTGTGCAACGGGTGAGAACAGATCGGCTGCGATGCTTGCCAAACCGCTTGCCGTGGCGCTGCCTTCGGCGTTTGTTGTCGTGAGCGTCCATGCGATCGTCTGATCGCTGGCGCTGGATGGTGTCTCGTAGATCCACGGGTCCGCGCCGGTGCTATCCACAGTCATATCCAGGCCGTCCAGCGTCAGGACCGTGAGCAGGGTGTCGGGCGCTGGAATGCCGGTCGTACCATCGACGGAAATGGTCAGCGTCCGCCCGGCAAGGCTGCCGCTGGCCGTGATCGTCGGCGCGATGCCGGCAACGACACGCGATCCTGCGGTGAAGTCACGCGTATTGCCCGCGCTATCGCTGGCCGTCACAAGAACGCTCACCACGTCGTCATGGCGCACCACATCGGTCAGCGCGCCCTGGGTGCCGTCGATGGTGACGGTCCCGGCGACGGCGGTGATGGCGCCCGCGGTCGAGGCATAATTGCCAGGATCGAGCGCGCCGGCCGACAACGCCGCCTGCACGGTGTCGCCGTCGCGCAAACTGCCGAGCGCGGGCGGCACACCCGCCGTTATGAGGATGGGCGTGCCGGATCCGCCCGCCTGCATCAAGCGCGAGGTGGTCGAGATATCGGCAACGATCTTCATGCCAGAACCAGTGCGTGGATGCCGGTCGCAGTGGTGCCGGTCGCGTTGACGCGCCGCACACCGATGGGCAGGACCGAGAAATCGGCGACCCCGATGCTGCGCGCCTCGCCAGTCACGGTCACCATGCTGACCGTGCCGCCGGTCTCGACGTAAAGGCCGATGGCGACATGCGGCAGATCGGTGGTGTTGTCGGGGGTGACCGGCAGGGCATCCGTGGCCGGACCGGACAGGGCCTGGATTCGATTCTCGAAGGGGTTCATGACAGCTCCTGTGTGTTGACTGGCCCGCCCGGGTCCGGCGGGGATCACGGGCCAAAGCATCAGGTCACAGGAGTTGCCGGCAGGTGAATGCACCGTTCGGTACCGCGCGTGTCAAAATTTCGGGACGGCGCAAGGGCATGGCATCGTCAGCCGCGTTTGCTCTCCTCTATCGCGCGGTCCCACAGGCGTTCGCGCATCAGGCGGCGGAAGGCGCGCCTCATCTCGCCGCCGGCATCGAAACCGTAGCACCGTCCATGCGTCAGGATCAGTCGCTCCGGTTCCCAGTCGAGCACGTGTTCGACCACGTCGCCCACCGCCTTGCGCCCACCAACCCGCGGGGCGAGGCCCATAGGTGGCTTGCCGTCACTGTCATCGAGCCCCGCGAGCCAGATCATCGGACGGGCCCACGCCGGCAGCGGTGCGGTCTCCACCGCCACTATCAACCGGGACAGGATCACCGATCGGCTGGCCTGATGCAGGAACACGGCCTCGGTCTGCGCGCCTTCAAGGATCAGCGGTCTGATCTGGCGCGCCCAAGACGCGGTCCGCATCTCGGATCCCTGCCAGATCCGCGCGGCGGGAAAGGCGGCGTGCCAGTCGTCCAGCCATGCCAGATCAGGGGCATGAGGCTGCACGATGTGCGCGACCCGCCCCTGCCCGTCCAGCCATGTGCGCAGGTCGGGTGTCAGCGGTCCCGGCGCATGCACCCATAACTTTCCTGCGGGCAGGACCGCCACGACGGACCGCAACGGCATCGGCACACCCATGCGCCATGGCACATGCGCGCCGGTCAACCCCCACAGCCCGTCAGCCAGCCGTTCGTGCGCGATGACCGGAAGATCGCTCCCGGCCATGATCAGTCGATCACCCTGACCTTTTCCATCACGTCGGGTTGACCCACGACCGAGCCATTCTGGCCCTGCCCGCGCTTGATCTCATCGACCACGTCCATCCCGTCCGTGACCTCGCCCACGACCGTGTACTGGCCGTCGAGAAACTCGCCCGGTGCGAACATGATGAAGAACTGAGAGTTGGCGCTGTCGGGATTTTGCGACCGCGCCATGCCGATGGTGCCGCGCTCGAACGGCACGTCTGAGAACTCGGCCGCGAGATCGGGGCGGTCGCTGCCACCCATGCCGGCCCGGCGCATGTCGCCGTCATCGACCTTGCCGAATTGCACATCGCCGGTCTGCGCCATGAAACCGTCGATCACCCGGTGAAAGACCACGCCATCATACGCGCCGTCCTCGGCCAGCGCGGTGATCCGGTCGACATGGTTGGGCGCCACATCCTCGTACAGATCAATGGTGACGGTGCCGGTCGCCTCGCCCGCGACCTCGATTTCCAGGCTGGTGGCAAGCGCCGGACCTGCGAAAAGGCCAAGCGACGCTGTCAGGGCAAGGGTAATCTCACGCATCGGACGCCACCTTCACGCTGATCATCCGGTCCGGGTTCGCCGGCGGCTCGCCACGGGTCAGGGCATCGACATGCGCCATCCCGTCGATCACGCGGCCATAGACGGTGTATTGCCCGTTAAGGAAATGATTGTCCTTGAAGCTGATGAAGAACTGCGAATTGGCTGAATTCGGGTTCTGGCTGCGCGCCGCGCCCAACGTGCCGCGATCATGCGGGATCTTGGAAAATTCCGCCTTGAGATCCGGTAGATCGCTGCTGCCGGTGCCGGCCATGCGGGGGTTGTAATCCTGCTCCATGTTGGCGTGCTGCACATCGCCCGTCTGCGCCATGAAGCCATCGATCACCCGGTGAAAGGCCACGTTGTCATACTGACCGGCACGCGCCAGCTCTTTCATCCGCGCGCAATGGTCAGGGGCGATATCGGGCAGCAGCTCGATGGCGACGGTGCCACCCTTCAACTCTATCAGGATGGTGTTTTCGGGGTCCTTGATCTCGGCCATTCTCGGCTCCTTGCGTTGAAATTCCGCTGACATCTAAGACGAACACGCGCGATTGCCAAGCACGCAGGTTGACCTGCCTCGCGCCCCGCGCCAAGACGCCGGCAACAGAGATGACACGAAGGACAGGATGGCATGGGCTGGAAAACCCTCGACGACATGGATCTTGGCGGCAAGCGCGTTCTGGTGCGCGTCGACATCAATGTGCCGGTGGACAGGGGCGTGGTCACCGACGCCACGCGGATCGACCGGATCGTGCCGACCATCACCGATATCCTCGGCAAGGGTGGCAAGCCGATCCTGATCGCGCATTTCGACCGGCCCAAAGGCCGGATCGTGCCCGAGATGTCGCTGCGCGTGACCGTGCCCGCGCTGGAGCAGGCCCTGGGGCAGACGGTGCAGTTCATCGAGACGCTGGAAGGCGCCGAGACCCCCACCGAAGAGGCGCGCGCGGCAGATGTGCTGCTGCTGGAAAACATCCGCTTCCACCCCGGTGAAGAGACCAATGACGGCGACCTCGCGCAGCGTCTGGCCAGCCTCGGCGACATCTATTGCAACGACGCGTTCTCGGTGGCGCATCGCGCGCATGCCTCGACCACGGCACTGGCGCATCTGCTGCCGGCCTGCGCCGGACGGCTGATGCAGGCCGAATTGCAGGCGCTGGAGGCGGCGCTTGGCGATCCTGCGCGTCCGGTGATGGCCGTGGTGGGCGGGGCCAAGGTGTCGACCAAGCTCGACCTGCTGGGCAATCTGGTGCGCCGCGTGGACAGTCTCGTGATCGGCGGCGGCATGGCCAACACGTTTCTGGCGGCACTGGGCCTCGATGTGGGCAAGTCGCTGTGCGAGCACGAGATGACCGGTACCGCGCGCGAGATCATGATCAAGGCCGGCGATGCGGGCTGCCAGATCCTGCTGCCCGCCGACGTCGTCGTGGCTCGCGAATTTGCCGAAGGGGCGCCGAATGAAACCGTGGGCGCGCATGCCTGCCCGCATGATTCCATGATTCTCGACGCGGGCCCGCAAGCAATCGCGCGCATCAAGGCGGGTATCGATGGCTCGAAAACGCTGATCTGGAACGGCCCGCTCGGCGCTTTCGAGATAGCGCCCTTCGATGCGGCCACCAACGCCGCCGCCGGCCACGCCGCAGCCCGCAGCCGCGCGGGTCGGCTCACGTCGGTCGCCGGCGGCGGGGATACCGTCGCGGCCCTCAACAAGGCCGGCGCGGCCGAGGATTTCACCTATGTCTCCAGCGCCGGCGGGGCGTTTCTGGAATGGATGGAAGGCAAGGATCTGCCGGGGGTCGCGGCGCTCAAGGGATAGCAGGCGCTGTTAGCGCCACCATTATTGCATGGCCTCCACCCCTCGCCTAAGACAACGCGAGACACACCATTTTCACAGGGGCCCCTCGCATGTCGAACGCCGAACAGAGACGAAAACTCAAGGACGGTCAGGGCTTTATCGCGGCGCTCGATCAATCCGGCGGCTCCACCCCAAAGGCGCTGCGCCTCTACGGGATCGACGAGGATCAATACGGCTCCGATGCCGAGATGTTCGATCTGGTGCACGCGATGCGCGCCCGCATCGCCCAGGCCCCGGCTTTCAACGGCGACAAGGTGCTTGGGGCGATCCTGTTCGAGGACACCATGGATCGCGAGATCGGCGGCCGCCCGTCGGCCGAGTACCTGTGGCAGGAGCGCGGCGTCGTGCCGTTCCTGAAGGTCGACAAGGGGCTGACCGAGGCCCAGGACGGCATGCGCCTGATGAAGCCGATGCCAGATCTTGACGGCCTGTTGGAACGTGGCGTCGCGGCGGGCATGTTCGGCACCAAGATGCGCTCGGTCATCGACGCGGCAGACCCGCGCGGCATCGAGGCCACTGTCGCCCAGCAATTCGAGGTGGGCCAACAGATCCTGGGCCACGGCCTTGTCCCGATCATCGAACCGGAGGTCACGATCTCGATCCCCGACAAGCCCGAGGCGGAAGACCTTCTGCGCGCCGCCATCGCCTCGCATCTCGATGCGCTGCCCGATGGCGCGGAAGTGATGCTGAAACTGACCCTGCCGGAGACTGCCAACCTCTACGCGCCCCTCGTCGATCATCCGGCCGTGCTGCGCGTCGTGGCGCTGTCGGGCGGCTACACACGCGACGAGGCCACCGCGCGTCTCGCCCGCAATCGCGGCGTGATCGCAAGCTTTTCGCGCGCCCTGACCGAAGGGCTGACCGCACAGCAATCCGAGCCTGCGTTCAACGCCACGCTGGCGCGTACGATTGACGAGATATACGCGGCCTCGGTCGCGGGCTGAGGCGCTTCACAAAGGCTCGATATCGCCCTCGGCGCGGCGGGCATGAAACGCAGCCTCCCAAGCGGCAAACCGGCCCGCAGCAATCGCCGCGCGCATGCCGGCCATGATATCCTGAAAATACTGCAGGTTGTGCCACGTCAGCAGCATGCCCGAGATCATCTCGTTCGACCGGAACACGTGATGCAGATAGGCGCGGCTATAGCCCCGGCAGGCCGGACAACTGCAATCCTCGTCGAGCGGGCGCGGATCGGCGGCGTGGCGCGCGTTCTTGATGTTGACCATGCCGCGCGGCGTCCAGGCCTGCCCGGTGCGCCCCGACCGTGTGGGCAGCACGCAATCCATCATGTCGACGCCGCGCTTGACCGCACCGACGATGTCGTCGGGCTTGCCCACGCCCATCAGATAGCGCGGGCGATCCGTCGGCAGGAAACCGGCCGCGTAATCCAGAACGCCGAACATCGCCGCCTGCCCCTCGCCCACGGCCAGACCGCCGATCGCATAGCCGTCAAAGCCGATCTCGCGCAGCGCCGCGGCGCTTTCCTCGCGCAGATCGCGCGTCACACCCCCCTGCATGATCCCGAACAGCGCATGTCCGGGGCGGTCCCCGAACGCCGCGCGCGACCGCGCCGCCCACCGCATGCTCAGCCGCATGCTGTCGGCGACGGCCGTATCGCTCGCGGGCAATGCGGGGCATTCGTCGAAACACATCACGATGTCGGAGCCCAGAAGCGCCTGGATCTCCATCGACCGTTCTGGCGTCAGGTGATGCGTGGACCCGTCGATATGACTTTTGAACGTCACGCCCGCCTCATCGAGCTTGCGCAGCCCGGCAAGGCTCATCACCTGAAAGCCGCCCGAATCGGTCAGGATGGGCCGGTGCCAGTTCATGAAACGGTGCAGCCCGCCCAAGTCAGCCACCCGCTCGGCCCCGGGGCGCAGCATCAGATGGTAGGTGTTGCCCAGAACGATATCGGCGCCCGTCGCGGCCACGCTTTCAGGCAGCATCGCCTTGACGGTGCCGGCCGTACCCACCGGCATGAAGGCCGGTGTGGCGATGTCCCCGCGCGGGGTTTCGATCACGCCCGCCCGAGCCATACCGTCCTGCGCCACCCGCCTGAAACCGAACCGCATGCCAGCGCCCCCGCCGCTTTTGACCTTTTGCCTCCGTTTAAAGCCGTTTACGCTGGGTTGTAAGACGTCGCGACCCGTCATCATCGCAAAACACTGTATTTCAGGAATTCAATATGAACGAAGATCAGCTTCTCTCCCTTCTCGCCGACAACATCCTGTGGATCCTACTCACGGTCTTCGTGCTGCTGGTGATCTTTCGCGGCCTCAAGATCGTGCCGCAATCCGAGCAATACGTGATCGAACGCTTCGGCCGGCTGCACAAGGTGCTGGGTCCGGGCATCAACCTGATCGTGCCGTTTCTCGACGTCGTGGCGCACAGGATCTCGATCCTTGAACGGCAACTGCCCAGTGCCAGCCAGGACGCGATCACCCGCGACAACGTCCTGGTCAAGGTCGAGACCTCCGTGTTCTACCGCATCCTCAATCCCGAAAAGACCGTCTACCGCATCCGCGACGTGGACGGTGCCATCGGCACCACCGTGACCGGCATCGTGCGCTCAGAGATCGGCAAGATGGATCTTGACGAGGTGCAGGCCAACCGCGACGAGTTGATCGCCACGATCAAGAAATGGGTCAAGGACGCGGTCGATGACTGGGGCATCGATGTCACCCGCGCCGAGATCCTCGATGTCGATCTCGATCAGGCCACCCGCGAGGCCATGCTGCAGCAACTCAACGCCGAGCGTGCGCGCCGGGCGCATGTGACCGAGGCCGAGGGCAAGAAGCGCGCCATAGAGCTGCAGGCCGATGGCGAGCTTTATGCCGCCGAACAGGCCGCCAAGGCCCGCCGGGTCGAGGCCGATGCCGAAAGCTACGCGACCGGCGTGGTCGCCCGCGCGATCGCCGATAACGGGCTGGAGGCCGCGCAATACCAGGTGGCCCTGAAACAGGTCGAATCGCTCAACAATCTTGGGCAAGGCACAGGCAGCCAGACGGTGATCGTGCCCGCCCAGGCGGTCGAGGCGTTCGGCAATGCCTTCAACATGCTCAAGGGCAAAGGCTGAGAGGAGCGGGGCTGATGGAACAGGCACTCTGGCAATTGTGGTGGATCTGGGCGGCCGCGGCCCTTGTTCTCGCCTGCCTCGAAATGGTGATCCCCGGTTTCATCTTCATCGGTTTCGCCGTCGGCGCGGCGCTGGTGGCGCTTCTGGTGCTATTCTCGGTGGAGTTGGGCCTGGCAGCGCTTCTGGCGATCTTCGCGACGCTTTCGCTGGCAGCATGGATCGTGCTACGCCGTCTCTTTCTCAAGAAGGACGACCAGACCCGCGTGATCCACGAAGACATCAACAAGTGAGTCCTTCCCGGATCGAGGCCCGGCTTGCGCCGGCCGGCCGACCCGTGATGTGGTTCCGAAATGTCCAGCGGCCCAAATCCCGAACGGAATGGTAGAAAGAACCCCATGACCGATGACACCACACAAAAGGCGCTGCAATTCGGCTGGGAGGAATGGGTCGCCCTGCCCGATCTCGGCGTGCCCGCGCTGAAGGCCAAGGTCGATACCGGCGCGCGCACCTCCGCGCTGCACGCCTTCGACATCGAGACTTTCGGGCCTTCGTCGAAACCCAAAGTCCGCTTCACCGTGCACCCGATCCCCGGGCGCGACGATCTCATCATCCCGTGCTCGGCGGTGATCACGGACCGCCGCGATGTCGCCTCGTCCAACGGCGACCGCGAATTGCGCTACGTGATCCAGAGCACACTGGCCGTCGATGGTGACAGCTGGCCGATCGAGATCACGCTGACCAACCGCTCGACCATGGCCTCGCGCATGCTGTTGGGGCGACAGGCGCTGAAGGACCACATCTCGATCGTCGCCACCGACCGCTTCCTGCAGCCCGAGCTCAGCTACGACGTCTATCACACATCCAAGATGCGCACCGCCCAGCCCAAGCGGTCGCTGCGCATCTGCGTGCTCAGCCGCGAGGACAACTATTCCACCCGCCGTCTGGTCGAGGAAGGCGAGACGCGCGGCCATACCGTGGAGGTCGTGGATACGACGCGCTGCTACATGGCGATCAACGCGCTCGCTCCCGAAGTGCATTACGACGGCAAGCGCCTGCCCCGCTATGACGCGGTGATCCCGCGCATCGGCGCCTCGGTCACCGCCTATGGTGCGGCCGTGATCCGTCAGTTCGAGACCATCGGAACCTTCTGCGCCAATACCTCGGCGGGGATCATCGCCAGCCGCGACAAGCTCTATGCGCATCAGCTCATGGCGCGCGCGCAGGTCGGCATGCCGAACACCGCGTTTGCCGCCTCGCCAAAGGACACCAACAACCTCATCGGCCTTGTCGGCACGGCCCCGCTGATCGTCAAGCTGCTGGAATCGACGCAAGGCAAGGGCGTGGTGCTGGCCGAAACCAAGAAGGCCGCCGAATCGGTGATCGACGCCTTTCGCGGGCTGAAGGCCAATTTCCTGGTGCAGGACTTCGTAAAGGAGTCGGCGGGCGAGGATATCCGTTGCCTGGTGATCGGCGGCAAGGTCGTGGCCTCGATGAAGCGCACCGGCGCGGATGGCGATTTCCGCTCCAACCTGCACCGGGGGGGAACAGCCAAATCGGTGCGCATCACAAGGGCTGAACGCGACACCGCGATTCGCGCCGCACGTGTCTTCGATCTCAACATGGCCGGGGTGGATCTGCTGCGGTCCGAGACCGGCCCCAAGGTGCTCGAGGTGAATTCCTCGCCCGGATTCGAGGGCATCGAGAAATCGACCGGCAAGAATATCACCGGCGCGCTTTACGACATGATCGAAACCCAAGTGCGCCCCACCCCGGTACGCCGACGCAAGACGGTCGAGAAGAAAGCCGGCAAACCGGCAGGCTGACGGTCGCCGCACCGCCTCTGGACGCGAGCACCGTTAAGTCTTATGTTTTGGCTAAGGTAAGCTGCAGGATGAAATCATGATGAACAGTTCCGAACCGCTTGAAGGCGCACCGCTGATCGCGCCGTCCAGCACCGATCACCCGCTTTACGACCAGATCGTCGAAGCGTGTCGCGGCGTCTACGATCCCGAAATCCCGGTCAACATCTACGATCTGGGGCTGATCTACACGATTGATATCGATCAGGAAAACGCGGTGTCGGTCAACATGACCCTGACCGCGCCCGGCTGCCCGGTGGCCGGAGAGATGCCCGGCTGGGTGGCCGACGCGATCGAGCCCGTGGCAGGCGTCAAGCAGGTTGACGTCCAGCTTGTCTGGGAGCCGCCCTGGGGGATGGACATGATGACAGACGAGGCCCGGTTGGAACTGGGTTTCATGTAATGAAAACCGGATGTTGAAAGGCACAACTCATGTTTGGGATTCCCGGAAAACAGGCCGTATCTCTCACTCCGGCCGCCGCAAACCGCATCTCCGGCCTGATGACTCGTGACCATCACGAGGGGCTGCGGATCGGCGTCAAGAAGGGCGGCTGCGCTGGCATGGAATACACGATGGAATATGTGACAGAGGTCGATCCGCATGACGAAGTCGTCGAGCAGGACGGCGCGCGGATCATGATCGCCCCGATGGCGCAAATGTTTCTGTTCGGAACCGAGATCGACTACCAAACATCGTTGCTGGAGTCGGGATTCGTGTTCAACAACCCCAATGTGACAGAGTCCTGCGGATGCGGCGAGTCGATCAAGTTCGAGAACATGTAATATAGTGGTTCGAGGGGTCTACGGGCAGTTTCTCATGTGACACATGAAGGTTTCCACGCATGGATGGCCCGCGGGATGTTCACGGACCGGCGTCCTGGGCGACGCATGCCATTGCGGCGGTGGTCAGACGTCTGGGGGCGCAAAGCGTCTCATGCCTGTTTTCCGAAACCTACCGGGATATAAGCCACATGGTACGTAAGCTTTGCGCGGGAAACTGGAAGATGCACGGCACGGCGGCCAGCCTTGCCGAGGTGGAGACGCTGACAAAGACGCATCCCGCGCCCAAGGTCGATCTGCTGCTCTGCCCCCCTGCCACGCTGCTTGCCCAAGCGGCCGCCCTCACGGCCGATCACCCGATGGCGATCGGCGCGCAGGATTGTCACGCCGCATCCTCCGGGGCCTATACCGGCGACATATCGGCCACGATGATCGCCGATTGCGGCGCGTCAACGGTCCTTCTGGGACATTCCGAACGACGCGACCATCACAATGAAACCAGCACCTTGGTGGCCGAAAAGGTGGCTGCGGCATGGGCGGCCGGCCTGACGGCCGTGACCTGTCTTGGCGAAACTCTGTCTGAACGTGAATCCGCCCAGACCCTTGACGTGATCGCCGACCAACTCGACACGTCGCTGCCGGATGGCGCGACCGGGGCCAATACGGTGATCGCATACGAGCCCGTCTGGGCCATCGGCACCGGGCACACGCCCAGCACCGCACAGATCGCGGAGGTGCACGATTTCCTGCGCCGCCGCCTGTCGGACCGTTTCAGCGCGGACACGGCCAATTCCATCCGCCTGCTTTACGGCGGCTCGGTCAAACCGGGCAACGCGGCTGAAATCTTCGCCATATCCAATGTCGATGGGGCCCTGGTCGGCGGCGCAAGCCTCAAGGCGGCGGAATTCTCTGGGATCATCCACGCCCTTGAAGGCACAAGCTGATATTTCTTCTGGCCCGAAATATCCCGGGGGAGTCGGCCCGCAGGGCCAACGGGGCGATCACGTTTTATAATGCATCTCCTTCTTCAGAGTCCGGGTAGTGTCATGGATTTATCCGGCTTCTTCGCGTTTTGTGTGGGTGGGTTGCATTTCCGGTCATCGGACGACAGCACCACATCTTGTATCGTAGGGTGATGCTGGCAGGCGCTTGAGCCGTCCGGCGACGAGGTAGGCCAT
>JAWLFT010000086.1:0-13327 GCA_041685435.1 Roseovarius sp.
ATGTGGCGGGCTTCGGCACCGGGTTTCTCGCGTCGTTCGTGCTGAGCCCGGGCGGGTTCGCGAAACTGCGCGCGCGCATTCGCCACGACTGAGCCGGCACACCCTCTTGACTTTCCGGGCCCGGTGTCGCATCAGCGCGTTTCCCGGGATGAAGCGCATGTCGGGATGTATGGGATATACACCCGGCACGGGTGCGCCGTTCGAGGTGATCTGCAAGGATCCTAAACGCCTGACCACCGGTCAGGGACCATAGAGCGCGGAGAGAAAAGGAAACGTCCATGTTCGCGGTTCTCAAGACCGGCGGCAAGCAGTACAAGGTGCAGTCGGGTGACATGCTCCGGGTCGAAAAGCTTGCGGCGGATGCCGGTGAGACAATTCAATTCAACGATGTCCTGATGATCGGCGGCGATGCCCCGGTGATCGGTGCGCCCTTCGTCGACGGTGCCGCGGTGCAGGCCGAGGTCGTCGATCAGGTCAAGGGCGACAAGGTCATCAACTTCGTCAAGCGGCGCCGCAAGCACGGCTCGCAACGCACGCGCGGCCACCGCCAGAAGCTGACGCTGGTGCGGGTGACCGACATCCTGCCGAGCGGCGCGGACGCGTCGGGCGTCAAGGCCGCGATCGGTACAGGCTCTGCCGGCGGTGCGTCTGCCGCAGGCGCGGCAGCTCCCGCCAACACGGCAACGAAATCGGCGCCGACCGGGGCGGATGACCTCAAGGCGCTGTCGGGCGTCGGACCGGCGCTCGAAAAGAAGCTGCACGCCGCCGGCGTGACGAGCCTCGCGCAGATCGCGGTCTGGACCGAGGCCGATGTCGTCGAGATCGACGAGAAACTGTCGTTCAACGGCCGGATCGAGCGTGAAGGCTGGATCGTTCAGGCCAAAGAACTGACCAAGGGCTAAGGAGAGACGAGATGGCACACAAGAAAGCAGGCGGCTCCTCCCGCAACGGGCGCGACTCTGCGGGTCGTCGCCTTGGCGTCAAGAAATACGGTGGCGAGGCGGTCATTCCCGGTCACATCATCGTGCGCCAGCGGGGCAACAAGTTCTGGCCCGGCGCCGGTGTGGGGCAGGGCAAGGATCATACCCTGTTCGCCGTGACCGAAGGCGCGGTGAAGTATCACAAGGGCATGAAGGGCCGCACCTTCATTTCCGTCCTGCCAGTGGCGGAGGCTGCCGAG
This sequence comes from Roseovarius sp., assembly GCA_041685435.1. Taxonomy (GTDB): domain Bacteria; phylum Pseudomonadota; class Alphaproteobacteria; order Rhodobacterales; family Rhodobacteraceae; genus Roseovarius. The sequence goes on from JAWLFT010000086.1 coordinate 1,181, forward strand.
TAAGCCGTCCCGCAGAGGTCAGCGACATGAGGGGATCGGCGCTTTCGCCGGTCCCCTTTTTCGTACCAAGGCCAATCAGGCGCGCGTCACAAGACTGTGCAAAGACTGTGCGAATACGCTGTAAATGCGCTGCAAAGACTGCGCAAAGCGGCGCACATGGCCTTGCGGCGGGGCAGGGCATCCCCATCTCAAAAGGGCTGAGAGACAAATGTTAGGGAGGCGGACAGAATGAAAATGGAAACCATCACCGATCAACCGGTCATCGCGGCGGCGCGGTTCGATCTGCGTCCCCTGCGCACCTCCGATGCCGGCCTGATTTCCCATAATGCGGGCGATGCACGGGTGGCGCGCGACACCGCCACGATCCCGCATCCCCTGCCGCCGGGCAGCACCGAGGCGCTGATCGCACGCGCGCAGGCCGAGGGCCGGGTCGAGGATATCTGGGCCATGGACGGCACCAGATCTGGCCGGTCCGAGGTGATGGGCCTTCTGACTCTCGGCCGCGTCGATGTGGGCCGGTCCGAGATTGCCTACTGGGTCGCGCCGGCCTACTGGAACACCGGCATCGCCTCGGAAGCGGTCGAGGCGATTCTGGCGGCCAATCCGCACGAGGCCCGCGCGATCTTTGCCAGCGTCTTTCAGGACAACCCGGCCTCGGCCCGGGTCTTGACGAATTGCGGCTTTCAGTATCTTGGGGATGCCGAAAGCTACTCGGTCGCGCGCGGGGCCACCGTGCCGACATGGACCTACAGCAAGAAGATGAGCTGAGACCGCCCGTGGTCTCGGCCTAAGGACACCAGATGAAATTTCTCGATCTCGCCAAGGTTTACATCCGGTCCGGAGCCGGCGGGGCGGGCTGTGTCAGCTTTCGCCGCGAGAAATATATCGAGTTCGGCGGCCCCGACGGGGGCGACGGCGGCAATGGCGGATCGGTGTGGATCGAGGCGGTGGACGGTCTCAACACGCTGATCGACTTTCGCTATCAGCAGCATTTCTTTGCCAAGGACGGCCAGCACGGCATGGGGCGGCAGCGCACCGGCCATACCGGCGAGGATATCGTGCTGCGCGTGCCGGTGGGCACGGAGATCCTCGACGAGGACGAGGAAACGGTGATCGCCGACATGACCGAGCTGGGCCAGCGGGTGCAGCTTGCGCAAGGCGGCAATGGCGGCTGGGGCAACCTGCGCTTCAAGACCTCGACCAATCAGGCGCCGCGCCGCGCCAATCCGGGGCAGGAGGCGGTCGAGCGCACGATCTGGCTGCGGCTCAAGCTGATTGCCGATGTGGGGCTTCTGGGCCTGCCCAATGCGGGCAAGTCCACGTTCCTTGCCGCGACCTCGAACGCGCGCCCCAAGATCGCCGATTACCCGTTCACCACGCTGCACCCCAATCTCGGGGTCGTGGGTGTCGACGGGGCGGAATTCGTCGTGGCCGACATCCCCGGCCTGATCGATGGCGCCTCCGAGGGGCGGGGCCTGGGCGATTTGTTTCTGGGCCATGTCGAGCGTTGCGCGGCGCTCCTGCATCTCGTGGATGGCAGTTCGGGCGATCCGGTGGCCGATTACCACACCATCGTGAACGAGCTTGAGGCATATGGCGAAGGGCTGGCCGCCAAGCCGCGCCTGACCGTGCTGAGCAAGATCGACACGCTCGACGACGAGGAGCGCGATTTTCTGCGGGACGAGGTCGAGGCGGCCTGCGGCACGCCGGTGATGCTGATGTCGGCGGTGTCGGGCGAGGGGGTGACCGAGGTGCTGCGCAGCCTGCGCGCCCGCATCGACGCGGACCACGCGCGTCAGAGGGAAGCCGAAGGCGGCGAGGCACAGTGGCAACCGTGAAAACCGCGAAACGGCTGGTCATCAAGATCGGCTCGTCGCTGCTGGTGGATCGCGACAGCGGCGCGCTCAGGTCCGAGTGGCTGGCCTCGCTGGCCTCCGACGTGGCGTGGCTGCGGGCGCGCGGCACGGATGTGATTCTGGTGTCGTCGGGGTCCATCGCGCTCGGACGCGGGGTGCTGGGCCTGCCCGTGACCGATCTCACACTGGAACAGAGCCAGGCCGCCGCCGCCGTCGGTCAGATCCGGCTGGCGCGCGCCTATGACAGCGCGCTTGCGCATCACGGGTTGATCTCGGCGCAGGTTCTGGTGACGCTGGAAGACAGCGCCAATCGCCGCCGCTACCTCAATTCGCGCGCCACGCTGGAACAGCTTCTGCGGCTTGGGGCGGTGCCCATCGTCAACGAGAACGACACCGTCGCCACCGACGAGATCCGCTATGGCGACAATGACCGGATGGCGGCACAGGTGGCCGTCACGGCCGGGGCCGACCAGCTGATCCTGCTGTCGGATGTGGACGGGTTCTATTCCGCCAACCCGGCCCGAGATGCCGGCGCGCGACGCTTTGACGTGATCGAGGCCATCACGTCCGAGATCGAGGCGATGGCCGGCGATGCCGGGTCGGGCCTCAGCAAGGGCGGCATGAAGACCAAGCTGATGGCGGCCCGGACCGCGACGGCGGGCGGCTGCGACATGGCGATCACGCAAGGCGCGGTGCTGCATCCGGTGCGCGCGCTCGAGGATGGCGCGCCCGCGACGTGGTTTCTGGCACAGGGCGATCCGCAGCAGAAACGCAAGGCGTGGATCGCTGCGATGAAGCCGAAGGGGCGGGTGACCGTCGATGCCGGTGCCGCCGGCGCGCTTGGCCGGGGCAGCAGCCTTCTGCCCGCCGGTGTGGCGCAGGTCTCTGGCCGCTTCGGGCGCGGCGATCCGGTGGAGATGGCCGACGAGGCCGGCCGCGTGCTGGGCCAGGGGCTGACGCGCTACGACGCCGAGGACGCCGCCCGGATCACGCGGCTGCGCTCGGACCAGATCGAGGAGGTGCTGGGCTATCCGGCGCGCGGGCCCTTGATCCATCGCGACGATATGGCAATCTGAAGTTTCTGACAGGAGCGCGCGCATGAAGCATCAAATGGATATTGCCGCCGTGATGGCCGATATCGGGGCACGTGCGCGGGCCGCCGCAGCCGATCTGGCCGTGGCCACGCCCGACGCCAAGCGTCACGCGATCGAGGCCGCCGCCGATGCCGTCTGGCAGGACCGGGATGTGATCCTTGCCGCCAATGCAGAGGATCTGGCGCTGGCCCGCGACAAGGGGCTGTCGGGCGCGATGCTGGACCGGCTGACGCTCGACGAGGGCCGGATCGCGGGCATGGTCGCCGGGCTGCGTGCGGTCGCCGCGCAGGACGATCCGGTGGGCGAGGTTCTGGCCGACTGGACACAACCCTCCGGCCTGCATATCCGGCGGGTGCGCACGCCTCTGGGCGTGGTGGGCGTGATCTACGAGTCGCGCCCCAACGTGACCGCCGATGCCGGCGCGCTGTGCCTGAAATCCGGCAATGCGGTGATCCTGCGTGGCGGCTCGGAGAGCTTTCAGTCCTCGGGCGCGATCCATGCCTGCCTTGCGCGCGGGTTGCGCGCCGCGGGCCTTTCGGAGGATGTGATCCAGCGCGTTCCGACCCGGGACCGGGCCGCCGTGCAGGAAATGCTGACCATGAACGACACCATCGACGTCATCGTGCCGCGCGGCGGCAAGGGTCTTGTGGGGCTCGTGCAGCGCGAGGCGCGGGTGCCGGTCTTTGCCCATCTCGAAGGTATCGTGCACGTCTATCTCGACAAGGCCGCGGATGCCGACAAGGCGCGGCGCGTGGTGCTCGACGCCAAGACCCGGCGCACGGGGATCTGCGGCGCCGCCGAATGTCTGCTGGTGCACCGCGATATCGCCGCCACGATTGGCCGTGACGTGATTGCTGCACTGATCGAGGCGGGGGTCGAGGTCCGCGCCGATGCAGGCCTCGCCGGGATCGAGGGCACGGTGGAAGCGGGCCCCGAGGATTGGGGACGCGAGTATCTCGACAGCATCATCGCCGCAAAGGTGGTCGAGGATATCGACGCCGCCATCGCCCATATCCGCCGCTTCGGGTCGGACCATACCGACTGCATCCTGACCGAGGATCAGGGTGCAGCGGAGCGGTTTTTCGCCCGGCTCGACAGCGCGATCCTGATGCATAACGCGTCCACGCAGTTCGCCGATGGCGGCGAGTTCGGCATGGGGGCCGAGATCGGCATCGCGACCGGCAAGATGCATGCGCGCGGGCCGGTGGGCGCCGCGCAACTGACCAGTTTCAAGTATCTGGTCGTGGGCGACGGGACGACACGCCGCTAGATCGTGATCACGAACGCGTCGCCATCAACCCGCGTGATCGCCGACAGCCCCTGCGCGGCAAGGCAGTGGTGCAGCATGTGAAAATGCGCCTGACGCGGATCGGGCGTCGGCAGGGGGGCCTTGCCCGCGACCCCGTCCCAAAGGGCGGTGTCGGGGGCTGGCTGCGTGCCGTGGGCGATGATCCGCAGCTCCTGCGTGTCGCCTTGAACTGTCAGCCTGCCGCCACGCGGCACCGCCTGCTCGGCGGCAAGACACGCGAGGATGACGATCTGCGCACGTGCGCGGGATTGCGCGCCGGAGAGCTGCCAATCCAGCGTCAGGCGGGGTTTGCCGTCGCAATAGGCCGCGGCCATGTCGCGCAGCGCCTCCGCGCCCACGCTCTCGCCCGGGGCCGGGCGGCCGTAGGCGACGCGCGAGATGTCCAGCACCGCCTTCGCCCCGCGCAGGCTGTCTTGGAGCAGCGCAAGCTCCGCGCTGTCGCCCATGCCGGAAAGGGTCAGCAATTCCAGACCGTTGGCCATGGCCCCAAGGGGGCTTGCCAGATCGTGACAGATGCGCGAGCCTATCATCAGATCAAGAGCGGGATCATTCTGGGGCATCGTAAACGGGTCTCCGCAACGGGGGTGACATGACGGACATGAATTCGATTCTCGAGCCGGGGATGCTGGTGGAACACCCCGAGCGCCCGGATTGGGGCGTCGGACAGGTGCAATCGAACATCGCAGGGCGCATTACGGTCAACTTTCGCGAAGAGGGCAAGGTCGTGATCGACGGCTCACGGGTGGAACTCCTGCCCGTCATTGATCCCTGACCAAGGTTAGCAAATCGTTAAGATCCGCCAACCCCCTGTCTTGCGCGGCGTTGCACTTTGTCGGGCGGTTGCCTAGAACCACGTCGAGGCGCCACCCCGAACATAGAGACGAGGCCGATGATCGCCGTCGCCCCCCAGTTCCGCGTCACACTCGCCCGGACCGAGGCGGATCTGCACGCCGCGCAACGGCTGCGCTATGAGGTGTTCGTCGACGAGTTGGGCAGTGACGGGCCGATGGTCGATCATGCCGCCCGGCTGGAGCGCGACCGTTTCGATGCGTTCTTCGATCACCTCCTTCTGGTCGATGACGCGCATGGGTCGGACGTGGTGGGGGTCTACCGCCTGTTGCGCGATGATCAGGCACACGAGGCGGGTCAGTTCTATTCCGAGGACGAATACGACCTCGCCCCGCTGCACCGTTCAGGGCGCAGGTTGCTGGAGCTTGGGCGCTCCTGCCTTGCCAAGCCGTATCGCGGCGGGCCGGGCCTCTATCATCTCTGGCAGGGCGTGGCCGCATATGTGGCGCGGCACGACATCGAGATCCTGTTCGGCGTGGCCAGCTTTCACGGCACCGACCCCATGACGCTTGCCGCACCGCTGTCGCTGTTGCATCACCGGTATCTCTCGCCGCCGGACATGCGGGTGCGGGCGCGGGCGGCCTGTTTTCAGAGGATGGACCTGATCGCCGAAGAGGCACTGGACCGGCATGCCGCGATGGTGCGTGTGCCGCCGCTCATCAAGGCCTATCTGCGGCTTGGCGGCTATGTGGGCGAGGGGGCCTATGTGGATGCGGCGTTCAACACCACGGATGTCTGCCTGATCATGGACACGGCGCGTCTGACCGACCGGCAGAAATCGGTCTATGCCCGGGGCGCCGCGCGATGAGCGTCACCTGGCGGTCGGCCGATCCGCCGCCTGTCGTCCGGCGCAGCGCCGGTGACGTGCCCCGCGTGATCCTGCGCGGCGGCCTGCTGGGCGGGCTGATCCTGTCCGGCGTTTTGGCGACGCTGCCGCTGCGCCTGATCGAGCGTCCCCTCTGCGGGGTGCAGCGCCCGTGGTCGCCTGCGATCACGCAATGGGTGTGCCGCTCTGCCTTCAGGATCCTCGGCATGCGTCACCGGATCGAAGGGGTGCCGATGACCGGGCCGGGGGCGGTCGTGTCGAACCATGTCTCGTGGCTGGACATCCTCGCGCTCAACGCGCCCAAGCGGGTCTATTTCGTCGCCAAGTCCGAGGTGGCGGGCTGGCCCGGCATCGGCGCGCTGGCGCAACTGACCGGCACGGTCTTCATCCGGCGCGATCCGCGCGAGGCGAGACCGCAGACCGCGCTTTTTGCAGAGCGGCTTGGCGCGGGGCACAGGCTGTTGTTCTTCCCCGAGGGCAGCTCGACCGACGGGATGCGCGTCCTGCCCTTCAAGACGACGCTTTTTCAGGCCTTTTTCGGGCTGTCCGGGACGCAGGTCCAGCCGGTCACCGTCGTCTATCATGCGCCGAGGGGTCAGGATCCGCGATTTTATGGCTGGTGGGGTGATATGAGCTTTGGAGCGCATCTTTGGCAGGTGCTGGCCGCGCCGAGTCATGGCGAGGTCCGCATCGTCTACCACGCACCGCTCGACGTCGCGGATTTCAGCGATCGCAAGACGCTGGCGATGACGGCGCAGAGGCTGGTCCTGTCGGGCATGCCGCAGGATCGGCGGCACGGCATCTGAGCCATCCCACACCAAGACGCGGATGAGGCAGGATCGCCAAGTCCGCCATCTATCGAGGCAGTGCGGGATCCTGCGCGCCGCACCTGCAGGGCCCGCATATTGATGCTCCGGCCTTGTGGGGACACCGGCGTTTTCCGCTCGCATCGCCACGGGTGTTTTGCTATCCGGGCGCAGGGCCAACGGTTGACGCGAACCCTGCGGGTGTGGCGGAATTGGTAGACGCACCAGATTTAGGTTCTGGCGCCGCAAGGCGTGGGGGTTCAAATCCCTCCACCCGCACCACTCTAACCCTTTGAAATCAAATAAACCCCTTGCAAATAAGGGCGTTTGGCCGTTTGACGGTCACATTTTTGGTTACAAAGGGCATTGGCATGACTGGCAAGATCAAAAACTTGGTGACCCTCCTGACACTCGGCGAGCCGCAAGGCTGGGTGCTGATCGCGGGGATGCTTCTCTGGAGCCTCGGTCGGTCCACATCCTTTTCATATCGCGCGTCTGGCCGTGAATGTGTCCTGCCAGATCCCGGTTCGGTTTCGATCACGCGCCTCGTAGAGATTGGTCGCCGCGCCAAGCGGCCCCGGATTCAGCGTGGCGCGATCCTCACCCATCGCGGTCAAGCGCATCGTATCACGCGATCACGCAGCCTTCCGGCGGGGTATCGAAGCGCGGGACGACAGGGTTGCGGCCTCCGGTTTAGGCTGAGCGGTGGAAGCCGGCCAAGAACTCCACACGGCACGGACAAGGGCCGGATCTCTTTCGCCATGCCTATGGTCTTGCCTCGAATATGACGGAGACGCGGCTGAGGATGTCTATCGGCTGCCCCTCCGACAGTTCTCTGCAATGATCGAAGAGGTCGTTCATCCTGGCACTGACAGCCGCACGCAGATCGTCCGGTTGGCCACGGAGCGCTTCGTGGATCGCATCGATCCCGAGGTAGTCGGGGATGGCACCACCCGAGGCGCTGCTCTGGCTTACGGCTTCCTTCGCCTCGATCCAGAAAACGTCGAGTTCATGGGCCCACGCTTCGGCCAGCTTTTCCAGCGCCGGCAGGGTCAGAGCCCCGAAAAGCGCTTGGCCGTCATCGCTGGTTGCGGTTCCCATGAGAAAGCTCGCGAGAGACCCGAGAAGGGATACGGTGCGCGCCGGGCGGATATCCCAGTGCGTCAGGTGCGCAAGGGTGCTGCCGAGCCGGCTGAACGTCGCAGAAAGCTCGGTGAGGCCCGGCCGGTGGTCCTGCATGCCCCGACGCCGTGTCTCGTCGTAAGCCCCGGCGAGCAGGCGGGCTGCCTCTGTCTGGTTGCCGATGATTTCTGCACGCCCCTCGACGTCACGCACCGCCAGAAGACGGGGCGGCAGGACGGTCGGGTCTTGCGGGCTTCCGGTGCGCCCGCCCAGCAGGAGGATAGTCGTTGGCTCAATGGCAGACAGCAGGGAAAGTTCAGCCCCCCAAAGGCCGCGCGGTTTCGCATTCCGGACGCGCTCAAGGACATCTGCAGGCACCGATCGCCGCAGTTCCTCAAGTCGGTCGAAGTAATTGTTTGATCGAAGAATACGAGGCTTCCTGATCTGATCCAGCACGAGATCGGTGAGATCACCGGCCGCGAACTCGACCAATTCCGATGGCAGATCATCCGCGCCAACGCCCGACAGGAGCGCGATGCTTGCAACGCGTGCCCGTGCCTTGTGGTCCGACGACAGAACAAGACCGGGAAGATCGAATGTGTAATAGTGGATGCGGGAATGTGGGCTATCGATCCGGTCGATCCGGCCGAGGCCCTGAATCAGGCTTTTCACATCGGACGTGACACCGATGATACCGAGTGCTGATGCCAGTTGCAGATTGATGCCTTCAGCCATCTGAAAAGTCAGAAACATCGCGCGGGGCTTCAGCGGTTCAACATGCTTTCCGTCGATCCCGAAATACTCCTGTGCTGCCGCGCCGGATCGGACATGGTGCAATTTCTTTCCCGGCTTGATCTGCGCACCCGGCGCAACGACGAAAATTTCGGGCCCCCGCCCCCGGTGCCCTGCCAGAAGCCTGGCGTAGACCTCGAGCACGCCCACTCGTTCTGCAAGGAAGATCGCGTGACCGTGTTTTCTGAGGATGTCGCGCATGACACCGGCACGCGCCTCGTCAATGCTGTCGAGGCTGGGATGATTCAAAAGCCGGGTAATCCGGTCGCTGATCGGTGTTTGACTGTCCCGGGTTTCGGTGTCGGCTTCTTCGGACAATGCACCATGCGGGACCGCGAGACGACGGGCGTTCTGTTTCTCTGCCCGCCGGAGGCTTTCGCCGATGGATGCCCGCCCTCTCTGATCGCCCTCACTGTCGCGTTCACGCGCCCACTCCTCGCGCGCAAAGGTCACGGAAGCGCGCAACAGCGCGAGAAAGTTCCGTATGTGGATGCGAGACTTGTCGTGGAACTTGATTTCGGTTTGACCCGCGCGCTGAGGATCGGCCGAAACCAGGGTGATACCTGTCGTGATGCACTCGGCCAGCGTCTTGATCCGCTCGATGACCAGATGTTGTTGGCCGTTAAGTTCTGCATCCTCTCGATGACTTCGGATCGTCGGATAGACGAAGGCACCTGTCTTTCTATCAGGGCTTTCCCCTATGCAGGCGCGCTGGCGCCGGACGACATATGGCGCCAGCGCATCTGCAAGACCACCCTGGAGCGCCCTTATTTGCAAGCCTCGGGCTTCAAGTGTTTGTTCAAGGTTTTCGACTTCCTCCTGAAGCGATTCCGCGCTGTCAAACATGTCGTTCTGCACGCTTTGCACTTCGATCCGACGGTTGATCCGATCGAGACCGCGAACGAGCTCACCGCGTTCCCGCACCTTCGCCATGTGCAGGTTGATCCGGTTGGTTATCGTCGGCGGCACATAGATCGAGGCGCGCCTTTCATGAAATGCGAGCAGACCGTCAAGACCCTGATTTCCCATCAGGGTAGCAGACAAACAGGCCGTCCAGATCGCCGGGCTTCGCTCGAATACGAGAGACCGCGCCGAGGGCGCGAGATAACGCGAGCTCAGACGGTGACTTTCATCAACGATCATTGCCGCGGATGAGCGAACGGTCCGGTTGATCTCATCGAGCTCGGTCGCTTCCTCCTTTCCCCGGCGCGACAAGTGACTGTGCTTGATCGGCTTGAAGTTCGCCGGCGCGTTGGTCGTCCAGTTCTTCAGGACACTGGCCGGTATCAGGGCAAGCGATCCAAGCCGCTGCTGATCTGCGCGCTCTCCCCAGGAAAACACTGTCTGCGCGTGGCTGACCGGCAGGACGGTCGCAAGATGCTTGCCTATGTCTGTCTTGCCGGCACCGGTCGGCGCCTCGACGAAGGCAAAACCGTGCTCGTAAACGGTTCCGGCCGCCTCATAGACAAGATCGGCCTGAAAGGGTTGCGGCGGGCGCCCGGCACTGGTTTCGCCGGCAACACACCAGGGCGCAAAGCTGGTCGCCTCGTGCACCGTCCGCGCCACGGCTTCTTCGGGTGTGACAAGGCGGATCAGTGAGCGCAGGATTTCCAATGCCGTCTCGGTCCAGTCGCGCCCCATATCCCAGAATTGCTCGGCGGCCGCGCGACGTGCTGACGCCAGCTCAGGCCACGCCGTGGCGTCGTCGGTAAACTCCAGATTGCGACGCAATCCGTTGATCGAGAAATTCGCGCTTCCCGAAAGCGCCGTCTGTTCCCCCATGAAAAGCTTCGCATGGAGCATCGGCGGGCGCCGCCCCAATCTGGCTTCAGCCAGTTCGGAATCATAAACGCGAAACTGGACGATGCCCCGCTCGATGGCATCCATGGCAAGGACCGCGCGCATATCGGCCAGATCGACGACCGAAAGACCCCTTGCGCCAAGAAAGTACTGGCGTGCTTCTTCGGCGACAGAGCGACCGCCACCGCCCAGCACCTGCCGTGTCTCGGTATTGGAGCCGAAGACGATGCGAATGCTCCCCGGCGGGCGCTCGTGCAGATCTTCCACGGTTTCGAGCAAGATGGTCAGGGATGACAGGAAGTCCTGATAACCGGTCACGATCAGACATCGAGGCTCCGTCAGGACGGATTTGATCAGATCTTGAACCGAACGCGTGGTATTATCGGCCCACGCTTTCCGCTGGAGAGGATAAGGCCTTCGGGATGCGCTCTCCTCCCGATCAGTTTCCCCGGTCCTTGAGAAGAAGCGGGAGATAAGCCCTTGCCGGTCGGTGGTCGCCATATGGTCTCGTTTTCTTGTTGTCCCGAATCCCGCAGCAACGCGATGATATTTTCATTGATCCTCTGCGTATATCAGAGCGATGCCGCATGCGCCGACCCTGTCGGACAGATTTTTCTGCAGCAAGCACGATTGGCAGCTATAGGGGGCCTGCACTGCAACGTGGAATCCGGGCTTGGGACGAAAGTTGGAGGTTCACGTCGAGAATGTAGAGGTTGATGGAAGTGGTCGTAAAGATCGCGGCAGTGCTCGCCGGAGCATACCGGCTCGCACCGGCCTCAGGGTTTATACGCCAGCAAGGACGCGAACGGAAAGCCTCGCTATGGTCGTCATTCTGCGCTCAAGCCCATGCGAGAGCTGGCGCACGCCGATATGCTCTGCTTTCGCATCGCGGCGCTCAGGGAGCTTGACCGGGATCTCGATCATCTGTCGTCGTGAGCCGCGGCGCCGGGTGCGCAATGGCATGCGTGTGAGAGCCACGGAAAGACTCGTGGAGAGTCATGGCGTTCAAGGTGGGGGGGGGCTTGGAGCGGCCACGTGCGCCTTGCGCCTCCAGCGGCCATTGCAGCCGCTCTCAGAGCCCAGCAGATGTCACGTTGAGTCGTGACGATTGTCAGAGCCAGCCCCCGAGACCCTGCACCAAGCGTTTGGGACAGACCAACGAAATCTGTATATCAATTGACCCTGTTCACAGATAACGGCGCGTCTAAAGCACACTTCTGGATTCGATGGCAAGCGATGCGGGGCCGCAATAGTAATCGGCCTTCCGGATCAGCGGCACAATCATCACGCTGGCCGTGCGGCTGATTTCGGCCGGTGGAGCGATGAATGGTTCAGGCGCCGCACAGGCCGAGAGCGCCGCGCCCGTGACCGCGACCGTCATGAGACGTCTCAGCGAACGCAGCGGGTGAAATTGAACAGACGTGTCAGGCACAGCAGATCAGGGACCAGAAGGATAATGAAAACCGTCGCAATCGTGCCGGCAATACTGGCTCTAGCAGAATTGTCGTCCATCTGGGCGATGGTTCTGTGGATTTCGGCATCTGTCAGAGCGGCAATGCGTCCTCAGCCTGCTGCCGGAGTGCGACATCACATATCTGATCGCCGGGCATGATGCTGTCTGGCAGCGCCGACGCGGACCGGCCCTTGCAAGCAGAAAGGCGGGACGTTGCGCAATCGTTCGTCCGAAGGCTTG
>JAWLFT010000087.1:0-5216 GCA_041685435.1 Roseovarius sp.
GCTTTCCTACCCCTCCTGAATGCTCTCCAGATAGGCCAGCAATGCGGCGAGCGGGCGTGGCGTGGGGGTCAGCACCCCGTCGCCCACATCCACCGGCACGGTGTCGCCTTCCAGCAGCGCGCCGAATTCCGGCATTTCCTGACCCGGCAACCCGGTGCGGTCATAGCCGTCGATCACCGACAGCACATGGGCGCGCGGGAAACCGCCATCCACGGTCAGCTGCGTGAGGTCCGAAGGCTGTGGCGTCATGCCCGCCGCCCATGGCCCGTCGCCCTTGCCCGTGGCACCGTGGCATTGCGCGCAGTTCTCGTCATAAAGCGCGGCACCCTCGCGCGCCTCGGGCATGTCGCGCGTGGCGACCGTGTGGGTGCAGGCCGCAAGCCCCGCCGCCGTCAGAACCAGAACTGTCCGCATCGCCTCACCTTTCGTTTTGGAAAACCGTAGCAAGCCCGGCCCGGCCCCGCAATGATCCAGATCAGGCCCGGTCTTCGGCCCGGTCTTCGGCCAGCTCGCCGGACAGGGCGCGGTCGATCAGCGCGGCTGTCTCGCCCACCCCGTAAAGCGCGATGAACCCGCCAAAACGCGGGCCCTGGCTGGCCCCCAGCAGCACCTCGTAGAGCGCCTTGAACCAGTCGCGCAGCGGGTCGAAGCGGTCTCGCCCGACATCATAGACCACCGATTGCAGCGCCTCGTCCTCGACCGGGCCGTCATAGGCCGCAAGCCGGTCGCGCAGGTCCGTCAGCGCCTCGCGCTCCAGCGCGGTGGGCGGCCGGTAGCTTTTGGCGGGGGCGACGAAATCCTCGTAATAGCGCACCGCATAGCCGGCCGCCGCGTCCAGATCGGGATGCGTCTCGGCGCTGGCCCCGGGGGCGTAGCGGCGGATGAAGCCCCACAGCGTGGCCTTGTCATGCGCCGCCGAGACCGAGGCGAGGTTCAGCAGCATCGAGAACGGCACGACCATCCGGCTTTCGGGCACGTCGCCCTCGTGGATGTGCCAGACGGGGTTGTTCAGGCGCTGTGTCGCGTCCTGTCCGGGATAGGCACGCAATTGCTGGTGGTATTCATCGACCGCGCGCGGGATCACGTCGAAATGCAGCTTCTTGGCGGTCTTGGGCTTGAGGTACATGAAATACGACAGCGATTCCGTCGAGGCATAGCTCAGCCATTCGTCGATGCTGATCCCGTTGCCGGATGATTTCGAGATCTTCTGCCCGTTCGCGTCGAGAAACAGCTCGTACGTAAAGTGCTCCGGCGGGCGGGTGCCAAGCGTCCGGCAGATGCCGTCATAGATCGGCGTGTTGGTCGAATGGTCCTTGCCATACATCTCGAAATCGACGCCGAGCGCGGCCCATCTTGCGCCGAAATCGGGCTTCCACTGCAGTTTGACATTGCCGCCGGTGACCGGCAGCGTCCATTCGCGCCCGTGCTCGTCGTCGAAGGTCACGGTGGCGTCGCGCGCGTTCACCTCCTTCATCGGCACGTAAAGCACGCGGCCGGTTTCGGGATGGATCGGCAGGAAGATCGAATAGGTCTGCTGGCGTTCTTCGCGCAGCGATTTCAGCATGATCTTCATGATGTCGTCATAGCGTTCGGTGCAGCGCCGCAGCACCGCGTCGAACCGCCCAGCGCGGTAGAACTCGGTGGCGCTGATGAACTCGTACTCGAACCCGAACGTGTCGAGAAAGCGCCGCAGCATGGCGTTGTTGTGGGCCCCGAAACTGTCATGCGTGCCGAACGGGTCGGGCACATCGGTCAGCGGTTTCTGCAGATGCGCCTGCAGCGCGTCGGGGTCGGGCACGTTGCCGGGCACCTTGCGCATCCCGTCGAGATCGTCGGAAAAGCAGATCATGCGGGTGGGGATGTCGCTGATCACCTCGAAGGCGCGGCGGATCATGGTGGTGCGCAGCACCTCGCCGAAGGTGCCGATATGAGGCAGGCCCGACGGCCCGTAGCCGGTCTCGAACAGGACATGGCCCTTTTCGGGCGGGCCGCTCTCGAACCGTTTGAGCACACGGCGCGCCTCTTCAAAAGGCCAGGCTTTCGAATTCATCGCGGCGTCGCGCAGATCGGACATCGGATCGTCTCCCTAAGGGCCGGACAAGGCGCCGGCGGGCAAGGCCGGACAAGGCGCCGGCGGGACTGCGCCGGTTCCTATTGCCGAGGGGTGCAAAGGTCAATATTCTGCGCCGCGACACAACTTGCCTGAAAGGTACGGAATGAACGATCAGATTCCCCACCCGCTGAACCCGCAGGATTGCCTGGTGGCGGTGATGATCGCGATTGCGGCCTCGGACGAGGACATGCGCACTGCCGAGCTTGTCAAGATCGAGACGACGATCAACAATCTGCCGATCTTCGCCGATTACGATCTCGACCGGTTGCGGGTGATGTCGCAGACGGTGTTCGATCTCTTCAGCGTCGAGGACGGGCTGGATGCGCTTTTCGGGCTGATCCGCGAGAACCTGCCCGAGCCGCTTTACGAGACCGCCTATGCGCTGGCCTGCGATATCGCCGCCGCCGACGGGTCGCTCAACGAGCGCGAACTGCGCCTGCTGGAAGAGATGCGCTACGAGCTCGACCTCGACCGGCTGCATGCCGCCGCGATCGAGCGCGGCGCGCGGGCGCGGCACATGACGGTCTGAATCGCGGCGCCGCGGCGTGATTGCCCCTCGCACCTTGGGGCGATCTCTCATATACCATGCCCGGAACGGACGGGGAGTGCTGCCATGACCGCGGAGATGTCACCGATGGACACGGCCAAATACGTGGCCGCGAAACGCGCGGTCGAGTTCGTCGAGGGCGGCATGCGTGTCGGGCTCGGCACCGGCAGCACCGCCGCCTTCATGGTGCGCGCACTGGGCGACATGGTGCGCGAGGAGGGCCTGCGCATCCGCGCCGTGCCCACGTCGAGACGCACCGCCGATCTGGCGCGCGAGGTCGGGATCGACGTCGTCACCCTCGACGAGGCGCGCTGGCTGGATCTGACCATCGACGGCGCCGACGAGGTCGATGGCAATCTCGACCTGATCAAGGGCGGCGGCGGCGCGCTGTTGCAGGAAAAGATCGTCGCGTCGGCCTCGGACCGGATGGTGGTGATCGCCGATATCGGCAAGAATGTGGCGACGCTCGGCGCGTTTCCCCTGCCCGTCGAGGTCATCCCGTTCGGCTGGCAGGCCACGCGGACGATGATCGAGGAGCTGCTGATCAACATGGATGTGCTGGGCCGGGACGTGGCGCTGAGATCTCTGGCCGAGGGACCGTACATCACCGACGAGGGCAATTACATTCTTGACCTGCGTCTGGCGCGGATCGGCGATGCGCAGGCGTTGTCGATGGCGCTCAATCAGGTGCCGGGTGTGGTGGAAAACGGTCTGTTTCTTGATATATGCGATGTGGCGGTGCTGGGCCATGGCGACGGCCGGGTGGAGATCCGCGACATCAATGCCGGCACGGTCGAGGAAGATCGGCTCGAGACCATGGAATCCGACAATCTTTTCACCGATCTGAGCGACTGAAGCGGGGGCGGCATGGCATTCGAATATGATCTTTTCGTGATCGGCGGCGGCTCTGGGGGGGTGCGCGCGGCGCGGGTGGCGTCGCAGGGCGGCGCCCGCGTGGGGCTGGCCGAGGAAAGCCGCTATGGCGGCACCTGCGTGATCCGGGGCTGCGTGCCGAAAAAGCTGATGGTGTTTGCCAGCGAATACCCGGCCGCGATGGCCGAGGCGCAGGCCTACGGCTGGAGCGTGCAGACCGGCGGCTTCGACTGGCCCGCCTTCCGCACGCGGCTGCACGCAGAGCTTGACCGGCTGGAGAACGTCTATCGCGGCAATCTGCACAAGGCCGGTGTCGAGACGTATCGCAGCCGCGCGCGGTTGACCGATCCGCACACGGTCGCGCTGGCCGACGGCACGACGGTGACCGCCAAGCATATCCTGATCGCCACCGGCGGCTGGCCCGTCAAGCCCGATCTGCCGGGGGCCGAACAGGCCCTCACCTCGAACGAGATCTTCCATCTCGACCGCCTGCCGAAATCCATCCTGATCGTCGGCGGTGGCTATATCGCGTGCGAGTTCGCCTGCATTCTCAACGGGCTTGGCGTGCAGGTCACCCAGTTCTATCGCGGCGCGCAGATCCTGCGCGGCTTTGACGGCGAGGCGCGCGGGCTGGTTTCGGACGAGATGATCGCGTCGGGTGTCAATCTGCATCTGGGCACCAATATCGAGGCGATGGAGCGGGTCGGGGACAGCTACCGCGTCACCGCCACGAACGGCATCGAGAGCAGTTTCGACGAGGTCATGTTCGCCACCGGGCGCGCGCCGAACACGGCCGACATGGGGCTGCACGCGGCGGGCGTGACGCTTGGTCGCAACGGCGAGATCGTGGTCGATGACTACAGCCAGACGAACGTGCCGTCGATCCATGCGATCGGCGACGTGACCGACCGCGTCAGCCTGACGCCGGTGGCGATCCGCGAGGGCATGGCCTTTGTCGAGACGGTGTTCAACGGCACCCCCACGCCGGTCGATCACGAACTGATCCCGACCGCGATCTTCACACAGCCCGAAATGGGCACCGTGGGCCTGAGCGAGGAGGACGCGCGCGCCCTGGAGCCGGTGGATGTCTACGCGACATCTTTCCAGCCGATGCGCACCGCTTTCGCCGACCGGCCCGGTCGGGTGCTGATGAAACTGATCGTCAGCCGCGCGACGCGCCGTGTCATGGGGTGCCACATCGTCGCGCCCGGCGCGGGCGAAATGATCCAGCTTGCCGGCATCGCGGTCAAGATGGGTGCCACCAAGGAGGACTTCGATCGCACCGTCGCGGTGCATCCGACGATGTCCGAGGAACTTGTCACACTGAAAACCCCGATCGAAGCGGCTTGATTTCTGACCTGTTCTGCACAGGTTAGGTTAAGGTCCGTGTTCGACGGAAATGAAAGAGGATACCATACGCATGGCGGGAAATTCTGGCGGCCCATGGGGCGGCGGCAAATCGGGAGGCGGCGGCGATCGCGGCCCCAATAACGGAGGCGGGCGGCGTCCGCCCGAAGGCGGGCCTCAAATTCCCGAGATCGACGATCTGATCCGCAAGGGTCAGGACCGCCTCAAGGTGCTGATGGGCGGCGGCGGCAAAGGCCCCGGCGGCGGGTCCGGCGGCGGCGACGGCCCGCAGTTCGGACGCGGCACGATCGGGCTGGCGGCGCTTGGCGCGTTTGC
>JAWLFT010000087.1:5316-13279 GCA_041685435.1 Roseovarius sp.
CAGGCCGCCGAGCAGGAGCGCGACAGGCTGCAGCGTCAGGCCGACGCCTATGCCAACCGTGTGCTCGCCGAAGCCCGCGGCGAGGCTGCACAGACCCTCGAACAATCCGAAGGGTACCGGGCGCGCGTGATCAACGAGGCCCGCGGTGATGCGAGCCGGTTCACTTCGGTTCTCAGCGAATATTCGAACGCACCCGAGGTGACACGCAAGCGTCTCTACCTCGAAACCATGGAACAGGTGCTGGGCGACGTGGACAAGACCATCATCGACCAGTCGGTCATCGGTGGCGAGGGCGGCGAAAGCAATGTCGTGCCATACCTGCCGCTGAACGAGCTGCGCCGCGATCGCGGCGGCACGAGCGATTCGAACGGCAACGGCAACAGCTCCAACTCGCAGGGAAACTGATCTTATGAGCAACAAGATGAAACTGATTATCCCCGGCGTGGTGGTGCTGCTGTTTCTCGGGCTGTCCTCGATCTTTGTCGTGGACGAACGTGAGCGGGTGCTGGTGCTGCAATTCGGCCAGATCAAGCAGGTCAGGGACGAACCGGGTCTGGGGTTCAAGATCCCGTTCATTCAGGAGGTCGTGCGCTACGACGCGCGGATCCTGTCGCTGGACACCGAGATCATCGAGGTGACGCCATCGGATGACCGCCGGCTCATCGTCGACGCCTTCACCCGCTACCGGATCCGCGACGTGGTGCAGTTCCGGCAAGCGGTCGGCGTTGGCGGCGTGCAAACCGCCGAGGACCGGCTGTCGTCGATCCTCAATGCGCAGATTCGTGAGGTGCTCGGTTCCGATCAGGTGACGTCGAACACCATCCTGTCGGAAGAGCGCCGCGATCTGATGACCCGCATCCGCGACAACGCGCAAGCCAGCGCCGAGGGTCTGGGGCTCGAGGTCGTCGATGTGCGTCTGAAGAAGACCAACCTGCCCGACCAGAACCTCGAAGCGACCTTCGCGCGGATGCGGGCCGAACGTGACCGCGAAGCCGCCGACGAGATCGCTCGCGGTAACGAGGCCGCACAGCGTGTGCGCGCGCTTGCCGACCGGACGGTGACCGAGACGATCTCGGATGCCGAGCGTGAGGCGCAGGTCGTCCGAGGCGAGGCCGACGCCGAACGCAGCCGGGTCTATGCCGATGCCTATGGCGCCGATGCCGAGTTCTTTGCCTTCTACCGCTCGCTGGAAGCCTATCAGCGGTCGCTGCGGGGCGACAACGCGACCATGGTCATGACACCGGACAGCGAATTCTTCGAGTATCTGCGATCGGGAACCGGTCGCGATGAGGACGAAGCCGATCAGGACGAAGCCGGGCAGGATGCGGACGGAAATGATTGAAACGGCACTTCTGGCCCTCGGGCTCGTGCTGATTGTCGAGGGGCTGGTGTATGCACTGGCCCCTTCGCTTATCGACCAGATGCTGGCGGCGCTGGCCGCCATCCCGCCGGAGGCGCGCCGCCTGATGGGGTTGCTGGCGCTGATCATCGGGCTTGTGCTGGTCTGGGCCGCCAAGACGCTTGGCGCTTGATTTCCGCGCAGCCTGCCTGTCACATGGATGTGAAATGCCCGTGTGCTCTTTGCGATCCCTTGCGGGGCACCTACATGCAGATGGGTGACGCGGCATGACGCCGTCCTCTTTTGCGACAGACCCTTTGCGACAGATCCAGTTCGCGACAGACCCAAGGAGACATTCACGTGACACTCCCCATGACATCCGCAACCCGGTCCCGAACGCCCCCGGCCCTGCGCGGCCTGTGGCTGACGGCGCTGACGGTGGGGCTGCTCATCGCGCAGTCCGCGGCCGCGCAGACGCGCCCCGAAAGCTTTGCCGAGCTGGCCGAGGAAATCAGCCCGGCCGTGGTCAACATCACCACCTCGACCGTGGTCGAACGCGGCACCGGACCGATGCCGGAGGTTCCCGAAGGATCGCCCTTCGAGGAGTTTTTCGAGCAGTTCCGCGACCGCATGCAGGAAGGCCCGCGCTCGCGCCGGTCCTCGGCGCTCGGCTCGGGATTCGTGATCTCCGAGGACGGGCTGGTGGTGACCAACAACCACGTGATCGAGCAGGCCGACGAGATCAATGTCGAGTTCTTCAACGGGGACAGCCTTGCCGCAGAGGTGATCGGCACCGACCCGCAGATCGATATCGCGCTGCTCCGGGTCAAGACCGAAAAGGCGCTGCCGTTCGTGACGTTCGGCGACAGTGATTCGGCCCGCGTCGGCGACTGGGTGCTGGCGATGGGCAACCCGCTGGGACAGGGGTTCTCGCTTTCGGCGGGCATCGTCTCGGCGCGCAACCGGGCGCTTTCCGGCACCTATGACGACTACATCCAGACCGATGCCGCCATCAACCGGGGCAATTCCGGCGGGCCGCTGTTCAATCTCGATGGCGAGGTCGTCGGCGTGAACACCGCGATCCTCAGCCCCACGGGCGGCTCGATCGGGATCGGCTTTTCGATGGCGTCCAACGTCGTCGAGCGGGTCGTCGCGCAACTGGAGGAATTCGGCGAGACACGTCGCGGCTGGCTTGGTGTGCGGATCCAGGACGTGACCGAGGACGTGGCCGAGGCGATGGGCCTTGACGCGGCACGCGGCGCGCTGGTGACGGATGTCCCCGAAGGCCCCGCCGCCGAGGCCGGCATGAAGGCCGGCGACGTGATCGTGTCGTTTGACGGGCGCGATGTCGAGGATACGCGCGGCCTCGTGCGTCAGGTCGGCAATACCGAGGTCGGCAAGACCGTGCGCGTGGTCGTCAACCGCGAGGGCAAGACCCAGACCCTGAAGGTGGCGCTTGGCCGCCGGGAAGAGGCCGAAGGCACCGCGACCCCGGATCAGCGCGAGGACGGCCCCCCAGAAGACCCGCCCGAGATGAACATGTTCGGGCTGAACATCCAGCCGCTCAACGACGAGCTGCGCCGGCAGCTCGAGCTTCAAGGCGACGCGGAGGGGCTGGTGATCACCGATGTGGACGAGCTGTCCACGGCCTATGAAAAGGGCGTGCGGGCCGGTGACGTGATCACCGAGGCCGGCCAGCGCAAGGTGACCACCATCGAAGACTTCGAGGATCGTGTGGCCGAGGCCCGCGAGGCGGGCCGCAAGTCCCTGTTGCTGCTGGTGCGCCGCGCTGGCGAGCCGCGCTTTGTCGCGTTGTCGCTCGAAGACGAGTAGGCGGTAACGGTCCTTGCGAAACCGAAAGGGGCACCCGGTCGGGTGCCCCTTGCCTTTGCGGTGACGTAATGCTCAGCCGAGGTGATCGACCACCTGCCGGTGCTGTGCGAGGCGCCCGATCTCGGCCAGGTAGCGCGCGACCGGCGCGGCATCGTGCGGGGCGGCGGTGACGCCGGGCGCGATCTCGCCCGACAGCACCGATTCAACCGCCAGCGACAGCGGAATGGAGACCAGCCGCGACATCGCCGTGCCGTCGGCGTCGCCCCATGCGTCCATGACATAGGTCTTGTGCCAGACCGTCTGCCCGCCCCGAATGGCGCGCAGATCGACACACAGCACCACGCGGTCCGGCTCGCCCGGCGCGTAGGCGTTGTCGCGCCAGAACTGGTCCGACATCTCCCTGAGCCGGGCCTCGCCCGCGTCCCCTTCCAGCGTTTCGATCTCGGCGAAGACGTCCTTCCACGCCTCCGACCAGCCGCCAAGGCGCAGCGTGCCGCGCACGAAATCCCGGACCTTCCAGTCGGGATCAAAGCCGTATTCGGCGATGAAGGGGAGCGAATCGCGGTTCGGGTAGACCTCGAAGGTCTCGGGGCTTGGCAGCGGCGCCTCGTAGGATGAGAGCGCATCCCACGGCCGCGCGACGTTGAATTCCGCGAAGTCCCGGATCGACCGCGAGGGCGAGCGCAGCGCCTTCAGCACCCCCAGCGGGGACCAGCTGAACTTGTAGCGGAAGGGGTTGGGGGTCTTCGGCACACCGCCGCAATAGGAGGTGAAGGACAGCTCGTTTTCCGGATCGAACGCGTCCGACGCGCGGTATTCGGCCACAAGGTGATGCGCCATCAGATGGTCGATGCCGGGGTCGAGCCCGATCTCGTTGACAAGGCACAGCCCCTTGTCGCGGGCGGCGGCGTCCAGCGCCCGCATCTCTGGGGCGATATACGAGGACGAGACGAAATGCGCGCCGTTGGCAAGGCACATCTCGGCCAGCGGCACATGCCAGTCGCCGGGCAGCATCGACACGACCACGTCGCCGGGTCGCAGGCGGGCGTCCAGCGCGGCCATGTCGAAGGCATGGATGTTGTCGGTCAGATCGCCCACGGCAGCGCGGGCCTTGTCGGTCGACCGGTTCCAGACCGTCACCTCATGGCCCGCCGCGATCAGCCGGCGCAGGCCGGGAATGGCCGAAAGGCCGGTGCCGCACCAATGGATTGTCATCTTTCAGACCTCCTTAATGTGAGTGTTGAAGACCGCCTCGGCGCGGGCCCAGACGCCCTGATCCAGCCTGTCGAGCGTCGCCAGGGACGCCAGGAGCTGGGTCGCGTAATCGTGCGAGGATTCCACCGGCAGGAGCGATGGCAGGTTGTCGATCGCCATCACGTCCAGCGGGGGGGCGCGCCGCACGCGGGTCACGGGGGCGGCCCATGTCGTGGCCGCGTCATAGAGCGGCACGGGGTTGTAGTCGCTGTCGGGATCGCAGGCGACATCGCCGATCACCGACAGGCGGCGCGGCTGGTCCAGCGCAGAGTGCGGCACGAAGACCGGCGTGCCCGGACGCGCGAAGATGCAGTTGAGAAAGACCTCGTGAGCGAGGATCTCGGGAAACGGGCCGCCGGCCGCCGTCTCGGCCATGTCCCAGCGGGTGACGGGCACGCCCACCGCCTCGCACAGATCCGCAGCCCCGCGGCCCACCCGGCCCAGCGCGCCGATAACGATGGCCCCGGGCGCATCGCGGACCGCGTCGAGCCGGGCCGCGAGATCGTCCAGAAGCGCTGCGCGCCCCGGATACGCGCCCACCGCCGGGCAGATCCCGCCTTGCGCCTGCGCCGCCCACGCCATGAGCGACACCGCCGCCCCCGCATAGCCCGCCCAGTAGCCGAAGGCGGCCACGCGCCGCCCGGCCTCATCCACCAGATATTCCAGATCGTAAAGCGTGCCGCCCCCGGCGCTGAACCTTTGCAGCAACCGCCGCCCGGCATGCTGGCCCTTGAAGGCATGGCCGAACATGATGTGGCGATGCACCAGCGGCGTGCCGTCCTCGGGCAGCTCCTTGAGCCCGAAGATGATCGCGTCGCGCGGGGCGTCGGGCCATGTGTGTTCCGGCGCGATGGCGCAGCCCGCCTCGATGTAGCCCGCGATGGGAATGGCGCGGGAGCGGCTTTCTTCCACGGTCACGCGGATGCCCTGCGCGATGAGATGCGCGGCCCCCTCGGGCGTCAGCCCGACGCGATCCTCGTTGGGGCGCTGCTCGGCCCTGACCCAGAGATGTGTCATAGGCTTGCGCCCTTGGCATAACAGAGCGTCATGGCGTGGTCCTTTTTCGCCTCAGATGAAGGTGCGGGCATGGGCCCGGTCGGGCAGGTCGAGATGCGGGGTCGCGTTGAACGTGCCCAGCATCAGCATGTCGTGCACATGCTCCATCCGGTGCAGCGAGCTGTTCATCACCTGCAGCATGACCTTCGACATTCCGGAGATGTCGAGGCCCAGCGCATGGCGCATCACCAGCCCGATCACCCCGCCGGAGGTCACGACAAGCGTGCGCCCCTGAAGATGTGCGATCTCGTCGAGGAGGCCGGTGATGCGGGTGGTGAAATGCTCGAAGCTCTCGGGCACGTCGTCGAGGTCACCGCGCGCCCAGTGTCCCATGACCTGCGGCAGGTAGCGCGCATATTCGGTGGCATCGACCGGCGCGGGGATGCCGTGCCGCGTCTCGGCGGCCTGTGCGATGGCGAAATAGCTCAGCTCGTTCAGGCGCGCATCCTGTTCGGTGATCCGGTAGCCCATCGCGGTGGCCGTGCCGGTCTGCCGGTGGAGCGTGCCGGTGACCACGTGATCGAAACGCGGGTTGGTCTGCCCGAAATGCGCGCCCAACCACTCGGCCTGCTGAACGCCCAGCGGCGACAGGCGGTCATAGCCCGCCTCGTCGGTGGCGTGGCGGTTGGCCTGACCGTGCCGCACCAGAATGATCTCTGCCAAATGTCGTCTCCCTCAAGGTCGCGGGCAGGGTAGCCTCGCGGGCCGAAGGGGGAAAGGTGGGCCGGAGAAATAAACCGGGAAAAACAGGCGCGAGTGTCAGCCGGGCCGCGGGCGTGAAATCGCCCCCCGTCCGGGTGGCGGGGTGGCAGATGGCCACTGGTGGTCTATCTTGTCTGCCCAAAGGGGGTCGACATGACGACGCAAACAGAAGTGCTTTACAACGCGCGTTGCCCGGTCTGCCGGGCCGAGATCGAGCATTATCAGGGCTATGCCGAGGCGCAGGGACTGCCAATCGCGTTTCACGACCTCAATTCGGACGATCTCGCGAACTGGGGGATCGACGCGGATGCGGCGGCCAAGCGTCTGCATGTCCGGGAACAGGGCCGCGTGGTCTCGGGGGTTGCGGCGTTCATCGCGCTGTGGCGGGCGATGCCGCGCTACGCGTGGCTGGCGCGGATCGTGGCGCTTCCGGGGCTGCGGCAGGCCGCCGGCCTGATCTACGAGCGGATCCTCGCGCCGCGGCTCTATGCCCGCCATCTCGCGCGCGAGGGGCGCAAGGTTCAGGACGCCGCGTCCTGACGCTGCGTCATTCCGGACATTCTTGAGATGTTCACGAACAGCCCGCATATTGGACTCATGACTGAGTATTATCCCGACTATTCCCGCGCCGAACGGCTGGCCGACGGGGCGGTGCATGTCGCCGGGTTCATCGCGGCGGTCACCGGCGTGGCGGTGCTTTTCGCGATGTGGGCGCTGCGCATGGATGGTGTGACGCTCGTCTCGACGATCGTCTATTCGGTGGCGCTCCTGCTGATGCTCGGGGCGTCGGCGGCCTATCATCTGTACGCCTACACGCCCGCGCGCCCGATCCTGCGCCGGCTCGATCATGCGGCGATCTATGTCAAGATCGCAGGCACCTTCACGCCGCTCGCCGCGTTTCTGGGCACGGCCTTCGGGTATGTGATTCTCGGGATCGTCTGGACGCTGGCCATTTTTGGTGCCGCGACCAAGATCATGGCGAAACGCGGTCAGATCGGCAGTGGCTGGTTGCCTTATGTGGCGCTTGGCTGGATCGGGATCGCCCTGTTCGTGCCGTTGATGGCCGTGCTGCCGACGGCAAGTCTGGCGCTGCTGCTGGCGGGCGGGCTCACCTACATGGTGGGGGTGATCTTCTACACATGGCAAAGCCTGCGATTCGCCAACGCGATCTGGCACGGCTTTGTCGCCGTGGCCACCGCCTGCTTCTTCATGGGCATCGCAACCGGGCTTTCCACCGGTCTGTGACCGCAGACCCCAAGCCTCCCGCGCAAGGGTGTGAGCGAAAGATCCGTGCGACAGGGCTTTGGCCGGACCTGTCAGTCAGGCTGGTCCAGCTTGAGATATCCGAACAATTCGGCGTTGCGGCAGTAATCCGGCGTGGCGTCCGCCGTCTCGGTGCGGTCCAGCCAATGCACGCAGGCATCGGCACAGGCACATCCGGTGCAGGCCAGAACGGCGTCGCGTACCTCTTCGGGCCGGACCTTGCCGGCCATCATGCGCTCTTCAAGATCGACGCCTTGGGTCTCGGCCATCCGATCCACCAGATCGGCGTGACGGGTCAGGGTTGCGGTGCTTTGCATGTCATCTCTCCTTTGTATCGGGGATGAGCGTGCATTGACCTCGCACCCGCCGCCTTGATCTGGGTCAAAACGCGAAATGTCGGAGGGGCTGCGACCTGTCGTGAGTGTGGAACGCCTGTGTGCGGGCCGAGTTTGGCCTGAAGAGGACGTTGCCGACTCTGCCCTGCGCGGAATCAAGGCCGAAGGCCGCCGCGCATCG
>JAWLFT010000152.1:0-3171 GCA_041685435.1 Roseovarius sp.
CCGCACCGGCCGATCTGGCGCGCGGTTGCAATTCTGGGTGAGCTTGGCGACGGCATGAAGATAGGATCGCCGATGTGCCCGGTGACAGGTTGCGAAGCGTCGTGTCGCGGGTCATCCGGCGGCGCACCGGGCTTACCGCTCATTCGGTACCAGCCATGGGACGGTCTCTTGATCACAGGTTGGTCTCAGCAACCAAACCTTCTCATCAGGGGGCATTCCCGCCAACAGCGACGTTCCTCCTAGGGTCAGCCGGTCCGGTCAATCCCCAAGAGTCAACCTGATCTTGCCAAACGGTAGGCGTCTTCCATCCGGCGGTAGTGACGCAGGACGAAGACGCGGATTGCCGAGGCGAGCCCTGCCTCCATGCCGCGTTCGGCATCAATACGGGCGGCCAATTCGTTGAGCGCGATGCCTTCCTCGTCGGCGATATCGCGAAAGGCCTGCCAGAATTCGGCCTCCAGCGACACGCTGGTGCGATGGCCGCGCAAAGTCAGGGAGTGCTTGACGGGACGCGCACTCATGGTCGGCGGAGATCGGGGGCGCTGCTGCCGCCGTCGCGGCGCGCGGCGACGCCCCCGGGGTATCTGGGGCCAGAAGAAACCGGCATCAATCCTCGCTCAGGCGGTGCCGGTCGAGATCACGCCGCGCTTTCGACGTCTCGGCCCTTTCTTGCGCCTTACGTGTCTTGCTCTGACCGAACTTGACGGTGTTCGCGTCGGCTTCGGCTTTCCTGGCGATCCGCGCCTTTGCCTTGCGCGCCCGGTTGAGATTGACGGGCGTGTCGGTCATTTCGGGCCGATCATGTCTTCGGGGCGCACCACGCGGTCAAAGGTTTCGGCATCGACAAAGCCAAGCGCGACCGCTTCTTCGCGCAGGGTGGTGCCGTTCATGTGCGCGGTCTTGGCGACCTTGGTGGCGTTATCGTAGCCGATCGTGGGCGCGAGCGCGGTGACCAGCATCAGCGAATCCGTCATCAGTTGCCGGATTCGCGGCTTGTTGGCCTCGATCCCCACCAGCATCCGCGTCGTGAAGCTGCCGGTTGCATCACCCAGAAGCTGAATTGATTGCAGCAGGTTGTAGGCCATCATCGGGTTGTAGACGTTGAGCTCGAAATGGCCCTGGCTGCCGGCGAACTTGATGGCGGCGTCATTGCCAATCACGTGGGCTGCGACCTGTGTCAGCGCCTCGGCCTGCGTGGGGTTGACCTTGCCCGGCATGATCGACGAGCCGGGCTCGTTTTCCGGCAGGATCAACTCGCCCAGACCCGAGCGCGGGCCCGATCCGAGAAAACGGATGTCGTTGGCGATCTTGTAGCACGAGCCCGCCACGGTCGCGAGCGCGCCCGACAGGAACACCATCGCGTCATGGGCGGCCAGAGATTCGAACTTGTTGGGCGCGGTCACGAAGGGCAGATCGGTGATCTCGGCCATGTTGGCCGCGACCGTCCCGGACCAGTCCGGGGCAGTGTTGAGACCGGTGCCGACGGCCGTGCCACCCTGCGCCAGTTCGTAGATGCCCGGCATCGCGGCGTGGATGCGCGCGATGCCCTGGCGGACCTGATGCGCGTAGCCTGAAAATTCCTGCCCCAGCGTAAGCGGGGTGGCGTCCTGCGTGTGCGTGCGGCCAATCTTGATGATGTCGTGGAACTGCGCCGACTTCGCCTCGAGCGCCCCGGCCAGCTTTTCCAGTCCCGGCAGGAGAACATCGCGCACGCTCATCGCGGTGGCAATATGCATGGCCGTCGGGAAGGTATCGTTGGAGGATTGCCCCATATTGCAGTGATCGTTGGGATGCACCGGATCTTTCGAGCCGATGGTGCCGCCGAGGATCTCGATCGCGCGGTTCGCTATCACCTCGTTGGCGTTCATGTTGGATTGTGTGCCCGATCCGGTCTGCCACACGACAAGCGGGAAGTTGTCGTCGAGCCGACCGTCGATCACCTCGCCGGCTGCCTCGATGATCGCATCGGCAAGGCGCGCGTCGAGCTTGCCGCTGGCCTTGTTGGCCTGCGCACACGCCTTCTTGACCACACCGAGGGCGCGCACGATGGCCGCAGGCTGTTTTTCCCAGCCGATGGGAAAATTCATGATCGAGCGTTGGGTCTGCGCGCCCCAGTATTTGTCAGCCGGCACATCGAGGGGGCCGAAACTGTCCGATTCGCTACGGGTGGCGGTCATGGAAAACTCTCCTTGGCATTGGCCATGTGCATATCGGCCACATCAATACCGTACTGCACGCCAATATCAATGCCGAGCACACCCGAGCAGAGACACCCGGCGGCTGCGCCCGCTACTTGCGGAAGCTGTCGAGGCTCACGATGTCGGCCTCACCCTCGGGCATGTCCTTTTGGGCGTTTGCCGTGCCATCCGCGCTGTCGCCCCCTTCGTCGACCTCCTGCGTCTCGAATCGCAGGCCGAACTCCACCGACGGATCCACGAAGGTCTTGATCGCGTCATAGGGCACAGAGAGCCGCTCCGGCGCGTCGCCGAAATTGAGCGTCACGGAAAACCCGTCATCCGTGACTTCCAGCGCGTCATACCAGTGCTGCATGACCACCGTCATCTCGGACGGGTAGCGGTCGCGCAACCAGTCTGCGAGCTCTGCCTCGGGATGGGTCGTGTCGAAGGTGATGAAGAAGTGATGCGCGCCGGGAAGCCCGTTATCGCGCACATCGCACAGCACCTCCTGTATGAGGCCACGCATGGCGCGGTGCATCAGGTTTCCGTAATCGATCGTACGCGACATGCTTTACTCGCCTTTGGCCTTGGAACGGGTTCAGCATAGGGGATTCGGGACAAAACGAAAGGCCTGCAATGCGTTCCGTCACATCACGGCATGCACTGTGCCCGACAGCGCCGCCATTATGGCCAGAACCCGCACGACCGAAAACCGCAACCCCGGAACAAGCACCGCCGCGACGCCCACGACTGCGACATTGAGCGGCACGAGTGTCGACCCGTCCGGCAGCGGGCCAAGGCGCGTTTGGCGCAAATCCGCGAAGAGTGCGTGCAGCGCGAACCAGACGGACAGGTTGAGGATCGCCCCGGCAACCGCCGCCGAAATCCCCGCGAACCCGCCTTTCAGACGCGGTCGCGCAAGGATCCGCTCGATATGGGGCGCGCCGGTGAAGACCCACAGGAAACACGGCACGAACGTCACCCACAGCGTAAG
>JAWLFT010000088.1:0-12926 GCA_041685435.1 Roseovarius sp.
GCAGCTGCGCGGTGCGAGTGCCCTTCCTCTACAAACGCGACAACCCGCTCGCGAAGTGCCATAGGATGTGGCCTGCCCATCTGAAACTCCCATATCTGCCATGCCAATAGGGAATCACAGATCAACCCTCTTGGGAATCCTGAATCTGAAAGCTCGCAACCCGCTCTAAAGAAAAACCCGTCAAACCAATGGCTTGACGGGTTGGAAACTCATTTATCTAGAGGTTGATGCTTTACTCTTGTTGGCCCATGAACATCAGCAGGAACTGGAACATGTTCAGGAAGCTGATGTACAGGTTCAACGCACCATCATAGGCCGCCTTGTCCAGCCAGTCCTGATCCCCCTGGGCGGCATGCGCCACATAGACATTCTTGATTTCCTGTGTGTGGAACGCGGTGAGGCCCGCGAAGATCAGCACACCGATGGACGAGATTGCGAACATCATCGCTTCGCTCTGCAAAAAGATGTTCACGATCATCGCCACGATCAGGCCGATCACACCCATGATGAGGAAGCTGCCCCAACCCGAGATGTCCTTTTTGGTTGTATAACCCCAGAGTGACAGCCCGGAGAATGCGATCGCAGTGACGACGAATGTCTGTGCGATCGAGAAGCTAGTGAAGATCAGAAAGATCGAGCTCAGCGAAAGGCCGATGAGCGCCGCGAATCCGAAAAAGCCCAGTTGCACACCAGCGGCCGGTGCCCGGCGCAACAATGATCCCCAGCCGAGGAAGATGAAGGCCAGCGGCGCGAGCATCACCACCCACTTGAGCGGAGACAGATAAAGCGCGGCCCCGAGCCCGGTCAGCATCTGGCCGTTGCCCAGCTCGGCGGCGGCGACAGATGGATCGGTCGTCACGGCCAGTCCGGAGATGGCCCACGCCGCTAGTGCGGTGATGAGCATGCCGATGGACATGGTCGCATAGACCTTGTTCATGTGCGCGCGAAGACCCGCGTCGATCTGGGTGCTGCGTGC
This sequence comes from Roseovarius sp., assembly GCA_041685435.1. Lineage (GTDB taxonomy): Bacteria > Pseudomonadota > Alphaproteobacteria > Rhodobacterales > Rhodobacteraceae > Roseovarius. The sequence continues at coordinate 977 of JAWLFT010000088.1, forward strand.
ACCCGTGGTCGCCCGGATCGTGTTGAACTCTGCCATAGAAACCCTCCGATATGTGAGACAGCTTATGCTTGAAGCCTTTAGATGCAATATCGTTCAGTGCGCAGTCGTTTTCAAGCTTTTCCGACAGTTTTTGGCATGTTCCCGAAGGTGGCGCCTGCCAGTTGCGCAGACTGTGCCAATGCAGACTGCGCAAATAGCGTCAGGAACTGCCGTTGCAGGCTCTGCAGCGCTGCACCACTCAGACGGCTGTCGGCGTGACGACCACCTTGCCGATGGATTTGCGGCTGCGCAGAAGCTCCAGCGCCTCGTCGGCCTGATCGAGCGGCAGAACGTGGCTGATATGCGGCTTGATCCGGCCTGCGGCGTGCCACTCGAAAAGCGTGCGCAGACTGTCGGTCACCACTTCGGGGCGGAACCTGAGATAGCCGCCCCAGTAAAGGCCCATCACCGCAAGGTTCTTGACCAGAAGGTGATTGGCCGGGATCTGCGGCACCTCGCCGCTGGCAAAGCCGATGATCAGAATGCGCGCCTCGGGGTTGCAGGCGCGAAACGCGGCCTTGAACTGATCGCCGCCGACCGGATCGTAGACCACATCGACACCGCCCAGCTCCTTGCAGACGGTGCGGATATCGTCGGTCTGCGCGTCGATCAGGTGATCTGCGCCAGCCTTGCGGGCGACCTCCAACTTGTCGGCACCGCGGGCGCAGGCGATTACGCGCGCGCCCATAAGCTTGCCGATCTCGACCGCGGTCAGTCCCACACCGCCCGCCGCGCCAAGCACCAGAAGCGTTTCGCCGGGTTGCAGCCGTGCCGTATGGTCAAGCGCCACATGGCTGGTACCGTAGGCGATCTGGAAAGCGGCCGCGTCGGTAAAGCTCATGGCGTCAGGCAGAACAACCGCGCGCGCCGCGGGAAAGCAGCCATGCTCGGCCAGTCCACCCTGGCCACCAAAGACGGCGACACGACTGCCGACCGGCGGCCCGTCGGTGCCGGGGCCGAGCGATACGACACGGCCCGCAACCTCCATTCCAAGTGTGAAGGGCGGCTCGGGTGTTTCCTGATATTCGCCCGTTATCATCAGCAGATCGGCGAAGTTCAGCCCGCAGGCCGCAATGGCGACGCCGATTTCGCCCGGACCGGGGGCTGGTTGGTCAATGTCGCGAAGGGCGGGTGTCGCCCCGGCTGATGTAATGGTGTATGCGCGCATTTTTCCGTTCGACCTTTCTTTACCACGCTAGACCAGGGTTCACGTCGGTTTCAATGCGATTCGAGTGGGTTGCGATGGCCAGAAGGCCCGGAGCGCCTGTTCAGGTGGCAAGATCCGGTGCGTCCCTGCTGGCGGTTCGCGTTTGAATTGAGTGGCTTGCCAGTTCGGCACGTTAACGATTAGCGATATTTCTTGTATTTCCCCAAGGACGCGGTATGTATTGTGAACGCTGCTGGGATGCGCGGCGTAGGTTCTAAAACGCGATGTACCGATTTCTGTTACCCGGTTCGCGCATCGAATATGAAGAGGAAGAGTTTTATGTCGCACCCCGTTGATGTGCATGTTGGAAAACGCGTGCGCCACCGCCGCTGGCTCGTCGGAATGACGCAGCAACAACTCGCGGCCGCAGTAGGCATCAAATTTCAGCAGATCCAGAAATACGAGACCGGTGCCAACCGCGTCAGCGCATCGCGGCTCTGGGATATCGCAGCGGCGCTCGATGTCCAGGTCAGCTTTTTCTTCGACGGCATTGAAGAGCCCGAACGGGTCGATGGGGCAGGGAATCTCTCCGATGACATCATCGGCGACAAGGAAGCCCTTGATCTTGTTCGCTCTTATTACGCGATCCCTGAAAATCAGCGTCGGCGGCTGTTCGATCTAGCGCGTGTCCTCAGCGAGGTGGCTTGAGCCATCTCGGCATGCTTGCGTAGGGTAACAGGCACTTGCCGGACATGGACGCCAACGAAATAAGGCAGGTCGCGCAAGCGGTTGCCGGCGCCGCGCGTTTGGCCACGCTCCCATATTTCAGGACGGCCACGCTCGGGACTGGCAACAAGAACACCGACGGATCCTATGATCCGGTCACGCTGGCGGATCACGCTGCAGAAAAAGCCATGCGGTCCGTTCTTGCCGATCTTCGGCCGGACGACGCTATCATTGGAGAGGAATATGGCGCTCAGCCGGGCCGGTCGGGTCTGACATGGGTGCTTGATCCGATAGACGGCACACGCGCATTCATGTCCGGGGCCCCGACATGGGGCGTCCTGATCGCGGTGTCGGATGAAACCGGCCCCATATATGGTATCATCGATCAGCCCTACATCGGCGAACGGTTCGAGGGTGGATTTGGCCGCGCAGAGATGGTCGGTCCCCTCGGGACAGCGCCACTGTGCGTGCGGGGCAATCGCCCGCTATCCGACGCGATCCTGTTCTCGACGTTCCCGGAGGTGGGTACGCCGGCAGAGGGGCGCGGCTTCTCCGAGGTAGCGCGATGCGTGAAACTGACCCGTTATGGCCTTGATTGTTATGCATATGCCATGCTTGCCTTGGGGCAGATCGACCTTGTCATCGAAGCTGGGCTGCACGCCTATGACATCGGCGCGCCGATTGCCGTGATCGAGGCCGCGGGCGGAATCGTCACCGATTGGCAGGGCCAGCCCGCGCAAGGCGGCGGGCGGGTGCTGGCCGCAGCGGGAGGCGAACAGCATCAGGCTGCGCTTGAGATCCTGTCACGGATTCCGTGATGGCCTGACCGCTCTACAAGACGCCGCTCGCGTTTTTCAAGAACCCATGTCGCCCTGCGCGCAGGCCGCCGCCGCGCGCCGTCAACCGAAAATGCGCGGTTTAAGCTTGAGGATGGTCTCGCCCATCTCACGGCTGATCTCCCGGGCGGCGGCGAGCGCCTCCTTATGCGCGCCGTAGCCGGTGGCGACCGCGGCATCGATTGTGGCGCTTTGCACGAGGCTTGCCACAAGCTCGGGATGGTCACGCGCGTAGCCTTCGCCGAACTGGGCATCGATGGCGCGGGTGGCCTCGGCAAGATGGCGGGCCGAAGTCGTCGGGATCTCGGTCATGGGCGGCTCCTATTTGCGTTGCGACTGAACTATAGGGCGGTCGGGGCCATCACGCCACGTCTTGCCCGGCGACCCAGACCTGCGCGATCGCGCGGTCGTCGCCCATCATGATCGTCGGGAAGAGCGCGTTCCAGATATCCTCGGCCTGCGCGTGGCGCTGTGCGATGGCGGGCGTCGAGGACAGGTCGAGCGCCACCAGATCGGCCTCCATCCCCGGGGCGATGTTGCCGATCAGATGTCCCATGTGCAGCGCCTGCGCCGAGCCGGCTGTGGCCAGCCACAAAAGCTGTGCGGGATGCAGGGCCGTGCCGGTCAACTGCCCGATCTCATAGGCCGCCGCCATGGTGCGCAGCATTGAAAACGATGAGCCGCCGCCGGTATCGGTGGCCAGCCCGACCCGGCAGCCATCATTGTGGCGCGCGGCCATGTCGAACAGCCCAGAGCCGATGAACGTGTTCGAGGTGGGGCAGTGGATGAGCGCCGCGCCTGTCTCTGCCAGCCGGGCGCGCTCGCGCGGTTCGAGATGGATGGCGTGGCCGTAAAGCCCGCGCGCGCCCAGAAGCCCGTGCGCCTCGTAGGTATCGAGGTAATCGCGCGCCTGCGGGAAAAGCGATTTGACCCATGCAACCTCGTCGGGCTGTTCGGACAGATGCGTCTGCATCAGGCAGTCGGGATGTTCGGCCCAGAGCGCGCCGAGCGCTGCAAGCTGGTCGGGCGTCGAGGTGGGCGCGAAACGCGGCGTGATCGCATAGCTCAGCCGGTCCACGCCGTGCCATGTCTGCAAGAGATGCCTGCTGTCGTCATAGGCCGATTGCGGGCTGTCGCGCAGCCCGTCGGGCGCGTTGCGATCCATGCAGGTCTTGCCCGCCACGGCGCGAAGCCCGCGCGCGCGGGCGGCCCCGAAGAATGCCGTGACGCTTTGGGGATGGATCGTGCAATAGCTGACGGTGGTCGTGGTGCCATGGGCCAGCGTGAGATCGAGGTGGCGCGCCGCGATTTCCTCGGCATGTCTGCTGTCGCCAAAGCGCATTTCCTCGGGGAAGGTACAGGTGTGCAACCAGTCGATCAGGCGCTTGCCCCAGCTGGCGATGATCGCGGTCTGGGGATAATGCGCATGCGCGTCTATGAACCCGGCGGTGACCAGGCGGTCGCCCATGTCCTGACGCGTCGCAAATGGCCATGCTGCGCGCAGATCGGACAGCATGCCGAGCGCCGCGACATGGCCGTCGCGGATCACCAGCGCCTCGTGCAGCCGTGCCGCGGCGCCCGGATCGCCGTCAAAGGGCGACCGGTCGAAGGCAAGGATCCGGCCGGAGAGAAGCGTGTCGGCCATCGTGACACTCCCTGTTCGGTGAAAGTCTGCTCGCACGGCACGATAGGAGCGGGCGATGCATCGGTAAATCGCCTTATTGTCATTGTTTTACCCATCTGCCTTCTTTATCCCTGCGCGCAGACCGGGTGACGGGAGTGGGCGATATGGACGACCGGGATGACGAGACCACGAGTGAGCCCGAGCGCGACGAAGAGGCGCATCCGCTCAACAAGCAGGCCGTTGCGCGGATCATGGAGGCTGTGGATGCCGGCGATCGCGACCGTCTGTGGCAGGAAATGGAGCCGCTGCACGCCGCCGACATCGCCGACCTGCTGGAACAGCTCAGCGCGAATGACCGCCGCCGCCTGATTGCGCTTTACGGACAGGAATTCGATGGCGACATCCTGTCGGAGTTGGACGAGTCGATCCGCGAGGAGGTGATCGGCCTGCTGACGCCCGAGGTTCTGGCCGAGGCGGTGCGCGAGCTCGATTCCGATGACGTGGTCGATCTGGTCGAGGATCTGCAGGACCGCCAGCAGCAGACCATCCTGAGCGCGCTGGAGGCCGGCGACCGGCTTGCCGTGCAGCAGTCGCTGACCTACCCGGAATATTCCGCTGGCCGGCTGATGCAGCGCGAGGTGGTGATGGCCCCAGAGCACTGGACCGTGGGCGACGCCATCGATTTCATGCGTGGTGCCGAAACGCTGCCCGAGCAATTTTATCACATCATCCTCGTCGATCCGCGCCTGCACCCGGTGGCCAATGTAACGCTGGGCCGGATCATGGCGTCGCCGCGCCACGCGGCGCTGAAGGATCTGGTCGAGGAAGAATTTCATATCATCCCAGTGACCCGTGCCGAGGGCGACGTGGCCTATGCGTTCAACCAGTATCACCTGATTTCGGCGCCGGTCGTGGATGAAGAGGGCCGCCTTGTCGGGGTGATCACCATTGACGACGCGATGACCGTGCTGGACGAGGAAAACGAGGAGGATTACCTCAAGCTGGCCGGTGTGGGCGATACCAGCCTGACCGACCGGGCGTGGACGGCCGCACGGGGCCGCTTTCCCTGGCTGCTGATCAATCTTGTCACCGCGAATGTCGCGGCACAGGTGATCGCCCAATTCGAATCGACGATCCAGCAGATCGTGCTGCTGGCGATCCTGATGCCGATCGTGGCCTCGATGGGTGGCAATGCGGGCACCCAGAGCCTTGCAGTCTCGGTGCGCGCGCTGGCCACCAAGGACCTGACCGCATCGAATGCGGGCCGGGTGATCCTGCGCGAGGCGGGTGTCGGATGCCTGAACGGGCTCGCCTTCGGGGTGATCATGGGCGGGATCGTGGCGCTGTGGTTCGGCGAACCGGTGATCGGCCTTGTCATCGCCGCAGCATTGATGCTGACACTGATCGGCGCGGCGGTGGGGGGTGTGATCATCCCGCTGACACTGGAACGGGTTGGCGTGGATCCGGCGGTGGCCTCTGGGCCGTTCGTGACCACGATCACGGATATCGTGGGGTTCTTCGTGTTCCTCGGAATTGCCACGCTGGTGTTGATATGACCGATCTTAAAGAGATCAAGCGGGTCGCCCGCAAGGCCGCCTTCGCCCGGCGGGCCGAGGCGCATCTGGGCGCCACCGGTGCCGGGGGGCGGCGTCTGGCGGACGTCCTGAAGGCATGGCATGGCGTGCCGATCTCCGGCTTTCTGCCGATCCGCACCGAAATCGACCCGCGCCCGGCGATGGCCGAGGCTGCGGCAAACGGCCCCGTCGCGGTACCGGTGATCCAGGGGCCCGGCCGGCCGTTGCGGTTTTCGCGCTGGACACCCGGCTGCGCGCTGCGCGAAGGCCCGTTCGGGGCGATGGTGCCGGAGGTGGACGACTTCATCGAGCCCGAGGTGCTGATCGTTCCGCTGGTGGCGTTTGACCGGGCTGGCGGTCGGCTGGGCTATGGCGGAGGGTTCTATGACCGCACGCTGGAACTGCTCCGCAACCGGCGTCCGACCCGGGCTATCGGTTTCGCCTATGCCGCGCAGGAGGCCGAGGCGCTGCCGCTGGAGGCCACCGATCAGCCCCTGGACATGGTGGTGACCGAAGCAGAGGTTGTCGCGTTCGACAGCTAGGGGGCCTGCATTGCGGGCCCGGTGCCCAAGCCTGCCGTTTTATATCGAGTATTTTTGGAAAGATGAAAGGCAAGGGGTTTTGCGGATCCTGAGCGGTGCTTGCCCTTGCGGCTTTCGCGGAATATCAGGGCGGCATGAAGATACTATTTCTGGGCGATGTGATGGGGCGCGCGGGGCGCGCGGCGGTGACGGAATCCCTGCCGGGGTTGCGCAAGGACTGGGCGCTCGATTTCGTGGTGGTCAATGGCGAGAATGCCTCTGGCGGAATGGGCCTGTCGGCGGCGCATGCGACGGCGCTGTTCGAGGCTGGTGCCGATTGCGTCACCCTTGGCGATCATGCCTTTGATCAGAAGGACATGCTGCAGGCGGTCGAGCGGGAAACGCGTCTGATCCGGCCGCTGAACTATGCCAAGGCAGCACCAGGGCGTGGGCACCGGGTGTTCACCGACGGGCGGGGCCGCAAGGTGCTGGTGGCGCAGGTGCTGGGCAACGTGTTCATGCGGCGCGCCTTCGACGATCCGTTCTCGGCAATGGATGCGGTGCTGCGCACGCATCCGCTGGGCGGGGCGGTGCAGGCGACGATTGTGGACATGCATTGCGAGGCGACCTCCGAGAAGATGGCGATGGGTCATTTCTGTGACGGTCGCGCGAGTCTCGTGGTGGGCACGCATACGCATATCCCCACGGCAGATGCGCAGATCCTGACCGGCGGCACGGCGTTTCAGGGTGATGCAGGCATGTGCGGCGATTACAATTCGGTCATCGGCATGGACAAGACCGAGCCGATGCGGCGTTTCGTGACGGGCATGGGCAAGGATCGCTTCACCCCCGCCATGGGCGCCGTCACGCTGTCGGGTGTCTATGTCGAGACCGACGATGCCACCGGGCGCGCGTCGCGCATCGAGATGGTGCGCCGGGGCGGGCAGCTGCCGCAATCGGGGCCATGAACCTGTCCCGGGGCGTTGCCCCGCCCGCACCGAGCGGGTAGAACATCCCGAAATTCCGGAATTTGCAGGAGACGCCACGATGGCCGGCCATTCCAAATGGGCGAACATTCAACACCGCAAGGGCCGTCAGGATGCGGTCCGGGCGAAGATGTTTTCCAAGTTTTCCAAGGAGATCACCGTCGCCGCCAAGATGGGTGATCCCGACCCCGAGAAAAACCCGCGCCTGCGCATGGCGATCAAGGAAGCCAAGGGGCAATCCATGCCCAAGGATAATATCGAGCGCGCCATCAAGAAGGCGCAGGGCGGCGATGCCGAGGATTACGAGGAAATCCGCTACGAGGGATACGGGCCCGGCGGTGTCGCGGTGATCGTCGAGGCGATGACCGACAACCGCAACCGCACCGCGTCGAACGTGCGCAGCACCTTCACCAAGGCAGGCGGCAACATGGGCGAGACCGGCAGCGTGGTCTTCATGTTCGAGCGCAAGGGAGAGATCACCTACCCCGCCGAGGTGGGCGATGCCGACACCGTGATGATGGCGGCGATCGAAGCCGGGGCCGATGATGTGGAAAGCAGCGAGGAGGGCCACGTGATCTGGTGCACCGATACCGATCTCAATGATGTGGCCACCGCGCTCGAGGCGGATCTGGGCGAGAGCACATCGACCCGGCTGGTCTGGAAGCCCAACATGACGACCGAACTGGATCTCGACGGCATGCATAAACTGATGAAGCTGGTCGAGGCGCTGGAAGACGATGACGACGTGCAGCGCGTGACCACGAATTTCGAGGCGTCCGACGAGGTCATGGCGCAGTTGTGATTCCCCCCGGTCGACTGGCGGCAGCCCGGGCTTGATCTGCAAACGCGTCAAAGCGGCCCTCGATCGCAGTGCATCTTGTACGCCGCGCGCGCCGGATGTATCGACCCGCGAGTCCAATCAGGAGTGGCGTCATGAAAGCTGCGATCCTCGGAATTCTGACCTGTGTGACGCTGGCTGCCTGCGCGACGGTGCAGGGGGCCGGGCGTGACATCCAGTCGGCCGGGCGCACCATCGAACGGGCCGCGAACTGACAGATTATCCACCGAGACGTTCCCGGACGGCGGCGAAATCTTCGGATTTGCGGATGCGTCCCTTGACCCTCGGCGTGCTGTCGCCTAACAGGCACCATCTGCACGGTCCCGGATTCGTCCGGGGCCGTGTTGCCGTTCGAAACAACATTCAAACCCGGGGACCTTTCGAGGGCCCTTTACCCGAACCGGGATCAAGCCCGGTCACACCACAGGCGGGGCGACCCGTCGCAAGCTAACGGAAGACAGAAAGCATGGCACTTAAGTCGTATAATCCGACGACGCCGGGCCAGCGCGGGCTGGTGCTGATCAACCGTTCGGAGCTGTATAAAGGACGCCCCGTCAAATCCCTCACCGAGGGTCTGACGAAATCGGGCGGACGCAACAACACCGGGCGGATCACCTCGCGCAGACGTGGGGGTGGCGCGAAACGCCTCTACCGGGTCGTCGATTTCAAGCGTACCAAATTCGATATCCAGGCCACCGTAGAGCGGATCGAATATGATCCCAACCGCACCGCCTTCATCGCGCTCATCCGCTATGACGATGGCGAGCAGGCCTATATCCTCGCGCCGCAGCGTCTCGCCGCTGGCGACAAGGTGATCGCATCGCTCAAGGCCGACATCAAGCCCGGCAACGCGATGCCGTTTTCCGGCATGCCGATCGGCACGATCGTGCACAATGTCGAGTTGAAGCCCGGCAAGGGCGGGCAGATCGCCCGGGCCGCCGGGGGCTATGCGCAGTTTGTCGGCCGCGATGGCGGCTATGCGCAGATCCGCCTCAGCTCTGGCGAGCTGCGTCTCGTGCGTCAGGAATGCCTCGCCACGGTCGGCGCGGTCAGCAACCCCGACAACAGCAACCAGAATTTCGGCAAGGCGGGCCGCATGCGGCATCACGGCAAGCGCCCGTCGGTGCGCGGTGTCGTGATGAATCCGATCGACCACCCGCATGGCGGCGGCGAGGGCCGCACCAGCGGTGGCCGTCATCCGGTCACGCCGTGGGGCAAGCCCACCAAGGGCGCGCGCACCCGCAACACCAACAAGGCGTCGCAGAAGTTGATCCTGCGGTCGCGTCACGCCAAGAAGAAGGGCCGTTAACACATGAGCCGCTCTGTATGGAAAGGCCCCTTCGTCGATGCCTACGTCCTGAAAAAGGCCGAGGCTGCGCGCGAATCGGGGCGCAACGATGTCATCAAGATCTGGTCGCGCCGCTCGACCATCCTGCCGCAGTTCGTCGGGCTCACCTTCGGTGTCTATAATGGCAAGAAGCACGTGCCGGTGAATGTCAGCGAGGACATGATCGGTCAGAAATTCGGTGAATATTCGCCGACCCGCACCTATTACGGCCACACCGCCGACAAGAAAGCGAAGAGGAAATAAGCCATGGGCAAGGACAAGAATCCCCGCCGCGTGGCGGATAACGAGGCGATGGCCAAGCTGCGCATGCTGCGCACTAGCCCGCAAAAGCTGAACCTTGTCGCGGCGATGATCCGGGGCAAGAAAGTCGACCGCGCGCTGACCGATCTGACATTCTCGAAAAAGCGCATCTCGGACGATGTCCGCAAGTGCCTGCAATCGGCGATCGCCAATGCCGAGAACAACCATAATCTCGACGTGGACGAGTTGGTCGTGGCCGAGGCGTATGTCGGCAAGAACCTCGTGCTGAAGCGCGGACGCCCGCGCGCCCGTGGCCGGTTCGGCGCGCTGCGCAAGCCGTTCTCGGAGCTGACGATCAAGGTGCGTGAAATTGAGGAGCAAGCCTGATGGGAAATAAAGTAAATCCGATTGGCATGCGCCTGCAGGTCAACCGGACCTGGGACAGTCGCTGGTATGCCGACACGAAGGATTACGGCAACCTGCTGCTCGAGGATCTCAAGATCCGCGAGTTCATCAACACCGAGTGCAAGCAGGCCGGCATCAGCCGCGTTATCATCGAGCGGCCGCACAAGAAGTGCCGCGTGACGATCCACACGGCACGCCCCGGCGTCATCATCGGCAAGAAGGGCGCGGATATCGAGACGCTGCGCCGCAAGCTGGCGAAGATCACGGCGAGCGAACTGCATCTCAACATCGTCGAGGTGCGCAAGCCCGAGCTTGACGCCGCTCTCGTGGGTGACAGCATCGCACAGCAGCTCGAGCGTCGTGTGTCGTTCCGGCGGGCCATGAAGCGGGCCGTGCAGAACGCCATGCGGATGGGCGCGTTGGGGATTCGGGTGAACGTTGCGGGTCGTCTCGGCGGTGCCGAGATCGCGCGCACCGAATGGTACCGCGAGGGCCGTGTGCCGCTGCACACGCTGCGGTCGGATATCGATTATGCGAGTGTGCAGGCGACCACGGCCTATGGCATCATCGGGATCAAGGTATGGATCTTCAAGGGCGAGATCCTGGAGCACGACCCCGCAGCCCGGGATCGCAAGGCTCAGGAACTCCAGGATGGTCCCGCGCCCCGTGGGGCCGGCGGCGGCCGTCGATAAGGAGGAATGACAGATGCTACAACCAAAACGCACGAAATTCCGCAAGCAGTTCAAGGGCCGGATCAAGGGTGAGGCCAAAGGTGGGTCTGATCTGAACTTTGGCGGGTACGGATTGAAGGCCACCGAGCCGGAGCGCGTCACCGCGCGCCAGATCGAGGCCGCCCGCCGGGCCATGACGCGCCACATGAAGCGTCAGGGCCGCGTCTGGATCCGCATCTTTCCGGATGTGCCGGTCTCGGCCAAGCCGATCGAGGTGCGCATGGGCAAGGGCAAGGGCTCTGTCGATCGCTGGGTCTGCAAGGTCAAGCCCGGTCGCATCATGTTCGAGATCGACGGCGTCAATGACGAGACCGCAATGGAGGCCCTTCGCCTTGCCGCGATGAAACTGCCGGTCAAGACCCGCGTCGTGACGCGCGAGGACTGGTAACCGGCTCTTTACGGCTGCCGAAAAAACGGGAGCCCGGCGCGCAAGCTGGCTCATTCCGGGGTTTGAGACATAGAGAGGCTCCGGCAGAATAATCTGCCGGAGCCTCTTGACGAAAACACCTTTTCTCAGCGCATTTCGAACCGCCGCAAAAGCGGTGTGGCCTGGAAGAGCCAAGGTCGGTAGAGCGCAGTAAGGCTGTGGCGAGGGCGGTCTGACCCCGGCCACGATCCTGAGATAAGTCCGATGTTATGTCAGATTTCATTCACCGCCCTCAAATCGAAGGTCTCTCAGCGGCCGATGGCGTGCGCCGTCGGCGATGGTCGGAAGAGGACAAGCTCCGCATCGTCGAGGAAACTCTTGTCGGCCACCGGCAAGTGACAGCCAAAGCGCGGCGGCATGGCATTTGCCGATCGCTGCTGACGATCTGGCACCGGCAGGATCGGAAAGGTGAGCTTGGTGCGTCTCGCCCGGTGCCCTGTCGGAGCATTGCCGACAACGGGGTCTTTATCCTGAACAGCTCCGCGTCTGGCGCGGCGTGGGAGCGGGC
>JAWLFT010000089.1:0-12792 GCA_041685435.1 Roseovarius sp.
ACCTGCGTCTGTCATGGGCCGAAATTCCTGTCGCGCACGTGGTTCGAACTCGATCTGGCTTGGGATCTGAGCCTGATCGTCGTCGGACTCTCGGCGCTTTATCTTGCCCTGCACGGTCACTGACGCAGGCCGGATGTCAGCCCTGCGCGGCCCAGATATAGGCCGCATAGCCCGCTAGCATCGTCAAACCGACGCCGCGCCCGATCACCGGGCGGGTCACCAACAGGACGGCCAGCACCAGCGACATCGCGATCAGCACCGGCAGATCGAAGCTCAGGAACCGTGACGCCACCGGGATCGGCGTGATCAGCGCCGTCACCCCCAGAATGCCCAGCACGTTGAAGATGTTCGAGCCGACAATGTTGCCGATAGCGATCTCGGACTGGCGGCGCAGCGCGGCGATCAGCGATGTCGCAAGTTCGGGCAGGGAGGTGCCCACGGCGACGATGGTCAGGCCGATGAACGCCTCGGATATGCCATAACCACGCGCGATCGCCACCGCGCCATCGACGAGAAACCGCGCGCCCAGCATCAGGCCGACCAGCCCGGCGACCACCCACAGGGCCGAGACCAGCATCGAGGACGGCGCAGGCGTGCCCGCCTCCTCGGCTACGGCGGCGCCCGGCCGCAGATAGGCCCAGACCAGATAGCCCGCCAGACCAGCCACCAGCACCGCGCCCGAAAGCCGGCCCACCTGCCCCATGGCAAAGACCGGCACAAGCGCCAGCACCGCCACAATCATCACGGCGGCATCGCGGCGCAGCGTCGCGCCCATGATCCTGATCGGCCAGACCAGCGCCGATACACCGACGATCAGCAGGATGTTGGCGATGTTCGACCCGACGATATTGCCAAGCGCGATGTCCGGCACGCCGCGCCACGCGGCCTCGACCGAGACCAGAAGTTCCGGCGTCGAGGTGCCGAAGCCGACCACCGTCAGACCGATCAGCAGTGGCGGAATCGCCATGCCCCGGGCAATGCCGACACTGCCGCGCACCAGAAATTCACCGCCCAGAAAAAGGCCGGTCAAGCCGGCCAACAGATAGATGTAATCCACGTGACGATCCCTTGCGGGCGGCTGATCCGCGCCTCGGGTGATAGATGGTTCGTGCCGGCTGTGACTTGCAAGGCGCGCCCGAAAATAAAGCCGGGGTGATCGGGCGGGCCTGGCCTGTTCTGCCCCGGACGGCACGCGCCGCCAGACAATGCGCGGCGGCGGGCATCCCGCGCGGCATCCCTGCGATCACCCCGGCCTCACGTTCAGGTGACCGGCGCGGCGGTTACATCGCCGGTTCGCTCTGCTTAACTACGGGGTACCAGAAACAAAGGAGGATTTCATGACCGCCGAATACAAGCTCGACGCCACCCCCGTGACCGACGACCAGGCCGACGGCCTCGCCAGGGATCTACTGGACGGCGCGCGCGAGAACCTGGGCTTCGTGCCGAACATGTATCGCGCCATGGCCATCAACCCGGGCGTGCTGTCCACCTATCTGCACGGCTATGACCACTTTCGCACGCAGGCCAATTTCACCCCGCCCGAGCAGGAGGTGGTTTTTCTGACCGTGTCGCTTGCCAATGGCTGCGATTACTGCACGGCCGCGCATTCGATGCTGGCGATCAACGTGTCGAACCTGTCCGAGGAGCACACGCAGGCTCTGCGCGACGGCAAGCCCCTCGACGATCCGAAACTAGAGGCGTTGCGCAGGTTCACCCACCACATGTGGCAGACGCGCGGCCTGACGAGCAGGACCGGGGCCGAGGCGTTCAAGGCCGCAGGCTATGGCGACCAGCACGTGCTGGAGATCATCCTTGCGCTCGCCGTCAAGACGCTCAGCAACTACACCAACCATGTCAACCACACCGAGGTGGACGACGTGTTTGCACCCTACGCGGTCGGCAAGACCGTCGAGACCGCCTGATCCGGATCAGGCGCCGTCATCTGCGGTGGCGTCCCCGGTCGCGTTCCCGGGGACCATATGGGTCGCGTCATGTTCCGCGCAGAACAGATCGTAGACGACTTCGAGCACGCGGCGCGGCCGCTCATCGGCAAGGCTGTAGTAGATGGTCTTGCCTTCGCGACGGGTGGTGACCAGCCCTTCGAGCCGCAGACGCGACAATTGCTGCGACACCGCCGCCTGCCGGGCCGACAGAAGTTCTTCCAGTTCGGTCACGGATTTTTCACCGGACACGAGATGGCACAGGATCATCAGACGCCCCTCGTGGCTGATCGCCTTGAGGAACGTGGCCGCCGTGGTCGCGTTTTCGACCATCCGGTCCATGTCTTCCTTGGTTGTGGCGTCGTCGAGTACGGGAAGCGGCATTCTGGTCGATTTCTCTCTGTTTCTGAACAATGTCTAAGATGTTTTGTAACGGGCTGCAAAACAAGTCCTGTCCTCGGCGCAAGAAAATGCCGTTCTGTGTGGCACGCACGCCGCCGTCTGCCCCCCTTTGCCACAAATTCATGCGATGCCCTTGCAGCCCTTCGGCCACAACACTAAGACTCGTCCCAGCGACGGTCGGCACATGCCGGTCGATTTTGAAAACCGGACGCGCAGCACCGGGCAGCAAAGCAGGCAGGCCACGATGAACGATCCCCACGAAACCTACATGAACACCCTCGTGCCCATGGTCGTCGAGCAGACCAGCCGCGGGGAACGGTCATATGACATTTTCTCACGCCTGCTGAAGGAACGCATCATCTTCGTGAACGGGCAGATCCATGACGGCATGTCGAGCCTCGTGGTCGCGCAGCTCTTGCATCTGGAGGCCGAGAATCCCTCGAAAGAGATCTCGATGTATATCAACTCGCCCGGCGGGTCGGTCATCGCGGGCATGAGCATCTACGACACGATGCAGTACATCAAGCCCAAGGTGTCCACGCTGGTCTGCGGTCTGGCCGCCTCGATGGGGTCGGTGATCGCCCTGGGCGGCGAGCACGGATTGCGATTCTCCTTGCCGAACTCGGAATTCCTCATCCACCAGCCGTCGGGCGGCAGCCAGGGCACCGCGGAAGACATCCTGATCCAGTCGCGGCACATCGAACAGACGCGCGAGCGTTTCTATCGCCTTTACATGCGCCATACCGGTCAGGATTACGACACGGTGCGGCTTGCGCTGGACCGTGACAAGTGGATGACCCCCGATGAGGCCAAGGATTGGGGTCATGTCGATGAAATCGTGAGCACCCGCACGAAGCCCGATGACGAGGATAAATAACCGGTGACAGGCACGCACGCTCATCAGGCATTTTCGCATTGTGGTGTTTTCCCGCGTGACTTAAGCTGGCGGCACTCAGGAATGACAGAGCAAAGGCCCCGACCGGGCCGCATGACCGAATGGCGGCTCAGGGTCTGAAAGGTACGTGATGGCGAACAATTCCGGCAGCGACAGCAAGAATACGCTATATTGCAGTTTTTGCGGCAAGAGCCAGCACGAGGTGCGAAAGCTCATTGCCGGCCCTACTGTGTTCATCTGCGACGAATGTGTCGAGCTGTGCATGGATATCATCCGGGAGGAGACCAAGGGCACCGGCCTGAAGTCCAGCGAGGGTGTGCCGACGCCGCAGGACATCTGCAAGGTGCTTGACGACTACGTGATCGGACAGGCGATCGCCAAGCGCGTCTTGTCGGTCGCGGTGCACAACCACTACAAGCGCCTCGACAATGCCGGCAAGAGCGAGGTCGAACTCAGCAAGTCGAACATTCTGCTGATCGGGCCGACCGGCTGCGGCAAGACGCTTCTGGCGCAGACACTGGCCCGCATCCTTGATGTGCCGTTCACGATGGCCGACGCCACGACGCTGACCGAGGCGGGCTATGTCGGCGAGGATGTCGAGAACATCATCCTCAAGCTGTTGCAGTCGTCGGAATACAATGTCGAGCGCGCCCAGCGCGGCATCGTCTATATCGACGAGGTCGACAAGATCACCCGCAAGTCCGAGAATCCCTCGATCACCCGGGATGTCTCTGGCGAGGGTGTGCAACAGGCGCTGCTGAAGCTGATGGAGGGCACCGTGGCCGCCGTGCCGCCGCAGGGCGGGCGCAAGCATCCGCAACAGGAATTCCTGCAGGTCGACACGACCAACATCCTGTTCATATGCGGCGGGGCCTTCGCCGGGCTCGACAAGATCATCTCGCAGCGCGGCAAGGGCAGTGCGATGGGGTTCGGTGCCGATGTCCGGTCCGAGGAAGAGCGCGGCGTTGGCGAGGTGCTGACCGATCTCGAACCCGAGGACCTTCTGAAATTCGGGCTGATCCCGGAATTCGTAGGCCGCCTGCCGGTTCTGGCGACGCTGGAGGATCTCGACGAGGAGGCGCTGGTCATCATCCTGACACAGCCCAAGAACGCGCTGGTCAAGCAGTATCAGCGCCTGTTCGAATTGGAGGATGCGAGGCTGACCTTCACCGAGGACGCGCTCAAGGCGATCGCCAAGCGCGCCATAGCGCGCAAGACCGGCGCGCGCGGCCTGCGCTCGATCCTCGAGGATATCCTGCTCGACACGATGTTCGACCTGCCCGCGCTGGAGAATGTCGAAGAGGTCGTCGTCAACGAAGAGGCCGTGACCTCAGAGGCGGCCCCGCTCGTGATCTACGCGGATTCAAATCCGAAGAAGAAAGAGGGCACGCACGCCGGTTGACCCCCGGTGTGAGTGCCAAGAAAGGACCGGGCCCGTGCGATGTGCGCGGGCCCGTTGTCTTTGGTGCCAGAGCGCGACACCCTCTACCGCACCCCGCCGAACGCCTCACATCACCAGTCCGCGGCGGATCAGGTTCGCGCCCGCGATCAGCAAGACCCATAGCGTGGCCTTGCGAAAGGTTGCCTGATCGAACCTGTCCTGCAACCAGAAGCCTAGCCAAACCCCTAACAACGCCGGCACCACCAGCCAGAGCGACAGCGGCAACGTCTCGGCCCGCAACACGCCCGAGCCGAGATGCGATACCAGCAGCAGGACCGACCCGAGGGTGAAGATGACCCCCTGCACGCGCATCTGCTCGCGCTTCTCGGTCGACCGCGCCGTCAGCATCGCGACGGTGGGTGGCCCCCAGATGCCCGACACCCCGCCAAAGAGCCCGGCAAGCGCGCCCATCGCCGCCTCGCCCGGCCGCCCGCCCTCTGCCAAGGCCCGCAGGCTGCGCCCCAGCAAGGTCGCAAACGCGTATAGCGTGATGAAAATTCCGATGATCAGGAACAATGTCGCAGGCGGCAGCACGGGCACCAACTGCGCCGAGCCAAGCATCACCAGCCCCCCGGTGACGAGAAACACCGAGTAGCGCCGCATCGACGCGAACGCCGCGCGCGGCCCCTGCCGCAGCGCCTGCCACAGATTCGCCGCAAGTGTCGGCAGAATCAGGCCAGCCAATGCCAGTTCGGGCGACATCACCGCGCTCAGCCCCGCCATCATCAGCATCGGCATGGCAAAACCGACAACGCCCTTGACCACGCCTGTCAAAAACGCCAACCCTGTCGCAAAAAGCAAGCCCCAAGCCGGAACGAGGTCGAAAAACATCTCCATGCCCGACGGTTAGCATGGCCGCGCGCCACCCGCACACGGAAATCGCCACGCAACTATAGAACAAAAACCTGCGACATTTGGCATAATTGTTGTGCTGCACTTGCAAACTAGATAAAAACCACCAAACGGATGAAAAGGAGCCTTTCCATGGCGCATGACGGACAGGATATGGACCTGAAACAGCCGGTGGGTCTGCGCGACCTTCTGGCGCTGACCGCTTCGGCCCTGCACCCCTGTGAGGCGCTGCTGGAGCGGGCCAAGGCGTCGGTGGCCGAGATGGTGACGGTCGACGGGCGTGTCTCGGGCTCCGCGATCGAGGCCAACCAGACCGCCGCGCACGGCCTTGCATGGCTGGCGACCTATGTGGAATCGCTGCGACAGATGCAGAACTGGGCCAAGGGGCTCGACGCGGAGGACAAGTTCGGCGAGCTTGAACAGTTGATCCACCAGATCGCATTCGGCGAATACCTCAACCAGATCGCCGGTGGCATCCAGATGAACCAGGGCGAGATGGTGCGTCTCCAGGACATGGGCCTTGCCGTCGATGACGCCGCCCTCACGATGAACCCGGCGGCGACCATGCTGATGCAGGCCGGCAACACGCAAGTATCCCGGACCCGGCTGGTCGAGCTGATGCAGGACCGCAGCGCCGAGGCGACGGTCGGCCGCAGCGGGCTCGACGACGAGCTGGAGATGATCCGCGAACAGTTCCGCCGCTTTGCCGTCGACAAGATCGAGCCTTACGCGCATGACTGGCACCTCAAGGACGAGCTGATTCCGATGGAGATCATCGACGAGCTCGCCGAGATGGGCGTGTTCGGCCTGACCATCCCCGAGGAATATGGCGGGCTCGGCATGTCGAAGGCGTCGATGTGCGTGGTCTCCGAGGAACTGAGCCGCGGCTATATCGGGGTGGGCTCGCTTGGCACCCGGTCCGAGATTGCGGCCGAGCTGATCCTTGCCGGCGGCACCGAAGAGCAAAAGCAGAAATGGCTGCCAGAGCTGGCCAGCGCCGAGACCCTGCCGACGGCGGTGTTCACGGAACCCAATACCGGCTCGGATCTTGGCAGCCTGCGCACCCGCGCGGTCAAGGACGGGAACGGCGACTGGAAGGTGACCGGCAACAAGACGTGGATCACCCATGCCGTGCGCACCCGCGTGATGACGCTGCTGGCGCGGACCGTGCCCGACACCACCGATCACCGCGGCCTGTCGATGTTTCTGGCCGAAAAGACGCCCGGCACCGCGGATGATCCTTTTCCGACGCCCGGCATGACCGGCGGCGAGATCGAGGTGCTGGGCTATCGCGGCATGCAGGAACACGAGCTGGCCTTCGACAATTTCCACATCAAGGGCGAGAACCTGCTGGGCGGCGAGGAAGGCAAGGGCTTCAAGCAGTTGATGGAAACGTTCGAGAGCGCGCGCATCCAGACCGCCGCGCGCGCCGTCGGTGTGGCGCAATCCGCGCTCGATGTGGCGATGAAATACGCGCAGGACCGCAAGCAGTTCGGCAAGCCCCTGATTGCGTTCCCGCGCGTCAGCGGCAAGCTGGCGATGATGGCGGTCGAGATCATGATCGCCCGGCAACTCACCTATTTCTCGGCCTGGGAAAAGGATAATGGCCGCCGCTGCGATCTCGAGGCCGGGATGGCCAAACTTCTTGGCGCGCGTGTTGCGTGGGCTGCGGCCGATAACGGCGTGCAGATCCATGGCGGCAACGGCTTTGCGCTGGAATATTCGATCAGCCGGATCCTGTGCGACGCGCGCATCCTCAACATCTTCGAGGGTGCGGCCGAGATCCAGGCGCAGGTGGTCGCGCGCCGACTGCTTGGCTGACAGGCCGCCGCGCTCGAAAATGTTACAGGAAATCGGCCGGGTGGCCTTCACCGGGCCGATTTTTTTTGCGCGCACTCTGCGGCACGAGACATGACACCGCGGATCCACGGAGTTGAAACGGACGACGCTCAGGACAATCTAAGCTCGGCGCGCATCTCGGTCGGGTAAAGGGGCGAAATGGTAACCTTCTGGAAACTCTCCACTGCGGGCTTTGCCGCGACCGCGATCACTTATGGGCCCGCCCGCATGGGGTTCGGGCTGTTCCTGGCGGAGTTCCGGGATGACTTCACGCTGTCCACCGGGATGGCCGGGCTGATCTCCAGCCTCGGGTTTCTGGGCATGCTGATCGGGCTGATCGCGGCCTATGCGACACTGGCACTGGCCGGGCCGCGGTCTCCGATCCTGTTGGGGCTGGGGTTTGCGACAGTCGGCACCGGTCTGGCGGCCACCGCCACCAGCCTGCCTCTCCTGACGCTCGGCATCGTGCTGGCCATGACCAGCGCGGGGTTCGCTTGGACGCCCTTCAACAATATCGTCAGCCGCAGGCTGCCGGACGAGATGCGGCCCTCGGCGCTGGCGATCATCAGCACCGGCACCAGCCTTGGCATCGCCGCCGCGGGGGCCACCGCCATCGGCGTCGGCCTGAGCGGTCTGCCGTGGCGCGTGGCCTGGGTCGGCTTTGCCGGGGCCAGCGCGTTTGCCCTGCTGGTCAATATCGTCGCGCTGCGCGATCCGTCCGGGCCCTTGGGCGCCAGCACCCCGATCGATCCGTGGGGCACGCTGCTGCACAGATCGGCCATGCCGCTTTATGCCATTGCCCTGTCGTTCGGGGTCACCACCGCGATCTATTTCTCCTTCGCGGCGGACCGGATCGAGCAGGCGGGCGGGGTGCCCGGCATCCCCTCGGGCAGTTCGCCGGCGATCCTGTTCGTGGCCTTCGGTCTCTTCGGACTGCTCGGCCTTGCCACGGGACGCATCAAGGCGGTCACGGGCCTGTCGGCCTTGCTGCGTCTACTTCTGGTTGGCTCGGCGCTGTCGCTGAGCCTTGTCGCGCTGATGCCAACGGCCTGGGCCGGTGTCGTCGTGTCGGCGGGCCTGCAGGGGATCTTCGTGATGATGATGAGCGCGATCATGGCCTTCTGGTCGGAGCGGCTCTTTCCGCAGATGCCCGCGCGCAGCTTTACCGCAGCACTTGTCGCTGTCGCCATCGGCAGCGTGCTGGGCCCGGCGGTCGCTGGAACCGTATCGGGCCTGTGGGGGCCAGAGGTCATGTTCCTGGCCACGGCGGCTCTGTCGATCACGACGATGCCGGTGATCCTGCCGCGCTTTGTTCAGGAACGACCCGGCCCTACGGCGTAGCCATGGCGGGCGGCCGTCACTCGGCCTCTGTGATAGTCAGATGCAGAGGGGTCAGCCCGTCGATCTCGCCCAGCAGGACATTGCCCGGCCCGACAGGACCGACACCGGCCGGAGTGCCGGTATAGATGAGGTCGCCCGGCATCAGATGGTAGTAGCGGGACAGATCCGCGATGACCTCGGGCACAGACCAGATCATGTCCGACAGGATTGCGTCCTGCCGCACGGCGCCATCCACCGACAGCCGAATCGCCTGGTCGCCGATCGCGCCGAACGCTTGCCCGCGAGTGATCGCGCCGATGATCGCCGAGTCCTCGAAATCCTTGCCCAGATCCCAGGGCCGGCGCTTGTCCTTGGCCCCCGCCTGCAGGTCGCGGCGTGTCAGGTCAATGCCGCAGGCATAACCCAGAACCGCCTCCATCGCGTCCGCCTCGGCCACCCGGAAGGCCGGCGCGCCGAGGGCCACGACAAGCTCCATCTCGTAGTGACAGTCCTCTGTGCCGAGGGGATAGGCGATTTCGGCGCCGCTGGGGCAGATCGTGTGCGCGGACTTGGTGAAATAGAACGGCGCCTCGCGATCCACCTCGTTGCCCATCTCGGCGGCATGGGCCGCATAGTTGCGTCCGACACAGAAGATCCGGCGCACGGGATACCCGGCGCGCTCGCCCGTGACGGGGACAAGCGGCGCGGCGGGGACGGGGAAAAGCGGGTCGGTCATGGGCGGCTCCGGCGCAAGGTTTCAGTATCGCCACGGTTTGCGATGCGCGCGCGGCGGCGTCAAGGTGACGCATGCGCGATCACGTCGGCGATCGCCGCGCCGATCAGTGCCAGACAGTCGGGATCGGAAAACCGGTGGTCGGCCCCCTTTACCAGCGTCAGGCGCATGTCCGGCCCGTTCGCATGCTCCAGAAGCCGCAGCGCCACCTGAATTTCCACATCCTCGTCGGCGGTGCCTTGCAGGAACCGCACCGGGAATGGCAGATCGAGCGGCGCGCGCAGGACAAGATGATCGCGCGCCTCGTCGATCAGGCGGCGCGTGATGATGTAGGGATCGCCGTAATCACTGGGCAACGCCACCTGCCCGTCCGACAGCAGCGCCGCGCGCTGGTCGGCATCGAAGCCGGCCCATATGGCATCTTCGGTGAAATCGGGGGCTGCGGCAACGGTCACGAGACCCGCGATCCGGTCGGGGCTGTCGCGCGCCAGCAGAAGCGCGATCCAGCCCCCCATCGACGAGCCCACAAGGATCTGCGGCCCGGACGTCACCGTGTCAATCACCGCGCGCGCATCCGCCGTCCAGTCGCCTATGGACCCCTCGGTGAACGCGCCCGAGGATTCGCCATGCCCAGAATAATCGAGGCGGAGAAAGGCCCGACCCGCATCACGCGCCCAGTCTTCAAGCCAGCGCGCCTTGGTACCCTCCATGTCGGATTTGAACCCGCCGAGGAACACGATCCCCGGCCCCGCCCCCGGTGTTCGGTGATAGGCGATCCGGCACCCCGCCGGCGTGGTCAGGTAGGATGGCGTCATGCGACCCCCGGTGATGGTGTCCCGTTATGTGTCGCGCGATCATGCCGCGTCGGCCGGCGGGGCGCAAACCGGTTTTCGCGCGCGTCACCCGCCGATATAGGCCCCGCGGCGCGGTCGGTAGAACACCTTCTGATTGTGCAGGCGACCCAGCAGATCATGGATATGACGCAGGGTCGTGTCGGCCTCCGAGGTCTTGTCCACCTTGCCGTCGTCGGTCACCACGCGGGCCGACAGATCTGCCCGCTTCTGCTGCAGCGCAGCCTCGATCAGGTCGATATCCGAAATCGACAAATCAAACTTGGAGTTGTAGCCTGGCATGATCTCTGCTCCTTTGACGCATCTTGGTTTGGCGCATGGGGGTGCGATTGCCTTTACCGCGCAATCACCTCTCGCGGATGCTATACGACTGTATAGACGTCATTCACGACAGATCCAACGGTTTTTTCGAACGGTGTCAGGCGGTTATTTCATACCGTGGTATACCACGAGCATGCCTCTTGACGCCACGCCCGGTGCCGGGCATTAGACAGCCCAACCCGCAACCGGGCGTTTCGTAGGCGCCAAACCGACGAGGAGCCAGATCCATGGCCGACATCTCCCTGACATTTCCCGATGGCAATGCGCGCAGCTATCCCGCCGGCGTGACCCCGGCCGCGGTCGCCGCCGACATTTCCACCTCTCTGGCGAAAAAGGCGATCTCGGCGCAGGTCGACGGGCAGCACTGGGATCTGCAATGGCCGATCCCGCAGGACGCCGCCATCGCGATCAACACGATGAAGGACGAGGGGCCGGCGCTGGAGCTGATCCGGCACGATCTGGCGCATATCATGGCCCGCGCCGTGCAGGAGATCTGGCCCGAGGTGAAAGTCACCATCGGCCCGGTGATCCAGAACGGCTGGTACTATGATTTCGACCGGGCCGAGCCCTTTACCCCCGAGGATCTGGGCCGGATCGAGGCGAAGATGAAAGAGATCATCGCGGCCCGCGATCCGGTCACCACCGAGATCTGGGACCGGGCCCGCGCAATCGCCCATTACGAGGCACGGGGCGAGCCCTTCAAGGTCGAGTTGATCGGGATGATCCCCGAGGGTGAGCCGCTGCGCATGTATTGGCACGGGCACTGGCAGGATCTGTGCCGCGGACCGCATCTGCAGCATACCGGGCAGGTGCCCGCCGACGCGTTCAAGCTGATGAGCGTCGCGGGCGCTTATTGGCGCGGCGACAGCAACCGCCCGATGCTGCAGCGAATCTACGGCGTGGCGTTCCAGAACCGCGACAAGCTCAAGGCGTATCTCAATTTTCTCGAAGAGGCCGAACGCCGCGACCACCGCAAGCTGGGCCGGGAGATGGACCTTTTCCACATGCAGGAAGAGGCCCCCGGCCAGATCTTCTGGCACCCCAACGGCTGGAGCATCTATACCAGCCTTCAGGATTACATGCGCCGCCAGCAGACGCGCGGCGGCTATGTCGAGGTGAACACGCCGCAGGTGGTGGACCGCAAGCTGTGGGAGGCGTCGGGCCACTGGGACAAGTATCAGGACCACATGTTCATCGTCGAGGTCGACGAGGAACACGCCCGCGAAAAGGCCGTCAACGCGCTAAAGCCGATGAACTGCCCCTGCCATGTGCAGATTTTCAATCAGGGTCTGAAATCCTATCGCGACCTGCCGCTGCGCATGGCCGAGTTCGGATCGTGCAACCGCTACGAGCCGTCGGGCGCGTTGCACGGCATCATGCGGGTGCGCGGCTTCGTGCAGGACGATGCGCATATCTTCTGCACCGAAGACCAGATCGAGGCCGAGACGCAGCGCTTCATCGCCTTCCTCTCGGGAATCTATCGCGATCTCGGCTTCGAGGATTTCGCGGTCAAGTTCTCGGACCGCCCCGAGACGCGCTCCGGCAGCAACGAGGTCTGGGACCGGTCCGAGCAGGCGCTGAAATCGGCGACCGAGGCGGCGGGCTGTGACTTCACCCTCAATCCCGGCGAGGGGGCCTTCTACGGGCCGAAACTGGAGTTCGTGCTGACCGACGCGATCGGGCGCGACTGGCAATGCGGCACGCTGCAGGTGGATTTCGTGCTGCCCGAACGGCTGGATGCCAGCTACATCGCCGCCGATGGCGCCAAACACCGCCCCGTGATGCTGCACCGCGCGGTGCTGGGCAGTTTCGAGCGGTTCATCGGCATCCTGATCGAGGAACATGCCGGCCGCCTGCCCTTCTGGCTCGCGCCGCGTCAGGTTGTCGTCGCGTCGATCGTGACCGAGGCCAACGCGTACGTGCAGGAAGTCGCGGACAGGCTGACCGCCCTGGGCATCCGCGCCGAGGCCGACACCCGCAACGAGAAGATCAACTACAAGGTGCGCGAGCATTCGGTCGGCAAGGTGCCGGTGATCCTCGCCTGCGGCCTGCGCGAGATCGAGGGCCGCACGCTGTCGGTGCGCCGTCTGGGCGAGAAGCAGACGCAGGTGCGCGCCCTTGACGAGATGGTACAGGAACTGGCCGCTGAGGCCACGCCGCCGGACCAGCGATAAAGCCGGTCCGGCCGAGATGGCCTG
>JAWLFT010000090.1:0-12674 GCA_041685435.1 Roseovarius sp.
GCGCGATCGCGGCGTTCCACTCTCAGTTGTGGGCCTCGGTGTTTCACCTTGATGACGTCACAAACATGTCATCAAAAAGTTACGTTCTGACCGTCAAATTTCCGGAGGTGATGAGGGTTAATGCAAAAACCCGCAACTTTTCGGTGTTATCAATGAACATGATAGAACAAGCAGATCGTTTGGCGGATCAGGCGCGCGTTGGTTTCCACAGAGCACGTGTCCTTCAGAGAGATATCCGAAAAAAAATCCGTCTCGAAACTGGCATGTCGGATTGGGAAACCCTGCGGAAATGGTCCCGTCTGATCTCCGGCGATCAACTCTCAAGCAGTCCCGAACGATTTGCCACTCTGGTGGCGCGCCACGATCCCGGCCTCGCTTTAGAGGATTTGCACGATGCGTGGATCATCGGCGGTGGGGGGGGCGATTTCAACCTCAATGCGTATCGCTGCGGCACGCTGAACGGGGTGCCGGTTTTCGAAAAGATCTATCTGCTGCATTCGGAGGGGTGGCGCCGCGTCAACTGGGCGTATTCCAGAATCCTGCCGCGCCTGGAGGGTCGTGTGCGGGCACCGCGGCTGCTGCATCGACGGAAGGGCCGGCGGCTGGCGGCAGCTTATTTCGAGTATCTGCCGGATCTGACTCAATCTTCCAATGACGCAATCTTTGATGCTGTGCGAGAATTTCAGCAGCATGTCGCGGATCTCGACATGTCTGGACTGGAGCCCATGCTCGCTGATTTCCGAGCCGAGCCCAACTTTCTCAGGGGTGCAGCGCGACTGCGCAAGATTCTGACTGCGGCGGGACGCGATCCGGACGAGGTGGATACGGTCGCGGCCTCTCTCACTTCCCCAGATACGCGACGGATTTTCACCCACGGCGATCTTGTGCCGGCGAACATCGCGGCAGATGGTGTGATCTTCGACTGGGACAGATGCGGGGCCTATCCGCCAGGATACGAGATTGGCTTGGCGATCGGCCGGTTCGTGAACTGCGACACGCTGGCCGACTTTGATGCGATCATCAAAGAAAAGAAATTCGCCCGGACTTGTGTAGAGTCACCAGGGTCTCTGGAATTCTTCACTGCCGTGTATTATGCGCGCCGTTCAGGTGTCGAAGTTAAAGATTCATTCATTCTCGCACTGTTCGATCGCGCGATGGAGTTGCGAGGAATACTTTCCCCGAGAGACGCTTGGCTTAGTGCCTGATTAAAGGCGCTCAATACCAAGTGTGACTTCGGAGAGTACACTCTTTTTTATCCTCATGCTCGAAAGAACGTCCAAATAAGACAGACAAGTTCTAAAGTCGAGATAAGCGATACACCGCCTCGTTGCTTGATGCACCGAAATCGCAGATCGGTCCGATCCGCATCGGGGCGTTAAACCGGTGAAAGACAAATTCCCACGAGACAGGTTCCCGGATCTCAACAGGCTCACCGGCCAGGTCCGACTGCTTTATCCGCAGGTAGCTTCGGTTCGCCATCGCGACGGGTGCGGTAAAATCACAACACTTGACCGAGAATTCCGATAATTCATATCCGTTTACCCAATCCTGCGATATCATCAGCTTAAAGGGCGGAGATAAACCTGTCGGGCGGGTCTGGATGCAGGCATTGCGACCAGCCTGAGCCGTAAGACAAGGCTAGGCACGGTGGTCGGGGTCACCGGGTCCAAGCTGATCAGGCGCTCTCTGTCGAGAAACGGCCTCAATGCCAAATAAAATCGAGGGGCTACCTGTTGAGCATCCAGATCCGACCCACATTTGCGAAGGCCAGACACATCGCAGCCGCATGCGCGATGCTGGCACTGGCACTTGCCCCGATGGGGGCCAACACCTTTGAACTGGTCAAGACGAAGCAGTCGGAAGGCATTTCCCTTTCCGTCGGCGCGGGACAACTGCTGCGCACAGACGCGGATTTCGTCAACGTGTTCGTGGCCAATCCGCAAGTGGCCGATGTCCAGGTCGCCTCGTCGCGCGTGCTCTACCTGACCGCCACCGGTATCGGAGAGACGACGGTCTTTGTCCTTGGCGAAGGCGACGAAGTCCTGATGTCGGCCGATGTGCGGGTCACGCACAACGCCAGCGCGCTGTCTGCCGCGCTTGCGCAGGTTGCGCCGGGCCAGTCCATTCAGGCGCGCAGCATCGAGAATTCGCTGGTCGTGACGGGCCGGGTTCTATCCGCCGAACAGGCCGAGGACGTGATGCGCGTCGCCGGCCAGTTCGCCGAGCAGGAGCGCATCATCAACCGCCTCGACATCGCCGAACCGCAGCAGGTGAACCTGCAGGTGCGCATCGCCGAGGTCAGCCGCAACATGGACCGCCAGCTTGGCATCCGCTGGAACGAGCTTGGGATCGCGAACGGCGTCAGTTTTCGAGGCGGCACCGGGGTTACCGGCGGTTTCGGCGTCGACGTGAACCGGACCTTCAACGGTGGTCTGAACCTCAGTGTCATGCTCGAGGCGCTTTCGGAAGAGGGGCTTGCGACCATCCTTGCCGAGCCCAACCTGACCGCGCGCACCGGCGAGCCGGCCAGTTTCCTTGCCGGTGGTGAGTTTCCCTTTCAGAGTGTCGATGCCGACGGCAATCCCGAGACCGAATTCAAGGATTTCGGCATCGGGTTGAGCTTCACGCCCACGGTCATCGACGGCAACCGGATCAGCCTGAATGTCGCCGTCGAAGCCAGCGATCTGGATTTCTCCAGAGGTGCCGAAGTGCCCTCGCTCAGCACCCGGCGCGCGACGACGGTCGTTGATCTCGGCAGCGGGCAAAGCTTCGCGATCGCCGGCCTGATCGAGGATTCCTCGTCGCAGGATGTCGCGCGTGTGCCGGGTCTCGGCTCCATCCCGATTCTTGGGGCGCTGTTTCGGTCCACCGGCTTTCAGCGCGGGCAGACCGAACTGGTGATCCTCGTGACACCGACGCTGGTCCAGCCGTCGCGCCCGGAAGACCTGCGGACACCGTTGGACGACTTCACGCCACCCAACGATTTCGAGCGTATCCTGCTCGGCCGGTTCGAGGGCAGCGGCGCAACTCGGGACACCATCGGCGACCGGCGCCTGAACGGCTCTGCCGGGTTCGCATTCGAATGAGGCGGGACGACAGGATGTGGGCGCGCATGAGGTTTTCAGTTGTATCCGGGGCACTCGCCCTTTTTCTGGCGGGCTGCGGACACCAGCCGATCGGCAACTTCGACCGCGCGCATTTCATCGCCGATGGCGGTCAGGCCCATCATGATGTGCGCTTTACCAAAGGATGCACAAGCCTTGCACATGGCGAGGCGCCCCGGCTCAAGGCGTTTCTGGAGGCGCTCGAACTGCGACGCGGGGACGACATCCTTGTGAGCATGGGCAGTACCGGCTCGGACCGGCGCGACCGCGAACGCCGCCAAAGCCTGATCAAAGCCATCGACCCCGGCCCCGCCCGCCTGCTTCTGTCGGCGCCACCGGGTTTTGCGCGCAGTGATCCGCGTCATGACGCAGCAATGGTCCAGGTCATCCGCCACGATCAGGTGCGCGTGGATTGCAAGGCCGGCGGTTATAACAGGTTTGACCAAGCGTTCAGGATGCCGTTCCCCGTGCTCAACTGTGCAAACCCGTCCAACCTAGCGCATATGGCGGCAGAAAAGCGCGACCTGACCAGCCCACGTCAGCTTGGACCGGCGCGGGGCGAACCTGCGGCGAGCGCCATACGCCGCCAGCGCTCTGGCGAGGTTCAAACGGTCCCGCTCGAAAATATCGGGGCTGACTGAGCGGGCCAGACCTCTGGCCGGCACATAACAATGGGTTTGACATGAAACACATCGGTTTTATAGACGGGCTCTCGGATCTGTTGCAAATCCGATCAGGGACGCTTCGTTCTCCTCTTGCGAAGCCGGCTCAGGTGGCCACCTGACGCAGTCGTGCCATGGGGCGTCCGTAGAGAAATCCCTGGATCAACGTACAGCCCTTCATGCGCAGCCATTCGGCTTGGCGGGCCAGTTCCACCCCCTCCGCGACAACCCGCAGGTTCAGCTCCGCGGCAAGGTCGATCGTGGCGCTCACGATCGCGGCATCCCGGTGCCCGTGCGGAATCCCGGAAACAAAGCTGCGATCCAGCTTGATCTCCTGGATGGGCAGGCCCCTGAGATGAAACAGCGACGAATACCCCGTGCCGAAATCATCCAGAGCCAGCGCGACTCCCATCTCGCGCAGCGCGTGGATATTGCCGAGCGTCGTTTCGTCCTGCTCCAGTACGGCCCGTTCGGTGATCTCCAGCGTCAGACAGGCCGGATCTATGCCGGTGCGGGACAGGATCCCCGCGACGACAGGCGCAAAATCCGTCTGGCCGAATTGCTGCGTACTGACATTGGCCGACATCCGGGGGCAGTGCCCGCCCCCTGTTGTCTGCGTCCACGCCATCTCTTCGCAAACCGTGCCGATCACCCAGACATCGAGCGCCGTCACCAGCCCGCACGCCTCTGCTGTCGGAATGATCCGGTCAGGCCGGGCGAATCGGCCATCCGGAAGCTGCCAGCGCAACAGCGCCTCATGCCCGACGATCACCGGCCAGGGCGGACCGACATCCACCTGTGGCTGATAATGCAGACACAGATCGCCGTTATCGAAGGCCCTTGTCAGGTCTTCGACCTCTTCCGAGCTCGAGAGCATCTGGTTCATCGACCTGATCCTTGAATGTACACAGTCGCATACAATACGACTGCCGCTAGGCGACCACGCGGTTTCGCCCCTGCCGTTTCGCATCATAGAGCGCGCTGTCGGCAATTTCCGTGACCGCTTCGGAGGTCAGGTGATCCTCGCCGACTTCGGCCAGACCGATGCTGACCGTCATCTCCAGGGCATCTTGTCCATCGAACCAGTGATCGGCAACCGTCCTGCACACCCGGTCGGCCCACGCTTGCGCTGATGCAATGTCGGTGTCGGACAGCAAGACGGCAAATTCCTCGCCGCCAAGCCGCGCGAACAGATCAGCCCCACGGCATTGGTCGTCCACGATGTCGGCAAATTCCCGCAAGACACGGTCGCCGCACGGATGACCATAGGTATCGTTGACGTGTTTGAAGTGGTCGATATCGAGGAAAGCGACGGCCGCGTTGCCCGTCGTTCGGCGCAGCCGCGCAAGTTCACGGTCCAGTGCCGACACGAAGTTGCGCCGGTTGAAGGCACCTGTCAGAAAATCCCGGTTGGCCAGCCTGCGGAGTTCCAGCTGGTTCATGACCAACTCGGCGCATTGGGAAATCACTTCCGAATCGCGCTTGGTGAACTCTCGTGGCTCGGTCCCAAAGGCACAGATCGTGCCAAGGTTATACCCGTCCGACGTCGTCAGCGGCGCCCCGATATAGCTGCGCAGAAACGGCGGATCCGTCACGAACGGGTTGTTGCACACAGCCGCTTCCTGGTGCGTGTCCTCGATGACGAGGGGTTCGTACATGCGGATCGCGATATTGCAAAACGCCGTCTCGCGTGCGGTTTCCTTCAGGTCAAGCCCTTGACGCGCCTTCAGAATCTGCTTGTCCTCAGTGATCAGACTGATCGTGACCATTTCCATCCCGAGGCTGAGTTGCAGCAGCCGCGTGATCTGGTCAAAGCTGGATTCCGAACTGTAGGTTTGCGCATCAAGGTCATGAAACGCCCTGATCCGTCCGGCCTCATCGTTGAGTTTGTCACACTGGATGTTCATGGGGCTGATGCTGCTCTTTTCGATTATTCTGGCCAATTAACGACCAATAATACCCCAAACTACCAATTGTTTACGCTAAGATACTCAAGGTTTACTTCAGGCAGCATGTCTTGCTTTTCCTTGATTTCGTCGAGTTCTAGAAGATCGATCTGCAAAAGCTTGGACTTGTTTACCAGAATCGTCTTGTCGCGGAGTTTGAACGGAATGAACGGTCGGTCATCGCACAGAACATCCAGCACCCGCTGGCTTTGAATGACATGGATGCCACCGTAATGCTGCGTGCCATCTTCTAAGGTGGCTTTAACCGGAACGCAATGTTTTGGATATTTCATGGCGGTTTCTCGCAAGGTTATTTGAGGGTTAATGATGGTGATGACGAACAAGCTGCGGTGTGGCCCGATCCGGGCAGGCACGAGGTGACCCGCGTACAGGATCAGCAGGTCTATGAAGAGGCACGGGCCGTGTTCGGGGAAGAGGGCGCACTGGCCTGGTTGCTCGTTTTCCGCAAGGATCTGGCGGAACATCTGGCACGGATCGAGCACGGCTTCTGTGAGACCAAAGCGCTTCAGGATATCGCCCACAGAACTGCGGGACGGGCCGGGCTTTTGGGGTTCCGGGCGCTCGCAGATGCCTCTGCGTGCCTTGACGCAGCGTTACGGCATAATGGAGTGGTCGCAGCGGCGCGAGATCGCTGGATCTCTCAGGCGCGCCTTGCCGTCGACGTCCTGCAGGACGTCGGGGACGGGGCGGCTCAGGCTGCCCCCCAAACAACACCGCCGCCTCGGTGACCTGCACCCTGTCGCTGTCCCGGCCCCGCCCGACCCCGGCAGGACCGATAAGAAGACTGGTGACGTCGAGCCGGTCAGGCTCATCCGTCATCATGATGCTGCCAAGGCCTGAATGACAGCCGGAGTCGCGATCACCGCGAACAACACCGGCAGGAAGAACAGGATCATCGGAACGGTCAGCTTGGGCGGGAGTGCCGCCGCTTTCTTCTCGGCGGCGGACATGCGGAAATCGCGGCTTTCCTTGGCCAGAACCCGCAGCGTGTGCCCCAGCGACGTGCCGTATTTCTCGGACTGGATCAGGCCGATGGTCGCAGCCTTGATGCTGTCCAGACCGGTGCGCGTGCCCAGGTTTTCATAGGCCTGCCGACGGTTGGACAGATAGGCCAGCTCGGCCGTGGTCAGCGACATCTCTTCGGCCAGTTCTCTGGACTGCGCGCCGATCTCCTCGGCCACCTTGCGAAACGCGCCTTCGGCGCTCATCCCCGACTCCACGCAGATCAGCAGAAGGTCCAGCGCGTCAGGCCAGCTGCGGCGCAGGCTGTTATGCCGCTTCGAGATGAGGTTGCGGACATAGATCTTGGGCAGCATGTATCCGAAAAGCGCACCGGCGGACGCCATTGCGGCGATGACCGGCATGGACATGTCCGGGCGTACCACGAACGCGATATAAAGGAACGCAAGGCCCGGCATCACGACGGCCGCGATCAACTGCGAGGCGAGATAGGCCACCAGCGGCGCCCGTCCCCGCAACCCGGCCATGCGCAACAGCTTCGCGGCCTCGCCCGCGTCGCTCAGCCGCGCGAGGTTCAGGCTTTCCACGATCCCGGCAAAGATCCTGTTCGGCTCTCGCGCGAAAAGCCGCGCGCGCTCGGTGCTCGACGACGCGCGCACGGATCGTGCCCGGCGGGGCAGCCGATGGCGGTCCGTACCGACCGCCTGCATCCGCTCTGCCAACCGGTCGCGGGCGATCCATGGCCAGGCAACGGACAGGATGAGGCCGACGGCGCACAGGGCCGAAAGCACGACGATCGCTTGCTGAAGCAGCGGATGTGTAAGATCTATCGGCACGGCGCAGTATCCTCACATATCGAAGTTGATCATCTGACGCATGACGAACACGCCGATCGACATCCAGATCGCACAGCCTGCCAACACCATCATGCCGAGATCCGTCTGGTAGAGCACCGCCAGGTATTCGGGGCTCGTCAACTGCACGAGGCCCGCCACGATGACCGGAAGCGAGCCGATGATCCCCGCCGAGGTCTTGGCCTCCGCGCTCATCGCCTTGACTTTCGCCTGTAGCTGCCTGCGGCCGCGCAGCACCGTCGACAGGTTGCCCAGTGCCTCGGTCAGGCTGCCGCCCGCGCGGCTCTGGATCGCGATCACGATCGCCAGAAAGCTGACCTCCTGCAGCGGCACGCGCTGTGCAAGCCGATCGACGGCCTCCTGCAGGGGGATCCCCACCGACTGGTCCTCGACAACCAGCCGAAACTCGCTACGGATCGGATCTTCGGTATCGTTCGCGACGATGGCCAGACAATCCACCAGCGGACGGCCGGCCCGAACGCCCCGGACAATCACGTCGATCGTGTCGGGAAAATGTGCCGCAAACGCGTTGAGCCGCCGCTTCCGCCGAAACCCGACATAGAGGCGTGGCAAAAACAGCCCTGCGACCGCGCCAGCACCGGCAGAAATCAGCAGGCCGAACGATGACGCCGCCGCGAACGCAACCACGCCGACAGTCGCACTGATCAGCCAGTAAAGGCGCGGGCTCCAATCCATGCCCGCCTCGCGCAGACGCTGCCCAAGACCCGGTCGGCGCTGTTGTTGCTGCTGAGCCGACTGGCGCTGTTCGATCTCCTTCAACGTCTCCTCGATGGCCTTGCGCCGGGTCGAGGCATTGCCGCCATGGTTCGGGTCACGGTTTTCGACAGGGCTGACGCCAAGCACTTCCGCCATCCGCCGCTTGCGCCGCGCGCGCGCCTCGATCGACGGCATGGCGAGGATCATCAAAAGCCCGAGACCCGCCAATGCGGCGAGCGGCACGATCAGAAGGGTAAGGCTGAAGTCAGGCATCTCGTACCAAGCTTGGGATTTTCATGGTCATATGGATGTCTTGGCCGCTTCGAGCGCACGCGACAGGCGCTCTTCCTCGCCGAAATAGCGGGCGCGATCCCAGAACGCCGGACGCCCGATCCCGGTCGACTGATGCTGGCCGATGATACGTCCCTGATCGTCCTCGCCCAGAACCTTGTAGACGAAAATGTCCTGCAGGATCGGAACGTCGCCCTCCATGCCTAGAACCTCGGTGATATGGGTGATCCGCCGCGAGCCATCGCGCAGCCGCGACGCCTGAATGATGACATCGATGGACGATACCGCCATCTGCTGGATCGTCTGCGATGGCAGATCGTAGCCACCCATGGTGATCATCGCGCCAAGCCGCGAGAGCGCCTCGCGCGGGCTGTTGGCGTGCAGCGTTCCCATAGAGCCGTCATGACCGGTATTCATCGCCTGCAGCAGGTCAAAGGCTTCGGGGCCACGCACCTCGCCAACGATGATCCGCTCGGGGCGCATGCGCAGGCAGTTCTTGATCAGGTCGCGCATCGTCACCTCGCCCGTGCCCTCGGCGTTCTGTGGCCGGGTTTCCAGACGGACGACATGCGGCTGCTGAAGCTGCAGTTCGGCGGAATCCTCGCATGTGACGATCCGCTCGTCATGACCCACGAACCGCGTGAGACAGTTGAGGAGTGTCGTCTTGCCGGACCCGGTACCGCCCGAGATCACGACATTGCACCCGATGCGGCTGATGATCTTGAGAATCTCGGCCCCCGCCGGCGTGACGGACCCGAAGCCGACAAGCTGATCGAGCGTCAGCTTGTCCTTCTTGAACCGCCGGATCGTCAGGCTGGGTCCGTCAATGGCCAGCGGCGGCGCGATGACGTTGACACGGCTGCCATCGGGCAAGCGCGCGTCGCAGATCGGGCTCGATTCGTCGAGACGGCGCCCCACTTGGCTAACGATCCGCTGACAGATATTCATGAGCTGATCATTGTCGCGAAAACGGATATTCGTCTGCACGACCTTGCCACTCACCTCGATATAGATCCGGTCGGTGCCGTTCACCATGATATCGGCGATGTCGTCGCGCGCCAGCAACGGCTCCAGCGGGCCGTAACCCAGGACATCGTTGCAGATTTCCTCTGTCAGGTCGAACTGTTCGCTGGCCGACAGCACGGCGCGCTTGGCGGCCAGGATCTCGCTGACGACGCTGCCGACCTCGCGGCGGGCCGCCGACAGGTCCAGACGGCCGAGCTCGGTGATGTTGATCGACTCGATCAACGCGCCGAAGATCTCCTTCTTGAGGTCGAGGTACCCGGCGGCCACATCCGAGAAGGCCGGCACCGGTTCGGTGGGCTTTTTCGCCTTTGGCGGCTCTGGCGGCGGCGTCACTTCCGCGGGCGGATCCTCTGCGGGGCTGTCGGGCGTCACGGCCGCGCGCTTCTTGTCGGAAAGCGACGGCACGACTTCCTGTGCGTCCTTCAGGGCCGTTCGTTTTCCAAAA
Organism: Roseovarius sp.; assembly: GCA_041685435.1. GTDB lineage: Bacteria > Pseudomonadota > Alphaproteobacteria > Rhodobacterales > Rhodobacteraceae > Roseovarius. The sequence goes on from JAWLFT010000090.1 coordinate 10,027, forward strand.
GCGTGTGACATTGTGGATCTCTTCCATTGCGGATGGGGGCGATGCGTGTCGGCCGTCAGCCGAGACCGAACCACCCGCGCAGCTTGCCGTGCGTCGGTTTCCTGCTGCGCCCGGTCAGGCACTGGGCGAGGGTCCGCACGCAGACCTGCGCCTTGCTGCGCGGCGCCTGTTCGCGGATCGTGCGCCCGTCGGTGGCCGCGGTCCCGAAGGTCGCGGCATCGAACCCGATCGTGGTGCAACTCTCGATCCCGAGGCTCTTGGCGAATTTTTCGGCCGGGATCTCCTTGCGCCGGGGCACCCGGCAGGCGTTGAGAATGACCCGGGGCGGCGCATCATTGGGCCGCAGGGTGCGCAGCCGTTCCAGAATCGCCCGCGTGTTGCGCAGGTTCGGCAGATCCGGCGAGGCCACGACAATGACCTGGTCGGCCGATATCAGCGCCTCGCGGCTGGGCGCGGACCAGTCATGCGGCACGTCGAGCACGACATGCGGGAACGAGGCCCGCGCGATCTCGATCAGGCGCTCGACCGCTTCGGGCGAAGGATCAACATCGCCCAACGGATCGTCGAACCCCGGTAGCACGCTGAGATACGTGCCGCGCTGCACGACCAGCCGGTCCAGAAGCGCTGCGTCCAGTTTGCCCGGATCGTCGATATATTTCTCCAGACCCATCACCGGTTTCAGGTCGAGATTGACGGCGGTCGATCCGAACCGGAAATCCAGATCCAGCAACAGCGTCGGGCTCGCCTCTTCCTCGGCGATGGTCCAGGCGATGTTCTGCGCGAGGGTCGAGGCCCCGATACCGCCCTTGGCCCCCACAAAGGCATATGTGGTGCCAAGCTTCGTCGCGGTGTCCTCGGCGAAAAGCGTCTGAACCGTCGCCACGAAGTCCAGCGGCGTCAGCGCACCGACAAGATATTCCGCGATCCCGCGGGCCATCAGGGTGCGGTAAAGGCCGATATCGTTCTCGGTCCCGATCACGATGACCTTGGTGTCCGGATCGCACACCTCGGCGAGCGATTCCAGTTCGCCCAGAAGGGTCTCGCCCGCGCTCGACACCTCGACCACCAGCAACGAGGGCGTGCGCCGCATCTCGAAAGTCTGCCGCGCGCCGGTGATGCCGCCCTCATGCAGCTCTGTCTGGACCCGGATCAGCCGGCGATCCGCGCTTGCCTGCTCGATCACGCTCCGCGTCGCCGCCGACACACAGAACACCGCCGCCGTCATATGCGGCACGCGGGCGCTGGACGGCGTCTCACGGGGATCCGCGATGGGTCCCTCTTCGATCAGGATTGGCGCATGTTGCATCATTTGTTCCCTTGACCGCGCCGCGCTGCGTCCTTGCACCGCGGGCGCGCATTCCACGTCAGTTGAGCGTGATATCCTCGATACTGGTTGCTCCGCGGCCGATGCGGACCTTCTTGGGTGGGGCCATGATTTCCATCGACGCCTCGCCGGGTATTTCGACCATGGGCCGCAGCGACAGCGACAGCGTGCCTCTCGATTGCGCGGCGGTGACGACCTCGACCTGCTCTTCGGTCAGTTCCAGCGTCGCGGTCTTGCCCAGCACGGTGTTGGCGTCGGTTTGATCGGTCGACTGATCGATGGCCAGAACCCGCACGCTCCGCAGGATGGTGCGGGCGCGCATGTCGTCGCCCGATCCCTGCCCGGTATAAAGCACATCCACGCGGTCATTGGGCAGGATGAACCCGCCGGCGGTGCTCTGGGTGTTGGCGTTGATGGCCACCGCGCGCGTGTCGGGCGACAGCATGGCGGCCAGATAACTGCCCGGTGTCGGCGCCAGCAGGTGATTGCCGATCGGCTCTCCGGCCATGATCTGGCGCGTGGCGTATTGTCCGGTGGCGTTGCTCAGGCCTCTGGGCTCCGCCTTGCGGTTGATGGAGGTGGCCGGCACGGCCTCGGTCGGCCAGTCCTGCCAGCGCAGGGCATCTGAATTGATGGCCCCACTGCGCGCAATGTCCTGTGCCGCGACAAGAACCGCCGTCATCTCGATGGGTGGCGGGGCGGGCTCATCGGCGACGCCGTCCGCGGTCGACGGCTCGGGGGCCGCCGTTTGCTGCGTCGCGATCCAGGCCGCGCCGCCACCGGCCCCGAGGGCGATCAGCAGAATGAGAATTCGAAGCATTCGGGTCCTCCAGACAGAGGCGAGAGACAGCCGTCAGCCCATCAAGAGGGCCTCGGGCCGCAGGAGCGCGATGGCGATCGCCGCCGCCGCGATGGCAATTCCGTAGGGCACGCGATCCATCGGGTCGCGCAAGGCGGCGATCCGGTGGCCCGCAAGGCGGCCCGCGCCGAAGGCCCGCGCCACGATCAGTGCCAGTGTCAGGATCCCGCCGCCAAGCGCGGTCAGGATCAGCAGGCCCGGCGTCGCCGCCGGGCCGAGCCAGAGGGCGGTGACGGCCAGGAGCTTCACGTCGCCACCGCCCATCCAGCCCTTTGAAAAGAGGATGAGGCCACCGGCGAGGACCGAAAGGCCGACCGCCATTCTGGCGGCGAGATCGAGCCATCCCGGCCCGGCCAGCGCCGCACAGAGGGCGGCGCCGGCCAGCAGGTAAAGGATCAGCGCATTGGGGATGCGCATGCGCACCGCGTCACTGGCGGCAGCTATCCCCTGCCCGGCGATGAACCA
>JAWLFT010000015.1:0-3488 GCA_041685435.1 Roseovarius sp.
TCATTGGCCTCGAAATCGGCCGAGCGCCTGTCGGTCACCGGCTGGCTGTCGGCCTGCAAGCTGGTGCTGCACCCGGCCGCCGTCGCGGTGTCGGCGCTGTTGCTCTTCGAGGTCCCGCCCTATGCCGCGGCGGTGATGATCGCGGCGGCCAGCCTGCCCGTCGCCGGCAATGTCTTCATGCTGGCCCAGCATTACGGGGTGGCGCCGCGGCGGGTCTCGTCCTCGATCCTGATATCGACGATGGTCGCGATCGTCACGGTGTCTCTTGTCATCGGCTGGGTGAACCAGCTTTACTGATCCCGCAACACGAGCAAAAAGGACAATCCCATGGAAACCGTTTCGCAAAACACCTGTTTCGGCGGCACGCAAGGCGTCTTCACCCACACCTCCGAGGTCTGCGGCTGCGACATGACCTTCGGCCTCTTTCTGCCGCCCGAGGCGCAGGACGGCCCCGTGCCGGTGCTGTGGTACCTGTCGGGGCTGACCTGCACGCATGAGAACGCCATGGTCAAGGCCGGCGCGCAGGGCTGGGCCGCCGAACAGGGCATCGCGCTGGTGTTTCCCGACACCTCGCCGCGGGGCGCGGATGTGGCCGATGACGACGCCTTCGATCTGGGGCAGGGCGCGGGGTTCTATGTCAACGCCACCCAAAAACCGTGGGCGCCGCATTTCCGCATGTGGGATTACGTGTCCGAGGAACTGCCCGCGCTGCTCGGCGCCAGTTTCGCGCTCGACATGGACCGGCAGGCGATCACCGGGCATTCCATGGGCGGCCATGGCGCGCTGACGCTGGCGATGTCGCTGCCGGGGCGCTTCCGCTCGGTCTCGGCCTTCGCGCCGATCTGCAACCCCACGGGGGGCGACTGGGGCCGCAAGCAGTTCGCGGCCTATCTCGGCGAGGACGAGGGGACGTGGGCCGCCTACGATTCCAGCCTGCTGATGGCCGAGCGGGGCTTTGCCGGGCCGGTCCTCGTGGATACCGGCACCTCCGACCAGTTCATGGACCTTTTGCGCCCAGAGACGCTGGCGGGCGCCATGGCGGCCCGCCGGCAGGAGGGCATGTTCCGCCTGCAGAAAGGCTACGATCACAGCTATTTCTTCATGTCCACCTTCATGGAGGATCACGTCGCCTTCCACGCCGAGGCGCTGCATGCCGGCTGATCCGTGACCATTTTCGTCGATGCCGATGCCTGCCCGGTCAAGGACGAGGTCGAGCGGGTGGGCACCCGCCACGGGCTGCGGATGCGCGTCGTCTCCAACGGCGGTCTGCGGCCCTCGCGGAACCCGTTGGTCGAGACGGTGATCGTGCCCGACGGCCCCGACGTGGCCGATATGTGGATCGCCGACCGCGCCGGGCCGGGCGACGTGGTGATCACCGGGGACATTCCGCTGGCCGCGAAATGCGTCGAGGCGGGCGCGCAGGTGCTCAAACATGACGGCGAGGCGTTCACCGCGGCCAATATCGGCAATCTGCTGGCGACGCGGGATCTGATGACCGATCTGCGCGCCGCCGATCCGTTCCGTCAGGGTGGCGGCAAAGGGTTTACAAAGGCCGACCGCTCCCGTTTTCTGGACGCGTTGGAGCGCGCCGTCAGAACGGCGGCCCGTCAGACCTGACGCCAAGGACCGCGACATGACCACAGCGACCGTTCAGCGCACAAACCTGATCGGCGCCGCCTATGCGGTGGCGGCGGTGCTGTGCTTTTCGATCAACGATGTGGGGATCAAGTTCCTGTCGGGCAGCTATGCGCTGCATCAGATCGTGTTCATCCGCGCGATGGTCGCCCTGACGGCGTTCTTCTGCCTCGTCGCGCCATGGGTCGGGGGCCTGCACGTGTTGCGCACCGGGCGCCCCGTGGTGCATCTCATCCGGGGGCTCTGCGTGGTCAGCGCCAACATGTGCCTCTTTCTGGGGCTGGCGGCGCTGCCGATCGCCGATGCGACGGCGATCTTCTTTGTCTCGCCGCTGGTGATCACGGTGTTTTCGGTGGTCTTCCTGAAGGAAACCGTGGGCATCCGCCGCTGGTCGGCCATCGCCGTGGGCTTTGCCGGCGTGATGGTGATCGTCAAGCCGGGCACGGCGGCGTTTCAGGCGGCCTCGCTTCTGCCGATTGCCGCCGCGTTCCTCTATGCCACGCTGCACATGCTGACCCGCAAGATCGGCGGCACCGAAAGCGCGCCCACCATGGCGTTCTACATTCAGCTGACCTTCCTCATCGCCAGCACGGTGATCGGGCTGGGGCTTGGCGACGGGCGCTTTGCCGGATCCGGGGATCCCTCGCTGGAGTTTCTCTTTCGCGCGTGGACATGGCCGGCGCTGGGCGATTATCCGATCCTCATCCTGCTGGGGATCTCGGGGATGCTGGGCGGGCTGTTCATCAGCCAGGCCTACCGGCTGTCGGAGGCCGCGTTCGCCGCCCCGTTCGAGTATGTCGCGATGCCGCTGGCGATCATGTGGGGGGTGGTGGTGTTCGGCACCTTCCCGGATGCGACCGCGTGGATCGGGATCGCGCTGATCGTCGGATCGGGTCTGTATCTGCTGTGGCGCGAGTCGGTCAACGACGAGACGGCAACCGCCAAGACGACGCGCTATCGCCGCTGACACCGCTTTCGCAAGACAAGGAGATGCCCATGAGCCTGACCATCATTCCCTTTGACGCGGGCGAGGCCAATCTCGACTGGCTCGGCCTCTGCGCGGCGTTTCAGACCGGCCACGAGCTGCCCCGCGCCGAGATCGCCGATACCTTCCTGTACCGCGGCGCCGATACGCTGCTGAACCGCTCGGCGTGGATCGACGGCATGGGGATCGCGGTGAAATGCGCCACGATCTTTCCCGGCAATCCCGAGCGCGGCGCGGCGCGGATCAACGGCGCGGTGAACCTTTACGACGACGCGGACGGCACGCTGGCCGCCCTTGTGGATTTCCATCTGGTGACCAAGTGGAAGACCGCCGGCGACAGCCTCTATGCCGCCACGCGTCTGGCGCGGCCCGACAGCGAGAACATCCTGATCGTGGGGGCAGGGACCGTGGGCCGGTCGCTCTGGCAGGCCTACGCTGCGGCGTTTACCGGCGCGCGCTTCACCGTCTGGAACCGCACCCGCGCCAATGCCGACGCGATGGCCGCGGACTGTCCGGGCCTGCAGGTGGCGGACGATCTGGAGGCCGCCGTGCGCGCCGCCGATATCGTGACCTCCGCCACCATGTCCACCGACCCGCTGATCCGCGGGGACTGGCTGCAGCCCGGCCAGCATGTGGACCTGATCGGCGCCTACCGCCCCGACATGCGCGAGGCCGATGACGCATGCCTGCGCCGTGCGCGCATCTTCGTGGACAGTTTCGACACCACCGTGGGCCATATCGGCGAGATCCGCATCCCGCTGGAGGCCGGCGTGATCGCGCGTGAGGATCTGGTTGCCGATCACTACCAGCCCGAGGCGTTCCAGCGCCGCAGCGATGACGAGATCACGCTGTTCAAGAACGGCGGCGG
>JAWLFT010000015.1:3588-18224 GCA_041685435.1 Roseovarius sp.
ACGAGATCACGCTGTTCAAGAACGGCGGCGGCGCGCATCTGGACCTGATGACGAGCCGCTACATCCTCGACGCCTGGCGCAAGGCGGGCTGACCGGGGGCCTCAGCCGCCGGTGATCTGCGCCATCATCCGGTCGACCAGCGCGTCGAGCCGCAGCCGGGCTGCGTCCACCGCGGCGACATAGCGCTCGATCGGGGCCTCGGCTGCGGGGACCAGCTCGACCAGCTCGGGCGCGCCCAGATAGACACCCGCGGCCAGCCCGAACACGATCACCGCGACCCAGAAGCCGGCGGCAAAGCCGCTGCGCGTGTCCGGGACCGAGGTTGCAAGCGGCTCTTCGACGCCGTCCCGCGACGCGCGCCCGCCCCGCGTCAGCGAGGCATTGATGTCCTCGGGGTCGGGCAGCGTGGCTTTCGGAGATACGAGGGGCGCGGGGGCAGTGGCCGCAGCAGCAATGGCCCGCGTCGCACCTTGCAGCGGCGGCTCCGGGGATGGCTGCGGGGATGGCGCCGCGGACGGGTCAGAGGACGGCTCGCGGGGGGCCGGATCCGCTGCGCCCGTCGCCTCGGCGGCGCGTTGCGCGCGCTCGCGCGCGGCCTCGGCGCGCAGGATGTCGGCCACCTCGGGATCGAGGCGGCGCTGCGCAGGCGCGGCCTGCGGTTCCTGCGCCGATGCGTCCTCCGGCTTTGCCGGGCCGTGCTCGTTGGGGGAGGAAGCCGCCCCGGGGCGGTGCTGCACCCATGCCTCGCCACAGGCGGCACACTGGACATCCCGCCCCGCCTCGGGGATCGCCGTGTCGGGAACTTCGTATTGCGCCCCGCAATTCGGGCAAGTCAACCGCATGCTGCACCCCGTCGCCTGTGATCCGGTTTCACGCCTTGGCCGGCGTCGTTTTGCGACACCATAGGCGCATCCGCCCGGCCGGAAAAGGGCAAAGCAAATCGCGCGGCGGGCGATTGCACCTGCACCGCCGCTGAGGCATGAAGAGACGCGCACGACGCCGAGATCATGCGCCAAACGGGGAAGGGACACGCCATGACGTCTGCGCTGCAATGGGTGCGGTCACTGCTTTTCGTGGTCAACATCTACGCCATGATGGCCCTCGTGGGGCTGGTGTTCCTGCCCTGGGCGCTGATCAGCCGCCAGGGCGCGCGCGCCGCCTGCCACGCCTGGTGCCGGTGGGTGCGCTGGAGTGCGGCCTGGATGGTCGGCCTGCGCACCGAGGTGCGCGGAACGCCGCCCACCGACGAGGTGCTCGTCGTCGCCAAGCATCAGAGCTTTCTCGACATCATCCTGATCTTTGACAGTCTCCCCGCCGGCAAGTTCATCATGAAGCGCGAGCTGATGTATACGCCGGTGATCGGGCAATACGCGCTGCGCATCGGCTGTGTGCCCGTGGATCGCGGCAAGCGCAGCCAGGCGATCCGGCAGATGGTGGCGGATGTCGCCAGAGGCCGGCAGGCGCCGGGGCAGCTGATCATCTATCCGCAGGGCACCCGCATATCGCCGGGCGTCAGGGCCCCCTACAAGAAGGGCTCCGGGATCCTCTACGAAGAGTTGCAGCAGGATTGCGTGCCGGTGGCCACCAATGTGGGCGTGTTCTGGCCGCGCAAGGGCATCCTGCGCAAGCCGGGGCTGGCGGTCGTCGAGTTTCTGCCGCGCATCGCGGCGGGCCTCGATCGCGACGCCTTCATGGCGCGCCTCGAACACGAGGTCGAGACCGCGACGGACGCGCTTCTGCAGGAGGCCGGGTTTTCGACCCCCGACCCGCACCGCGCGCCGTGAGGCGCTGGGCAGGACCGCTGGCGGCCTTTCGGGCTTACAGCGCGTGAAACCGCGCCTCGGGGTGCAGATCGCCCTCGGGATGCACCCGTGATTTCTGCGTCAGGTCGATGAGATGGGCCAGCACGTTGCGCGCGGCCGCCGGCAGCAGCTCGGCGGGCGTGTCGGTATAGATCCGCTCCGCAAGATCCGGGGCGGTGGCCGGCCCGTCCTCCAGCGCGGTGATGATCGCGGCCTCGCGCGCCCGCCGATGCGCCATCAGCCAGACAAGCCGCGTGTCGGGATCCTCGATCGCCGCGCCATGGCCGGGCAGGTGCCGCGTCGCCCGCAGGCCGCGCAGCTTGGCGCAGGACGCCATGTATTGCCGCAGATCGCCATCGGGGGGCGAGACGACGGAGCTTGCCCAGCCCATCGCGAGATCCCCGGTCAGCAGCGTGTCGCCCGCGGCAAAGCACATGTGGTTGCTGAAATGCCCCGGCGTCCAATACGCGGTGATCTGCCAGCCATCGCCCCGGACGGTCTCGCCGTCCTCCAGCGTCAGGTCAGGGACCAGAGCGTGATCGACCGCCTCGCCGCCGCCGGTCAGCCCGTGCTCGGCCAGCGTCTGCATGATCGCGCTGCGCCCCGCGCGCGCGTCGCCATACGCAAGGACCGGCGCGCCGGTGCGTTCGGCCAGCCGCTTGGCAAGCGCGGAATGGTCCAGATGGAAATGCGTGACAAAGATATGGCTGATGCTCTGACCGGGGCGCACCGCCTCCATGATCGCCTCCAGATGGTCCGAATTGTCCGGCCCGGGATCGATCACGGCCAGCCGCCGCGTGCCCAGAAGATAGGTGTTGGTGCCCCGATACGTCATCGGCGACGGGTTGGGCGCCAGAATGCACCGCAATGCGCCGTCCAGTCTTTGTGCGACACCGACCGGCGGGGCGGACCCCTGATCAAGCTGCATGGCTCTTCCTTCCGTGGTCACCTGTGTTTAGGTTTAGCCATGATCTTGCGTTGGCTCAAACCCTATATGCCGCGTGGCCTTTATGGCCGCTCGGCGCTCGGCCTGCTCGTGCCGATGATCACCCTGTTGCTGGTGATGTCCGTGGTGATCGTCCAGCGCCATTTCGAGGGCGTGACCGAACAGCTGACCCGCTCCATGGCGCGCGAGATCCGGCTGGTGCGCGACGCCGGGGATCCGTGGATCGCGCGGTCTCTGGGCATCGCGGTCGAACGCGTGGGCGAGGACGCGCTGCCGCCCGGCCATATCCGCGCGTGGTACGATCTCTCTGGCATCGTGGTGATCCGCGAGATGAACGACCTCCTGCCCGGTCTGGCGCGGGTCGAACTGCCGGATCGAAAGGATGTGCATGTGTACCTTCGCGATGACGGGGAGGTGCTAAAGCTCAGTTTCTCCCGCCGATACGTCTCGGCGAGCCGCCCGTACCTGCTGTTCGTCAACATGATGAGTGTCGGGATCCTGATGACCGTGATCTCTTTTGTCTACATGCGCAACCAGCTTCGTCCGATCAGCCGTCTTGCCGAGGCCTCCGAGGCGTTCGGGCGGGGGCGACATGTGGCTTACCAACCCCAAGGCGCGACAGAGGTGCGCGCGGCGGGTCGGGCCTTTGTCGACATGCGTGCGCGGATCGAGCGGCAGATCGAACAGCGCACGCTGATGCTGTCGGGGGTCAGCCACGACATGCGCACGCCGCTGACGCGGCTGCGCCTGTCGCTGGCCATGCTGGAGGACGCCGACGCAGAGCCGATGCGCCGCGATGTCGACGACATGGAGCGGCTGCTCGACGGCTTTCTCGACTTCGCCCATGGCGCGCAGGAGGGCACGGCAGAGCCGCTCGATCCGGTCGCGCTGGTCCGGCAGGTGGTCGCCGACATGCAGCGCGCGCGCATCGACGTGGTTCTGCACGAGGCGTCGGGCGAGGGCCGGATCAGCCTGCGGGCGGTCGCCATGCGGCGCGCGCTGGAGAATCTCATCAACAATGCCGTGCGCTACGGCACACGCGCCGAGGTGTCGGTCACGCTGACCGAGCTGGCGCTGTGCATCCGGGTCGAAGATGACGGGCCGGGCATTGCGCCCGAGGATCGCGGCGAGGCGATCAAGCCGTTCACCCGGCTGGACCCCGCGCGCAACCAGAACCGCAGCACCGGCGTCGGGCTGGGCCTGTCGATCGTGATCGACGTGGCCCGCGCGCATGGCGGCACGCTGCTGTTGGGGGAAAGCGCGCGGCTGGGCGGGCTGAGCGCGGACATCGTCATATCCATCTGACCGCACCCCTGTGCGCGAGCCGCGCCCACGGGCTGGACGTCTCCGGGGTCATACGGCCAGCGGTTCAAGCGCTCGTCCCGCTTTCCGCCGGCGATCAGCCTGCGCGGCGTTCCTCGAAGCTGAGCGCGATGAAGGTGGGCATGTGATCGCCCATCCCGACAACCTTGCCGCCCTGATCCGACGATCCGTTCGAGCCCGTGCTGCGCCCCGATCCGCGGCGGCGCGGGGTACGGCCGGCCGGGGCCGGATCCTTCGGCGCGGCCTCCTGTGCCTGTGGCTTTTCCGGTTCCGGTGCTGGCGGCGCTGCGACCTCTGCGGCCGTGGGTTCCGGGGCCGCGGCCGGCATCGCGTCAGGCGCGATCTGGCTCGCCTGGGTGTGCGCAGGCGTTTCTGCTGGCGTCTCCGCGGGCGCGTCTTCTGCCGTCTCGGCGGGTTTCGCGGTCTTCTTGCGGCTGACGCTGCGGCTGCGGGCCTTGCCGGCCGTGGGCTTGTCGGGCGAGCCCTCGGCCGCCTCGTTGCGCTCGGTCTCTTCGGTGGTGCTCGGGGTCACCGGGTTCTCGATCCGCGGGATGTCCTTTTGCAGCAACGCCTCGATCGCGGCGAAGTTCTTCTCGTCCTTGGGCGAGCAGATCATCAGCGCCTTGCCATTGAGCCCCGCGCGCCCGGTGCGTCCGATGCGGTGCACGTAATCCTCGGGGTGGCCGGGCACATCGTAGTTGAACACATGGCTGACCGCCGGCACATCAAGGCCACGCGCCGCCACGTCCGAGGCCACGAGGAATTTCAACTCGCCATTGCGAAAGCCGTCCAGCGTCCGCGTCCGCTGGCTCTGTTCCAGATCGCCATGAATCGGCGCGGCGTCATAGCTGTGTTTCTTCAATGACTTGGCAACCGCATCCACGTCGAGCTTGCGGTTGCAAAAGATGATCGCGTTGCTCAGCGCATCGCCCTCGCGGTCGATCATGGCGCGCAGCAGCGCGCGTTTTTCGGTGTCTGCGCGATCCCGGCGCGACGGCTTGGCCATCACCACGCCCTGCTCGATCGTTTCCGATGCGGTGGCCTGCCGCGCCATCTCGACACGTTCAGGGGACGACAGGAAGGTGTTGGTGATGCGCTCGATCTCGGGGGCCATGGTCGCCGAGAAGAACAGCGTTTGCCGGGTGAAGGGCGTCAGCGAGAAGATCCGCTCGATATCGGGGATGAACCCCATGTCGAGCATCCGGTCGGCCTCGTCCACGACCATGATCTGCACACCCGTCAGCAACAGCTTGCCCCGCTCGAAATGATCGAGCAGGCGACCGGGGGTGGCGATCAGCACATCGACGCCCTTGTCGATCAGCTTGTCCTGTTCCTTGAAACTGACGCCGCCGATCAGCAGCGCCTTTGTGAGCTTCAGATACTTGGAATAGGTGTCGAAATTCTCGGCCACCTGTGCGGCCAGTTCGCGCGTCGGGCACAGCACCAGGCTGCGCGGCATGCGCGCCCGCGCGCGGCCCCGCGCCAGCATCGACAGCATCGGCAGGGTGAAGCCGGCGGTCTTGCCGGTGCCGGTCTGCGCGATTCCCAGAACGTCGCGCCCGGCCAGCGCGGCGGGAATGGCCGCGGCCTGAATCGGCGTCGGCGTCTCGTAGCCGGCGTCCTCGACGGCCCTTAGGACCTTGGGATTGAGGTTCAGATCAGAAAACTTTGTCATGCGTATCCGTCAATTACGGACACAATACGGCCCGTGCGTCTGTCGCCGGGTCAGCCCCTCGTGGGCCTGTGGTTCGTCACATGGATGACCCGCGCTGCATTGTGTAAACGATGCGTGCCGAGGGGTCAATGCAATGCGCCGCGCCGGCCTTCAGACACGGCCCGGAAAATGGCGGTCGCGCTTGATATCCAGATCAAGCGCCATGGCGTGCAGGCGTCCGTAACCCGACAGGCGTGCGCGCAAGGCCGGCGTGGCGGTGCAGACCTCTGCAAAGAAGCGGCGCAGCGCGGCCTCGCCGCCCGTCTCCTCCAGCCTCCGGAACAGCGCGTGCATGTTGGGCGCAGCCCCTTGCGCCAGCGGCGCGGGTTTCAGCCCCGGCCGGTAGGATCCCTGCCGCAGACGGAAGCGGTAGCGCGCGTGCCAATGCGCCCATGTCGCGGCATGCAGGTGGCACAGCCACGTGTCGGGCAGGGTCTCGGGCAGATCGTCCCTGACGCCGTTACGGAACGCGTTGTGGATGCGCAGGCTGAGCCCCTCCAGCCCGGTGCGCACAAGGACCTTGCCCGCCACATGGCTGACGAAGCCGCCATTCAGATGCGGCCCGAAACCGGGATAGATCGCATCGGTCTCCTCGCGCCGGCGCGCCTGCAGCCTCGCGCAGGACTTGAACCATTGCGAGCCCTGTGGCGGCGGGTCGCCGGGATCGGGCGCCAGCGCCTCGACCGGGCGGATGCGCGCGCTGACAGCCGTTCCGGGCAGCGCGGCCAGCTGTTCGGGCAGCGGGGTGGCCGGCCAGAGAAACTCGTCGGCATCGAGATGCGCCAGCCAGTCGACCTGCGGGCGGCGGTTGAGGCAATGCGTGGCGTTGAGGCTTTGGCGCGGCTGATGCTGCTCGGGCCGCCCGCGCTTGCGGCGCCGGGCCCAGTAGGCCGCGTCGCAATCGATCACCCGGCATTTGGGATGCGCGCGCAGCGCGGCCTCTGCCGCTGCATCCGGCGCGTCGAGATAGATGAACACCCGATGCGCCCCCAGATCGAGGTGATGCGCGGCGAAATCGAGGATATCGCTTGTGGGCGCCTTGATGGTGGCGACAACGCCCCAGCTGGGTGTCTGGCTCATGCGCGCAGGATGCGGTCAGCGCCCCGCCCGCGCAAGCGGGCAAAATCTGGTATGAGCGCGCAAGCGGGCAAATTAAGCGTGCCCGCGCTTGCGGGCAAATCCGGGATTCGCGCGCAAGCGGGCAACACCCAGAGGGCGCGCGCAGGCGGGCTCAGTCGAACTTGCGCGACGGCGCAAGCACCGTGGCCTCGCCGATCAGGACTTTCTTGTTGTTAACCAGACAGCGGCAATCAAGCTGCACGCGGCGCTTGCCGTGATCTATGCCCGTGACCTCGACCTGCGCCTCCACCATGTCGCCGGGGCGCACCGGGCCGAGGAATTTCAGCGTCTGCCCCATATAGACGGTGCCATGCCCGGGCAACTGCTCGCCGATCACCGCCGAGATCAGCCCGGCGGTCAGCATGCCATGCGCGATCCGCCCCTCGAAGATGGTATCCTGCGCGTAGTCGTCATCGAGATGCACGGGGTTGTGGTCGGTGGAGACCTCGGCAAACATCTCGATGTCGCGGTCGGTCACCACTTTGCGCAGATGACGGGTCATGCCCATCTCGATATCCTCGATGCAGATCGTCCCGCGCGGCATGTTATCCAACATTCTCACCCTCCGAATGGCGTGGCTTCGACACTTGGCGTTGTAATATTGCGGCGCTTTACTGGCCTGCTTTGGAATTTTATTACTTTGCGGATGCAGCAAGATCAAGGGATTTCTGTCGGCGCGCGTTTCCCGGCGCGCCCGGATGGCGCGGCGCCCCGTCTCTCGCAGTGCCCGGTCTCTCTCAGCGCAGCGCGCCGATGCTGAAGGTTGGCGACGCCTGTTCCTGTTCGAGATAGGCGCGCAGGGCGGCCTCGTCGGGCTGATGGGCCGTCCGGGTCTCTTCGGCGGCCAGCCCGCCGGTGATGAAGAGCGAATCGATATCCTCGCCCATCGCCCCCGCGATATCGGTGTGCACGCCGTCGCCGATGGCCAGGATCCGGTGGTTTTCGACGTCGCGGCCAAGCGCCGCCAGCCGCTGCCGCGCGAGATCGTAGATCGGTGGGTGCGGCTTGCCGAAATAGAGGCTCGTCCCCCCCATCTCGGTGTAAAGCCGCGCCACCGCGCCGGCGCACCATTCGCGGGTCTCGCCGCGATCCACGACGATGTCGGGATTTGCGCAAAGCAGTTCGAGGTCGCGTTGCCTGGCCAGCAGCAATTGCGGGCGCAACTCGTCGGGGTCGGCCATCGGATCGAACGGGCCGACGCAGACGATCCCCTCGGCCTCTGCCAGAGGGACGCAGGTGATCTCGACGGGGTCCTCGATCATCGCCATAGGCTCGAAGAAGCGGGTGTCGAAGGACTGGCCCATGAACCAGACGCGCCGCCCCACCACGCCGCGGAACATCGCCGCGCGCGCGCTGTCGCCAGAGGTGGCGATGGTGTCCCAGGCGTCTTGCGGGATGCCGAATTCGGCCAGCTGCGTCTCGATCCCGCGACGGGCGCGGGGCGAGTTGCTGACCAGCGCGACGGTGCCGCCCTTCGCGCGGTAGGCCTGCAGCGCCGCGACGGCCTCGGGCAGGGCGCGCATCCCGTCATGCACGCAGCCCCAGAGATCGACGAACAGCGCGTCATAGGCGTCCGAGATGTCGCCGAGCGCGGTGATGAGGCGGGTCATGGGCGTCTCCGTGGTTTGATACGGGCAGCGATATGGCAGGCGGCGCGCGGTTTGGCCAGCCGTGCCAGTCGAGTATTTATTGAAAGATGAAACGCGGGTGCGGTCCGGTGGGTGACCGGTGGCGGTCAGTCACCATGCGGGCGCACGATGTGGTAGCCGCCGCTGAGATAGGCCAGCGGACGCCGGCCGGCATTGCTGATCGCCATCACCCGGCCGATGCAGATCGCATGGCTGCCATGGATCACCTCCTCGGTCAGGGCGCAGGCGAAGGCGGTCGCGCGCGGCAGGATCGGGCCGTGCACTGCTGCGGTGATGTCGAGCCCGGTGAAGCGGTCTTCGGGATCTTCGGGCGAGGGGCCGGCAAAGGCACGGGCCACATCGACCGCATCCTCCGACAGCACATTGACGCAAAAGCCGCGATTGGCCGCCACGGTCCGCGCGATCCGGCTGTCGGAGCGCAGACAGACCAGCACCGAGGGCGGATCGGCCGACAGCGACGTGAAGGCGCTGACCGTGGCGCCGGCCTTTCCGGCCGCGCCATCGGTGGTCACGACCGTCACGGTCGAGGCCACCAGCCGCATGGCGGCGAGGAAGGCGTCGCGATCCACTGGCGTCGTCTCTTCGGTCACGCGGGGCTCTCCTGTGGTGGTTGGCGGGGCCGGGCCTGGCTGGCCTGCGGCCGCGGCGCCGATCTGGGCCGGAATGGAATGTCTGACCTAGCGCCGCGGGGGCCGGTTTTCAAACGCCAATTCGCCAGCGCGGCGCGCGTCGTCCCGCAAGCCGGCCGGGGTGGCCCGGCGCGTCAGTTGGTGATGATCTCGGGGCCCATGAAGGTGTTGGGCAGAACCGTCGAGATCCACGGGATATAGGTGATCATGATGAGGAACACGAAGAGCACCGCGAGAAACGGCAGCGCCGCGCGGACCACCGCCATCATCGGCATGCCCGCCACGCCCGAGGTCACGAAGAGGTTGAGCCCCACCGGCGGCGTGATCATCCCGATCTCCATGTTGACCACCATGATGATCCCGAGATGGATCGGATCGATCCCGAGCTCGATGGCGATCGGAAAGACCAGCGGCGCGACGATCACCAGAAGGCCCGAGGGTTCCATGAACTGCCCGCCGATCAGCAGGATCACGTTGACCATCACCAGAAACATCACCGGGCCGAGCCCCGCCGCCAGCAGCGCGTTGGCGATGCCTTGCGGGATCTGCTCGTCGGTCAGCACATGTTTCAGCAAGAGCGCATTGGCGATCACGAACAAGAGCGTGACCGTCAGCTTGCCCGCATCGAGCAGCGTCTTTTTGGTGTCGGGATGCACGAAGGCCGTGAGCAGCGCATGCGGCTTGCGCCAGAGCGGCGTGTTGGCATCCGCGCCCGAGGTCGCCAGCGGCCCCATGTCGCGGTAGACGAAGGTCGCGATGACAAAGGCATAGACCGCCGCGACCGCCGCGGCTTCTGTCGGGGTGAAGATGCCGCCATAGATCCCGCCAAGGATGATGACGATGAGAAACAGCCCCCAGCCGGCATCGCGCCCCGAGGCCCAGATCTCGGACCAGCCCTGCCACTTGCCCTTGGGCAGATCGCGGATCCGCGCGATCACGTAGATCGTGGTCATCAGCATCAGCCCGGCGAGCAGGCCGGGAATGACCCCGGCCAGAAACATCCGCCCGACCGACACGTCCACCGAGGCCGCATAGACCACCATCACGATCGAGGGCGGGATGAGGATGCCGAGCGTGCCGGCGTTGCAGATCACCCCGGCGGCGAAATCGCGGGTGTAGCCGACCTGGCGCATGCCGGCGATGACGATCGTCCCGATGGCGACCACCGTGGCCGGCGACGACCCCGACAATGCGGCAAACAGCATGCAGGCGAACACGCCCGCGATCGCAAGGCCCCCCGGCAGGTGCCCGACACAGGCGATCGAGAACCGGATGATCCGCTGCGCCACGCCGCCCGTCGTCATGAAGGCCGAGGCGAGGATGAAGAACGGGATCGCCAGCAGCGTGTAATGCCCGACGAACGATTCCAGCAGCGTGGCCGCGACCGAGGCCAGCGAACTGCCCGAATAGATCAGCATGAACAGCGTCGAGCTCAGCCCCAGCGACACCGCGATCGGCACCCCGATCAGCAGCAGGCCGATCACCATCGAGAACAGAAAGACCACATCCATCAGCGCGCGCCCCCGGTGTCCCGGTCGCCCGGGCCGATGTCGTCCTCAAGCTCGTGGCTGGCGACGATCCGGTCGATGTCGCCGCGCCAGATCGCGACAGCGATCTGCACAAACCGCAAGAGCAGCAGCAGCGACGCCAGCGGCAGGATGGTATAGGGCACCACCCGTGGCAGTTTCTCGTAGGCGTCGCCGTAATTGATCAGATCCTCGAGAAAGCGGAACGCGCCGATCATCGGGATGTCCTGCACCTCGTAGAAACTCTGGCTGCGGGCGCCCTCGTTGAGCCCGGTGGGGATCCAGCGCCCGGAGGTGGGCGGCAGATCGGCGAACACCGCCCAGTAGTCATAGGACCCTTTCACCAGCAGCAGCGCAAAGACGATGCAGGCCCCGATCGAGATCAGGGCCAGCCCGCGGCGCACCGGCGGTGACAGCAGATTGACGATCGCGTCCACGCCCAGATGCGCGTTCTTCTTGACCGCATAGGACGCCCCCAGAAGTACCAGCCAGCCGAACATGTAGACCGTCAGCTCCAGCGCCCAGAGGATGTTGGCGTTGAACATGTAGCGCGCCACCACATTGGCGAAGGTGGTCAGCGTCATCAGCCCGAGCAGCACGGCGATCACCGTTTCCTCGATCTGGTCGATCAGCCCGGTCCTGTGCGGCATCGTCCCGGTTCCTCATGCTGCAATGACATCGCCCGGCACGCCTGTCGGCCGTGCCGGAATACACATGGCGCGCCCCGATCCACCGGGACGCGCCACCGGTTCAGAGCATCAGGCGCCGGAATTCGAGGCCACGGCCGCGTCGAGATTGTCCTTGCCGACATCGCTCTCGAACTGTTCCCAGACGGGGTTCATCGCCTCGACCCATTTTTCGCGCTGTTCGGGCGTCAGCTGGCGCACTTCGCCGCCGGCATCGATGATCGCCTCCTTGGCCTCCTGGTTGACCCGGGCGGACTCGTTGTTGCGGGTCTCGGTCACCTCGTCGACGATGCTCAGGAACTGCTCGCGCACCTCCGCGTCGAGCCCGTCGAGCCAGTCGATATTGGTCACCAGCATGTAGTCGATGATGCCGTGATTGGTCTCGGTGATGCCGTCCTGCACCTCGAAGAACTTCTTGCCGTAGATGTTGGACCAGGTGTTTTCCTGCCCGTCCACGACGCCCTGCTGCAGCGCGCCGTACACCTCCGAGAACGACATCTTCTGCGGGCTGGCGCCGATCGCCTCCATCTGCGCGACCAGAACGTCCGACGATTGCACGCGGAACTTCAGGCCTTCGGCATCCGACGGCTCCAGAAGCGGCACATTGGCCGACATCTGCTTCATGCCGTTATGCCAGTAGCCCAGCCCCTGCAGCCCGCGCCGCTGCATCGTGTCGAGCATGCCCTGCCCGGTCTCGGAGGCCTGAAACCGGTCCACGGCGTCGATATCCTCGAACAGGAACGGCAGGTCGAACAGGCGGAACTTCTTGGTGAACTTCTCGAATTTCGACAGGCTGGGGGCGGCAAGCTGCACATCGCCCTGCAGCATCGCCTCGAGCACCTTGTCGTCATTGTAAAGCGTGGAGTTGGGATACACCTCCATGCACATCGTGCCGTCCATCTCGGCGTTGACGCGCTCCTGCAGCAGCGAGGCGGCGATGCCCTTGGGGTGCTTGTCGGTATTGGTCACATGGCTGAACTTGACGACGGTCTCGCCCTCGTCGCAATCGGCCATCGCGGCGGTCGCGCCGACGCTCAGCGCCAGCGCCGACAGGGTGGTTGTCAGGATCTTCATCTCGGTCTCCTCCCAGAGTTTTTGTCAGGCCCCGCCGCGCCCGTCCGGGCGCAAGGCGGGACCGCGGTGTCTCGGACCGTGACACGCCCGACCGGATTGATCAAGCCGCAGGCCGTTCGCAAACGCCCGAGGCATGACCGCACATGCGCATGCCCGAGCCCCTCCGCGGGGCGCAGGCGCGGACCAGACTTGCGTGCGAAAAACGGAAACAATAGACATAAAATGGCAACATTGTTGTGTTTAAATAAACAATACACGAAATGTAGATGAAAACCTTCATATGCTCCTGTTCCCTTGCCGTGGTTTGTGCACTGGGCTCGGGCCAGGATGCCGTGGCCGCGACACTCGACTTCGAGGATGTTGTTGCGCCAGATGGCGGGACCCTGAATGTCTCACCGACAGATCCCTAGACGGAGAATGGATTTACGATCACGCCCTCGGACGCGAATTCAGCCGTTTTCGATACGACCAGTGCTGTGTCCATGCCCGGAAATGACACGGTTTTTTTCGGGTTCTCGCCGTTAACTTCGGTTGATTTGACCGTTTCGTCCGAGCCGGGGAACGTCTTCGACCTTTTGGGGTTGGACGCGGGCGCACTCTCATTCACCACCGATGCCCTCACGTTGACGATCGAGGGCACTCAGGCCGGCGGGGGCCCCCTGAGTTTCACGAGCAATCCGTTGCCGGCTAACACTCTCACGACCCTGACGTTGAATTGGACGGACCTCACCAATGTCACGTTCTCTGCGAATGACGATGCCGGTCTGGACAACATCGAGGTCTCGGCATCTGAAATTTCCGCCGTGCCGCTTCCCGCAGGTCTGCCCCTTCTGCTTGCCGGTCTCGGAGGATTGTTCGCCGTTACGCGACGCAAAACCTAGCGTCTGGCCCGACCGCGCCATCACATATACGCCCCGCCCCGCCTGTCACTTTGGGACTTCGGGCCGGGGCGGATCGGGCGGACGGTAGCCTTCGGGATCGGCCAGCCACGTGCGCCATTGCGCGTGAAAATTACTGCCTTCAAATCAAACCCTGGCCAATGCGCCGGCCATGCCGAACAGGACGACCCCAGACACCGACCGCGCCGATCCAAGCCATCGCGCCTTGGCGAAGTCCGGCACCCGGTTCACACCCAGCCAGCCGGGCAGATCGCTCTTGTCGTCGTCGCGCATGCCGCTTTCGTCCCGCTCGATTCGGCCCTGCTCAGCCGCCCTCGTGGCCCACGGCAAATGCAGGCTGTCGGTTGCGTACCTTTTGCGCGTACGCGTGGTACACCGTGTACGCAGGCGCTCAGGCGCGGCCGCCATCCGACGAGAGCATCAGCGCCGACACGCCCAGCCGGTCGAGGGCCGCTTCCCACTTGCGCGAATCGTCGGTGCCAAACACCAGATCGGCATCCGCGTCGCAGGTCAGCCAGCCGTTCTGGGTCAGCTCGGTCTCGATCTGGCCCGGCCCCCAGCCCGCATAACCGAGTGCGATCAAGGCGTTATCCGGTCCACGCCCCTCGGCCAGATCCTCGAGGATGTCCAGCGTGGCGGTCATCGCGAAGTCGGCGCCGATCTCGAGCGTGTTGATCGCCGAGGTGTAGCCGGCGTCATGCAGCACGAATCCGCGCCCATGCTCCACCGGACCGCCGAAATGCACCGGCAGATCCCGCATGGTCTCTCCCGGCGCAATCGACAACTGATCCAGCAGATCGCGCATCCGCAGGTCGTCGGTGGGCTTGTTGATGATCAGCCCCATCCCGCCCTCGGGCGAGTGGGCGCAGACGAAAACCACCGCATTGGCAAAGCGCGGATCGCCCATGCCGGGCAGCGCGATCAGCAGTCGTCCCGTAAGATCAAAGTCTTGCGTCACATCTGGGTCTCTATCGGTCATGGGCTCAGCATGGCGGTATGGGGCTGCGGGCGCAAGGCTGCTCTTGGGCCAGCGCGCGGATTTCTCGCTGGAATGTGAGTTGGCATCGCGCGTTTCATCCGCCATGTAGGAGGCATGATGAACAGGATCACAGCCGCTTGCCTCGCCGCCCTCGCGGGTTTCGCCACACCGTCCGCGGCGCAATCGCCGCCGGATATGGTCGATATCCGCGTTCTGCCGGGCTGGCAGATGCCCGACGGCACCCATGTGGCGGCGCTGAAATTCAGCCTCGCCGACGGGTGGAAGACCTA
>JAWLFT010000015.1:18324-22648 GCA_041685435.1 Roseovarius sp.
GGATATGGTCGATATCCGCGTTCTGCCGGGCTGGCAGATGCCCGACGGCACCCATGTGGCGGCGCTGAAATTCAGCCTCGCCGACGGGTGGAAGACCTATTGGCGCGCGCCCGGCGATGCGGGCATCCCCCCGCGCTTCGACTGGCGCGGGTCGCGCAACCTCGGCGGGGTGGAGATCGTCTGGCCCACACCGCAGCAGACCACCACTAGCGGTATGCGCACGATTGGCTATTCACAAGATCTGGTGTTGCCGGTGCGCATGACACCGCAGCAGGCCGACCGCGACATCGCGCTGGATCTGCGGCTGGAGATCGGCGTATGCAAGGATATCTGCATGCCGGTCGAGATGACCGTCCGCGCCGATCTGCCGCCCGGCACCCGCGAGCGTGACCCGCGGATCGCCGCAGCGCTTGCCGAACGCCCCTATACCGCCGCCGAGGCCGGCGTGGACCGCGTCGCCTGTACCCTGTGGCCGCTCGACGGTGGCGGGCTGCGCCTCGTGGCCGAGGTCGACATGCCGCAGATGGGCGCGCGCGAGTGGGTCGTGGTCGAATCAGGCACCCCCGATCTCTGGGTTGCGCAATCCGAAACGACGCGCCACGGCGACCGCCTGCGCGCCGAGACGGAAGTACATCATGTCGAGGGGCATGGCGTCATCATCGACCGCTCGGGGCTGCGCCTGACGGTGCTGAGCACCGGCGACGCGGTCGAGATCGAGGGCTGTCCTGCGGGGTGAGGCGGTTCAGCGATTGCGCCGCCGCGGCGTGCCGTCGGGAAGCGCGATATTCGCCACCTGTTCGGATATCGGGTCATTGACCAGCGGGTGCGCCTGCGCCTGAAAATCCTCGGGGTCGCGCATCTTCTGCCATTCGCCGCTGGCATAGACCTCCAGCCCCGCAAAGGACGCCTTGTACCCCATCTTGGGGCTGCCCGGCACCCAATAGCCAAGATAGACGAAGGGCAGGTTGTTCTCGCGGGCGATCTCGACATGATCTAGGATGATGTAGGTGCCGAGCGATGCCTTGGGCCGGTCCGGCTCGAAGAACGAATAGACCATGCTCACCCCGTCATCGAGAATGTCGGTGAGGCAGACCGCGACCAGATCTCCGGTCTCGGCGTCGCTGTATTCCACCACGCGCGTGCGGATCGGGGTTTCCTCGACCATAGCGGCAAACTCGAACGTGTCCATGTCGGCCATGCCGCCCGCTGCATGGCGGCTTTCGAGGTAGCGGCGGAAGAGGTTGTACTGGTCTTCGGTGGCCCAGGGCGACTTCGCGCGGCGGCGCAGATGCGCGTTGCGCTTGCTTGTGCGTTTCTGGCTTTTCGACAGCGAGAACCCGGCCACGTTGATCCGCGCCGACAGGCATGCCGCGCAATCCGCGCAGGACGGCCGGTAAAGCACGTTCTGCGACCGGCGAAAGCCCTGTTTCGACAGCCCGTCATTCAGGCTTTGCGCATCGCTGCCCTGCAGGGCGGTGAACAGCTTGCGCTCCATCCGGCCCGGCAGATACGGGCAGGGTTGCGGGGCCGTCACGTAGAATTGCGGCGCGATGGGTAGCGTGTGTCGCATGCTTGGATCCGGGACCGTGTACCTGTCTTATGCGTTGAACCTAGCAACCAAGGGTGCGGTCGCCAAGAGGGTTGTCATCTTCGTGTCATGGCCCGTCCCTGTTCGCGCCCCCGTCACATCGCCGCGCGGCGATTGATGGCCACGCTGCCCAGCACCAGATCCGACAGGCCCTGACCGCGCGCCCCGGTCAGCATCAGCACGATCGAGATCACCTGCAGGATCGGCAGCATGAACGACACCGTCAGACCCAATGTGTGCGCAAAGGCCAGCGGCAGGTCGAAGCGCTGGCCATCGGCGGCCCGAAACTCGATCGCCATCAGGCCCATGCCCCATGTCGCTGATCCGCGCGCGATCGTCACGACCCGGTAGGCGAACCCCACAACCGCCAGCAGCACCGGAAAGAAGAACAGCCCGGTAAAGGCGGTGAAGGGCACCACCAGCAGGCTGATCACGAGGATCAGGATCGTGTCCACCACGAAGGCCACAAGCCGCTTGGCCGCAACATCGGCATAGAATTCCGGCTGCGTGTCCGGATCGGGCAGGTGCCATGTGATATCGGTCATGCGGGAAGCGTCCATTGACGATTTTCTGTGCAGACAAGGTCGCAACAGGCGCGACGAATTGCAAGGCATCAGGCGGTGAACTCTGCCAGATCGGCCCCGCAAAGTGTCAGCAGCCCCTGCGGCGCCATCCCGAACAGGTCGCGCGGTGTCCCCGCCGCGGCCCAGACCTGCGCGAAACTCAGGAGATGCGGATCGAAAAGCGCGCGCGGGCGCATCAGATGGCCGACCGGCGCGACGCCGCCGATCGCAAAACCGGTCTGCGCCCGGATGAGGGCCGCGTCGGCCTTGCCAAGCGCTTCGCCCGCCACCTCGGATGCGCGCGCATCATCCACCCGGCAGGCGCCCGAGG
The DNA here is from genome assembly GCA_041685435.1 of Roseovarius sp. GTDB lineage: Bacteria > Pseudomonadota > Alphaproteobacteria > Rhodobacterales > Rhodobacteraceae > Roseovarius. The sequence continues at coordinate 20,807 of JAWLFT010000015.1, forward strand.
TCACGAACAGGATCGCCTCGCCGCTGACCAGCCCGCGCAGCATCACGGATTTCGCGATCTGCGCGACGTCGCAGCCCAGCAGATCCGCCGCCATCTGCGCGGTCGTGGCGTTGCCGATCTCGACCGGCGCGATATCGAGGCCGGCCGCCTGCAACACACCTGTCACGCGGCGCACACTCTTGCTCATCGGATCCCTCCGTCTTTTCGCAGTATTCCAAGCCGGCGGGGCATTGACCAGCCCGATCCTGCTTGTATCACTCAGGTCATGAATTTCGCTGATCGCATCACCCGCCTGCCACGCGCCCATGACACTGCCGACGCAGACGAGGCCCGCGCTGCCGTGCCGGACCTTCCCGCGCAGCTTTCGGATCTGCTGGCCGGCGCGGGGGGCTGCAGCCCGTTCCTGAAATCGCTGATCGGGCAAGAGGCTGCATGGCTGCGGGACGCCTTCGACGCGCCCGAGCAGGCGTTCGACGCGCTTCTCGCCGATCTGTCGGAGGTACCGCCCGACAACCTTGCAGGGGCGTTGCGCACGGCCAAGCGCCGCGCGGCCCTGCTGATCGGTCTTGCGGATCTCGCCGGGGTCTGGTCGCTGGAAGAGGTCACGGGCCGCCTGACGCAGTTCGCCGATACCGCGTGCGATCTGGCGCTCAAGGCAGCAATAGGCGCCGAGATCCGGCGGGGCAAGCTGCCGGGGATGGGCGAGGACGACATCGCAACCGGGGCCGGCATGGTCGTCTTCGCCATGGGCAAGATGGGCGCGCACGAACTCAATTACAGTTCCGACATCGACCTGATCTGCCTCTTTGACGAGACCCGCTACGCGCGCGACGACTTCCAGGAAGCGCGCGCGAGCCTCGTGCGCGCGACCCGCAAGATGGCTGCGATGCTCAATGACCGCACCGCCGAGGGCTATGTGTTCCGCACCGATCTGCGGCTGCGCCCCGACTCCGGTGTCACCCCGGTCTGCATGGCCATGGCCGCCGCAGAGACCTATTACGAAAGCCTCGGGCGCACATGGGAGCGTGCGGCGTGGATCAAGGCGCGGCCCTGTGCCGGCGATCTCGAGGCGGGCGCGCGGTTTCAGGCCACGCTGCGGCCGTTCGTCTGGCGCAAGCATCTCGACTTTGCGGCCATCGACGACGCGCATAACATGCGGCTGGCGATCCGCGACCACAAGGGCCTTGGCGGGGCGCTGTGCCTTGACGGGCATGACATGAAGCTTGGCCGCGGCGGCATCCGCGAGATCGAGTTCTTCACCCAGACCCGGCAGTTGATCGCGGGCGGGCGCGACGCCGATCTGCGGGTGCGCGGCACGGTGGACGGGCTGGCGCGGCTGGCTGGCAAGGGCTGGGTGCCCGAGGATGCCGCCGACACCCTGACGCGGCATTACCGATTTCACCGCGAGGTCGAGCACCGCGTGCAGATGCTGCGCGACACCCAGACCCATGACCTGCCCGGCAATCCCACGGAATTTGCCCGCCTTGCCGCGTTCATGGGGCGCGACACGGACGATCTGCGCGCCGACCTGACGGCGCGCCTGACCGAGGTGCACGAGCTCATAGAGGGGTTCTTCGCCCAGGACGGCGGCGACGGGGCCGGCCCGGACACGGTGCCCGGGACACTGGACGCAGAGGTGATCGCCCGCTGGCCCGGCTATCCTGCGCTGCGCTCGAGCCGCGCGGTCGAGATCTTCAACCGCTTGCGGCCCGACATCCTGAACCGCCTCGCCCGCACCGCGCAGCCCGACGAGGCGCTGCTGGCCTTCGACGGCTTTCTTGCGGGGCTGCCCGCCGGGGTGCAGGTCTTCTCGCTGTTCGAGGCCAATCCGCAGCTGATCGA
>JAWLFT010000015.1:22748-44784 GCA_041685435.1 Roseovarius sp.
GCCCGACGAGGCGCTGCTGGCCTTCGACGGCTTTCTTGCGGGGCTGCCCGCCGGGGTGCAGGTCTTCTCGCTGTTCGAGGCCAATCCGCAGCTGATCGACCTGCTGGTGGATATCGTCGGCACGGCACCGGTGCTCGCGCAATATCTGGCACGCAACGCAGACGTGTTCGATGCCGTGATCGCGGGTGATTTCTTCGCCGAGTGGCCGGGCCATGCGGCGCTGCAATCGGATCTTGCAGACCGGGTGTCGCGCGAGCCCGATTACGAACGCGCGCTCGACGCGGCCCGCCGCTGGCACAAGGAGTGGCATTTCCGCATCGGCGTGCATCATTTGCGCGGGCTCATCGACGCGGACCGGGCCGGCGCGCAATACGCCGATCTGGCCTCTGCGGTGATCATCGCGATCTGGCCCCGCGTCGTCGCGCAGTTCGCCGAAAAACACGGGACCCCCCCGGGGCGCGGCGCGGTGGTGCTCGGCATGGGATCGCTCGGGGCCGGGCGGCTCAACGCGCGGTCCGACCTCGACCTGATCGTGATCTACGACGCCGGGGACGCCGAAGGGTCGGACGGCCCCCGACCGCTTGGCGCACGGCCCTATTACGCGCGGCTCACGCAGGCGATGATCACGGCGCTTACCGCCCCGATGGCCGAGGGGCGGCTTTACGAGGTGGACATGCGCCTGCGCCCCTCGGGCAATCAGGGGCCGGTCGCGACAAGCTGGCCGTCGTTCCGGAATTACCAGAAGAACGAGGCCTGGACATGGGAGCATCTGGCGCTGACCCGTGCCCGCGCGATTGTCGGGGATACAGGTCTTGCCGACGATGTCGAGAGCTTCCGCGCGGCCCTCATCGCCGAAGGGTCCGAGGCCGCATCGGTGATCTCGGCGGTGTCTGAGATGCGCCGCCGGCTGACCGAGGCCAAGCCGCCCGACGGGCCGTGGGACGCCAAGCAGGGCCCGGGCCGGATGCTCGAGATCGAGCTGATCGCGCAGGCCGGTCACCTGATCGCGGGGGCCGCTGCGCGCGATGTGGCCTCCGGTCTGGAGGCAGGTGTCGCAATCGGCTGGTTGAGTGACGCCGACAGCGCAGCACTGATGCGGGCTTATGCGCTTTGCTGGAAGGTGCAGATGGTGGCGCGGCTGATCAGCGAAAAGCCGTTCGAGCCGCACCGCCTTGGTGAGGGGGGCGTGGCCTTCCTGCTGCGTGAAACGAAGGAAGAGAGCCTCGAGATGCTGGAAACCCGGCTGGGTGAGATTTGCGCGGCGGCAGCGCAGGCAATCGACGGGTGCCTCGCCCGCGCGCCAAAGGCGTCCTGACCTCGTGGAACGCGATCCGCTGGACCCCAAGGGCCTGATCCGCGAGGCCTACCGCATCGACGGGATCGGGCCGGGTGAATGCCGGTCGATCTTTCTCGATTGGGCGCTGTCGCACCCTGATGATGCGGCGACCGGGGACAGCATCGCACAGCTTCTGGACCGCTACGGCATCGCGCATCCCGATCATCCGATGACGGAGGTGCTGCGAGAGGGGCTGGCCCGGGCCGAGAGCCCGCGCCGCCGCGGCGGATGGCGGTCGCGCCTGCGCGACACCTGACACGGGCGGCCACTTCCCGCTTTCCCGGCCACGGCAAAGGGCGTACTAGGCCCGCATGACAGAAGCATCCTACCCCGTGATCCGCTTGCGCCCGAAGATACACGACCGCGCCATCCGGCACGGCGCGCCCTGGGTCTACGACAACGAGATCGTGACCGACCGCCGCACCAAGGCCCTGACCCCCGGCACCATCGCGGTGCTGGAGGACGCGGAGCGGTCGCCGCTTGGCCTTGTCGGGGTCAATCCCGCCTCGAAGATCATGGCGCGGATGCTGGACCGCGACGCAGGCGCGCAGATCGACGCGGACTGGCTTGCGGCGCGGATCACCCGGGCGCTGGCCTTGCGCGCGCAGATTTACGATGCGCCATTCTACCGTCTTGTTCACGCCGAGGCGGATGGCCTGCCCGGCGTGGTGATAGACCGGTTCGACGATATCGCGGTGATCCAGCCGAACGCGGCCTGGGCCGAGGCGCTGCTGCCCGCACTGACCGAGGCCTTGCGGGCGGTGACCGGGGTGACCACGGTGCTGAAGAATGCCGCCGGGCGCGCGCGCGGGCTGGAAGGGCTGGACGACCAGAACGCCGTGCTCGCCGGCAGCGCCCCGGAGGGTCCGGTGCCTGTGCCGATGAACGGGGCGACATATCTGGCCGATCTGACCGGCGGGCAAAAGACCGGGCTCTATTTCGATCAGCGCCCCAACCATGCCTTTGCCGCAACACTGGCGCGCAACGCGCGGGTGCTCGATGTGTTCGCCCATGTCGGGGGCTTTTCGCTGACGTCCCTCGCGGCGGGGGCAAAGCATGCCCTGGCGGTGGACGGCTCTGCCCCGGCGCTCGATCTGGCAAGGGAGGGCGCCGCGCGGATGGGGGTGGGCGATCGGTTTGAAACCCGGAAGGGCGACGCGTTCGAGGCGATGGAAGCGCTCGGTGCCGAGGGCACCGTGTTCGATCTGGTGATCTGTGATCCGCCCGCCTTCGCGCCCTCCAAGCAGGCGCTGGAAAAGGGTCTGCGCGCCTATGAGCGTGTGGCAAGGCTCGCCGCGGGTCTGGTCGCGCCCGGTGGCTGTCTCGGGCTCTGCTCATGCTCGCATGCGGTGGATCTGGACCGGTTCCGCAGCGCATGCACGCGCGGCATCGGGCGCGCCGGGCGCCACGCCCAACTGATCCATACAGGGTTTGCCGGGCCGGATCATCCGCTGCATCCGACCCTCGCCGAGAGCGGCTATCTCAAGGCCCTGTTCTACCGGCTATGAAGGTGCTGCTGGACACTTGTGTGATCTATCCCACGGTGATGCGCGAGATGATCCTCGGGGTGGCCGGGGCCGGGGCCTTCGTGCCGCTCTGGTCGGAGCGGATCATCGCCGAGTGGGTGCATGCGACCGCCAAGATCGGGGCCGAGGCACAGGCGCAGGCGACCGGCGACGCGGCGCTGATGGCCGCTGAATGGCCTGGGGCAAGCGTGGCCTATCCGCCGTCGCTGGAGGCGCGTCTGTGGCTGCCCGATCCGGCCGACCGGCATGTGCTGGCGGCCGCGATCGCGGGCTCGGCCGATGGTATCCTGACGCTCAACGCGCGCGATTTTCCAAGGGGCGTGCTTGCCGAGGAAGGGCTGTGGCGCGCCGATCCGGACGGGTTCCTGCACGGCATATGGCAGGCGCAGCCGGATCTGGTGGCGCAGGTCGCGGCGGGGGTTCTGGCCAAGGCGCGGCGGTTGTCCGAGGACGACTGGCAGATGCGGCCGCTTCTGAAGAAAGCGCGGTTGCCGCGTCTGGCCAAGGCGCTTGGCGGGTGCTGAGCGGCGGGCAGTCATCGAGGCGCTTGGCCTGAAGAGGACGTTGCCGACTCTGCCCTGCGCGGAATCAAGGCGGAAGGCCGCCGCGCATCGTCATGCTGGAAGCATGCCTCCGGCATGACGCCGCCCCCCGGCACGGCGATTTGGCCAAAACCTGCGCCTTGCATTGGTGTTTTCCCGATTTGGCCACCATAAAGCGCTGCCAAAATCACGTTGGATCGCCGCACCGCGGCCCGTCGATGCGCGGCTCACCCCAAACGTCCCCTTCAGGCCAAAACCGTCCCGGCTACCCGGGCTCGCTCTCAACGGACAAGTTGCCGCATGCCCTGATCCAGCCCTTCCAGCGTCATCGGCACCATGCGGTCATCGAAGATCTCGCGGATCATCGCAATCGAATGGGTGTAGTCCCAGTGGGTGCGCGGCACCGGGTTGATCCACAGATGGTCAGGCCATTGCGCCCGGGCCCGCTCCAGCCAGACATGGCCCGCCTCGGCGTTCCAGTGCTCGTTGGCACCGCCAGGATAGGCGATCTCGTAGGGGGACATGCTGGCATCGCCGATGAAGATGCACCTGTAATCGGACCCGTAGGTGTTGAGGACCTCCCATGTCGGGGTCTGCGCGTTCCAGCGCCGGGAATTGTCGCGCCAAACGCCCTCGTAAAGGCAGTTGTGGAAATAGTAATGCTCGAGATGCTTGAACTCGGCCCGCGCCGCCGAGAACAGCTCTTCGGCCACCTTGATATGCGGATCCATGGAGCCGCCGACATCCAGAAACAGCAGCACCTTGACCGCGTTGCGCCGCTCGGGCCGGGTCTGCACGTCGAGATAGCCGTGCTCGGCGGTGGCGCGGATCGTGCCGTCGAGATCAAGCTCGTCATGCGCGCCGTCGCGCGCCCACTGGCGCAGGCGCTTGAGCGCCACCTTGATGTTGCGTGTCCCCAGCTCCACGCTGTCATCGAGATTGCGGAACTCGCGCTTGTCCCAGACCTTGACCGCGCGCTGGTGGCGGCTCCCGTCCTGGCCGATGCGCACGCCCTCGGGGTTGTAGCCGTAAGCGCCGAAGGGCGAGGTGCCGGCGGTGCCGATCCATTTCGAGCCGCCCTGATGACGGCTGTCCTGTTCCTTGAGGCGCTCTTTCAGCGTTTCCATCAGCGCCTCGAAACCGCCGAGCGCCTCGATCTCGGCCTTTTCCTCGGGCGTGAGGTGTTTTTCGGCCATCTTTTCCAGCCAGTCGGCGGGCAGGTCGACAGCCTCCAGCACCTCTTGCGCGTCGATCGCCTCGAGCCCCGAGAACGTCGCGGCAAAGGCGCGGTCGAAGCGGTCGATCAGTCGTTCGTCCTTCACCATCGCGCTGCGGGCGAGGTAGTAGAAGCCGTCAATGTCGTAGATCACCAGACCCGCGCGCATCGCCTCGAGAAAGGTGAGGTATTCGCGCAGGGAGACCGGCAGGCCGGCTTTGCGGAGGTTCTCGAAAAACGGCAGGAACATCGCGGCCTATGTCGTGGTTCGGTAAAGGATCAGCGTGGCAAACAACGTGCCAATCGCGAAGAGCAGGCCGTAGACGAAGGCGTAAAGCAGGATATCGGGCAACCGACCCTTGCGCCGCCACGCGATCCATCCGCCGACACAGGCCCCCAGAACCGCCCCGATAATGATGATCATCGTCTACCCTTTCGGTTCATCGTGCCGGCCGGGCAGCCCCGCCATGGGGACGATCCAGCCAGAGCCAAAGCCGTAACGCGCCCATCCCAGACTGTCCAGTCTGGTGCCGTGCGCCGCGTCGGTCTGCCCCGTCATGTCGAGCGCGTCGGCGCGCAGCATCAAAAGCGTGGCAAGAAGGCTCGCGTTCTCATGGCGTTCCGCAATATCCAGATACGGGTCGACCTGCGTCAACGCGTCGCGCGCGCGCCCGTCGTCGAGGGCGGCACTTGCGAGATGCACGGCGACATGGGCGCGGTGCACGTCCGTGCCGGGGCTGCGCCGGTAGGCCCGGTCGGCGGCGATGAATTGATCCCGTGCAAGGTCCGGATCATCGGCCTGCATCAGCTTGCCAAGCACGAAATGGCCAAAGCCGCGACGGTGATCGGCAAGGCCCGCAGCCTGCGCGATGCGCACGGCGCGCTCGGCGGCGACGCGGCGGCCCGCGGCGCGCGTCCCGGGGCCGAGGGCTGTCTGAATGGCGCGGGTCCACGCGCGCGGGGTTGCCGGCCGGTCGCGAGACGCGATCCGGTCGCCTTGCGGGTTGAGCCGGCTGAGGATCGCGGGCAGGCGCGCCGCGACCTCTGCGCGGGTCATGCCCGGCGACAGTTCCGGCGCATAATAGGCGCGCAGGATCAGCATGTCGAACCCGGTGAGGACGCTATGCATGTTGTCGTCGTTGAACACAGAATCGGCCAGCCGGTAGAGATCGTTGAGCGGGCCGAGCGCCTGCGCCAGTTCCTCTTGCAGGCAATCGCGCGCCTCTTGCGGGCTGGCGTCGCCGGGCACGAAGATCGCGATCTGGTCGCGCCTCTTGATCTGCGTCCAGTCGGTGCGGCCCAGCCTGCGGGCCGCGCGGTAGTCGGCGAGCCTCGAGATGTTGGGGACCACGAAACAGGCCGCCGTCGGGACGTGCCGGCGAATGCGCGCGCCGCTCACGACCTCGATGGTGACGGTCGCGTCGCCGGTCGACACCCGCCGGATATCGAGCCCGGCCTCGGTTCGCAGGCGGCCGATCAGACGATCGAGATCGGCGGTCAGCGTGGCGGGCGGCGCGCCGGCAAGGCGCACGGTGACCGGTCCCTCGGCCCGCGAGAAATGCGGCAGGGTGCGGCCCGATTCCATCTCGAAACTGAGATCGAGGAAATCGCGCATGATATCGCGATTGGCGCGCTGTGGCGGCGTCGGGCGCGGGGTAGAGAAGGTTTTCATCGCCGGCAGCGCGTCCTGATTTGGCAACGCGGCGCGCGCCTCGGGGCCGTCCTCAGGGCCGGTGGGACCGGGGGTGCAGGCCGCGAGCGTCAGCAAAAGCACCACCGTGCCAAGTCCTGCGCCGGCCTTTGCCCGCGCCATGCCTCTGCCCCGCGCGCGCATGCCCCTAACGCTGACGGCGCGCCATGAAGGCGAGGCGCTCGAACAGGTGCACATCCTGCTCGTTCTTCAGCAGCGCGCCGTGCAGTTTCGGCAGCGCGTCGGCCCCGTCGCGACGCAGATCTGCCGGGCTCAGATCCTCGGCGAGGATCAGTTTCAGCCAGTCGAGCACTTCGGAGGTGGACGGCTTTTTCTTCAGCCCCGGCTGATCGCGGATCTCGTAGAAAAGGGTGAGCGCGGCGGTCAGCAGCGCCTCCTTGATGCCGGGATGATGCACCTCGACGATGCGTTTCAGGGTCTCGGCCTCGGGAAAACGGATATAGTGAAAGAAACAGCGCCGCAGGAAGGCGTCGGGCAATTCCTTTTCGTTGTTGGAGGTGATGATGATGACCGGGCGGTGGCGCGCGCGGATCGTCTCGCCGGTCTCGTAGACGTGAAACTCCATCCTGTCGAGCTCCTGCAGCAGATCGTTGGGAAACTCGATATCGGCCTTGTCGATCTCGTCGATCAGCAGAACCACCTTGCGGTCGGCCTCGAATGCGTCCCACAGCTTGCCGCGGCGGATGTAGTTGCGCACGTCATGCACGCGCTCGTCGCCCAGCTGGCTGTCGCGCAGGCGGCTGACGGCGTCGTATTCGTAAAGCCCCTGCTGTGCGCGTGTGGTCGACTTGATGCTCCACTCGATGAGCTCCATGCCGAGGGCCTGGGCCACCTGCCGGGCAAGCTCCGTCTTGCCGGTGCCCGGCTCTCCCTTGACCAGCAGCGGACGCTCGAGCGTGACCGCTGCATTGACCGCGACGGTCAGGTCGTCGGTGGTGACGTAGCTGTCGGTTCCCTGAAAATTCATAGCCGTTTCAATCCTTTCGAGGCGCGGTCCGGGGGTGATCGATCATACAGTAGGGCGTTCGATAATTCACATCAATGGCAGGTCTTTGACTAGTGACAATCCGTGTCGACAGGTATAGAGCAGCGCCTAGTAGCCTGGCCGTCGCAGGAGGTAACGATGCCCGATACTTGGCGTGAAGAGGGAACAGAGATGAAATCCGAGGTTTTTCTTCCCGAAGATTATCGACCGGCAGAAGATGAACCGTTCATGAACGCGCAGCAACTCGAATATTTCCGCCGCAAGCTGGTCGCGTGGCGTCAGGATCTGCTCGATGGCAGTCGGGAGACCATCGAAGGGCTGCAGGACGGCACGCGGGCGATCCCCGATGTCGCCGACCGCGCCAGCGAGGAAACCGACCGCGCGCTGGAACTGCGCACCCGGGACCGGCAACGCAAGCTGGTCTCCAAGATCGACGCCGCACTGCGCCGGATCGAGGTGGGCGAGTTCGGCTATTGCGAGATGACCGGTGAGCCGATCAGCCTCAAGCGTCTCGATGCGCGCCCCATCGCCACCATGACGCTGGAAGCGCAGGAACGCCACGAGCGGCGCGAAAAGGTACACCGGGACGACTGAGGGCCTGAGGCGTCGATGCGCCGGGTGTGCGATGCGGGATGCGCCGGGGGTCAAGCTCCCGGTGTTTTTGTTTCTGAAAGGCCATCATGAAACTGGACGGGCTCAGGATCTGCGTGATCGGTGCCGGTATCGGCGGTCTGGCTGTGGCGCGGGTGTTGGCGCAGCGCGGCGCGGTGGTCAGCGTGCTGGAACAGGCCCCTGAGATCGCCGAGGTCGGTGCGGGGCTGCAGGTCAGCCCCAACGGGTTTGCCGTGCTGCGCGCCCTCGGGCTGGACAAAGCGCTGCGCGCCAGCGCGGTGCAGGCCCGCGCGGTCAGCCTGCGCGACTACAAGGGCGGCGAGGTGCTGCGGCTCGACCTCGGCATGGCCTCGGCGCGTGAATATCACTTCATCCACCGCGCCGATCTGATCGATATCCTTGCCGCAGGCGTGCGCGCGGCCGGGGCACGCATAAGGCTGATGCAAAAGATCGTTGGCGTCGAGGGCGGGCCGCGGCCTGTCGTGCATCTGGCCAGCGGCGCCAGGTTGGAGGCCGATCTGGTGATTGGCGCGGACGGGTTGCATTCGGTGGTGCGTCGCGCGCTCAATGGTGACCTGACCCCGTTCTTCACGCGGCAGGTGGCGTGGCGCGCAGTGGTGCCGAACCACTGGGATCGCGGTCCCGAGGTGCAGGTGCATATGGGGCCGCTGCGGCATCTGGTCAGTTACCCGCTGCGCGGCGGGGCGATGCTCAACCTCGTGGCGGTGCAGGAGCGTGCCGCGTGGACCGCCGAAAGCTGGAGCCAGCGTGACGATCCCATGGCCCTGCGCGCTGCCTTCGGCGATTTCGGACGGGATGCGCGCGCGATGCTCGACGCGGTGGAAGAGGTGAACCTCTGGGGTCTCTTTCGCCATCCGGTGGCGAAGGTCTGGCATGCGGGCGGGCTGGCGATTCTCGGGGACGCGGTGCACCCGACGCTGCCCTTTCTGGCGCAGGGCGCGTCCATGGCGCTCGAGGATGGCTGGGTGCTCGCCGATGCGCTATCCTCCGAGGCGACAGTCGAGGCGGCCCTCAGCCGGTATCAGGCGCGCCGCGAGGGGCGGGTGGCGCGGGTCGTCTCTGCGGCCAGCCGCAACGCGTGGAAGTATCACCTGTCCTTCCCGCCGCTCCGGTGGGCCGCGCATGGCGCGTTGCGTGCCGGCGGGCGGATCGCGCCGGCACGCATGATGCGGCAATTCGACTGGCTTTACGGCCATGACGTGACACGCGCGGCCTGATGTCGGGTCAAGGCGAAAGCGGGGCGGTGCGTTGTTGGCCTGAATGGGACATGTGGGGTAAGCCGCGCATTGACGGGCCGCGGTCGGCGATCTGACGTGACTGTGGCAGCGCTTTATGCTGGCCAGATCAGGAAAAGATCAAAGCATTGCGCAGGTTTCAGCCCAATCGCCGTGCCGGGGGGTGGCCCGGCGATTCGCGACGGCGCGCCAGGGCGCGTCTCGATTCCGCGCATTGGTGCCAAGCTTCCGACGTCCTCTTCCAGGCCAGGACGGCCCGCTCAGGCGTCGATCTCCACCCAGATCGGCACGTGATCGGACGGCTTCTCACGCCCGCGCACCTCTTTTTCGATGTGACAATCCGTCATCAGATCCGCGGCTTGCGGGCTGAGCAGGAAATGATCGATGCGGATGCCGTCATTGCGGTTCCACGCACCGGCCTGATAATCCCAGAACGTGTAATGGCCCGGCCCCTGCACCCGCGCGCGGAACGCCTCGGTGAAGCCCAGATTGACGATCCGCCGGAACGCCGCGCGGCTTTCGGGCAGGGCGAGCGCGTCGCGGCGCCACGCGTCGGGGTTGGCGGCATCCTCGTCCTGGGGGATGACGTTGTAATCGCCGCCCATCAGGACCGGCTCTTCACTGGCCAGCAGGTCAGCCGCCCGGTCGCGCAACCGCGCCATCCAGGCCAGCTTGTACTCGTATTTCGGCCCCGGCGCGGGGTTGCCGTTAGGCAGGTATAAGCCGCACAGCTTCACCGCGCGGTGTTCGCCCATGACGGTGGCCTCGATCCAGCGGGCCTGTTCGTCATGCGCGTCGCCGGGCAGGCCGCGCGTGACATCCTCCAGCGGTCGTTTCGACAGGATCGCCACCCCGTTGAAGCCCTTTTGGCCATGCGTTTCCAAATTGTAGCCCCGCTCCTCGAACGGTTCGCGCGGCACGTTCTCGTCGACGGATTTCAACTCTTGCAGAAGCGCGACGTCGGGTTGCGCATCGTCCAGCCAGTCGGTCAGCGCGGCCAGCCGCGCCTTGATCCCGTTGATGTTGAAACTCGCGATCCTCATGCCAGCATCACCATCGGGTTTTCAAGGTTCTCGACGATCCGGCCCAGCAACCGCGCGCCGAGCGCACCGTCGATCACCCGGTGATCGACCGACAGCGTCACCGACATGACCGTGGCCACGGTCAGTTCGCCCTCCGCACCGACGACCGGTTTCTTCACGCCGGCGCCCACTGCGAGGATCGCGCCATGCGGGGGGTTGATCACCGCGTCGAAATTCTCGATCCCGAACATCCCGAGATTGGAGATGGCGAAGGTGCCGCCCTGATACTCCTGCGGGGCCAGCTTGCGGTCGCGGGCGCGGGCGGCGAGATCCTTCATCTCCGCCGACAGCGCGGTCAGCGATTTCATTTCGGCATCGCGCAGGACGGGCGTGAAGAGCCCGCCCTCGATCGCCACGGCGACCGCGACGTCCGAGGGCTTGAGCCTCAACACCTTGTCGCCGGCCCAGACGGCATTGGCGTCGGGCACGTCCTGAAGCGCGAGGGCGCAGGCCTTGATGATGAAGTCGTTGACCGACAGTTTCACGCCGCGCGACTCGAGCTGCGCGTTGAGCTGGCTGCGGAATTTCATCAGCGCGTCGAGCCGGATCTCGCGGCGCAGGTAGAAATGCGGCACGGTCTGCTTGGCTTCGGTGAGCCGCGCGGCGATGGTGCGGCGCATCCCGTCAAGCGGGACCACCTCGTGATCGCGGCCCTCGTACATGGCAGCGACCGCCTCGGCAGACGCGCCGGTCGGGGCCGCCATCGGGGCAGCGGCTGCATCAGCAGGTGGCACGACCTCTTTTTCGGGTGCGGCCGTGGGGCTGGCCGCTTCCACATCCGCCTTGACGATCCGGCCATGCGGCCCGGATCCGGTGATCCGGGTCAGATCGACGCCCTTCCGGGCGGCGATGCGGCGGGCGAGTGGCGAGGCGAAGATGCGGGTACCGTCGGCGGCCTTCGGTGCCGCCGGGGCGGGCGTGTCGGGGGCGGGCGTGGCAGAGGCAGGCGCGCCGGATGCGGCCTTCTCGGAGCTCCCTTCGGGAGCCGCCTCGTCGGCCGCGTCGGACCGCGTAGCGGCCTCCGGCGCGGGGGGCGAGGATGCGTCGATATCGGAGGCATCCTCGCCCTCGTCGAGCAGCACGGCGATCGGCGTGTTGACCTTCACGGCCTCGGTGCCCCCTGCCACGAGGAGCTTGCCGATGGTGCCTTCGTCCACGGCCTCGAACTCCATCGTCGCCTTGTCGGTCTCGATCTCGGCCAGAAGGTCGCCCGCGCTCACGCTGTCGCCTTCGCTGACGAGCCATTTCGCGAGCGTGCCCTCTTCCATCGTGGGTGAGAGGGCAGGCATCAGGATCTCTGTCGGCATCGCGTCTCTCCCTCAGCGATAGGTCACTTGGCGCACGGCGTCGATCACCTCGGCGGTCGAGGTCAGCGCCAGCTTTTCCAGATTGGCCGCGTAGGGCATCGGCACGTCCTTGCCGGTGCAGGTGACCACCGGCGCGTCGAGATGATCGAAGGCGCGGCTCATCAGCACCGACGAGATAGAGGTGCCGATGGCGCCCACGGGCCAGCCTTCCTCGACCGTCACGCAGCGGTTGGTCTTTTGCACGCTCCGGATCACCGTCTCGGTGTCCATCGGGCGCAGGGTACGCAGATCCACGACCTCGGCCTCGATGCCGTCCTCGGCCAGCTTGTCGGCGGCTTCCAGCGCGTAGGTCATGCCGATGCCGAAGCTGACGATGGTCACGTCAGAGCCGTCGCGCCAGATCTTGGCCTTGCCGAAGGGAATGGTGAAGTCGTCGAGTTTCGGCACCTCGAAGCTCTTGCCGTAGAGGATCTCGTTTTCAAGAAAGATCACCGGGTTGGGGTCGCGGATGGCGCTTTTCAACAGGCCCTTGGCACAGGCCGCCGAATAGGGCTGCACCACGCGCAGGCCCGGCACATGCGCGAACCACGCGGCATAATCCTGGCTGTGCTGGGCGGCGACGCGGGCGGCGGCGCCATTGGGGCCGCGAAACACGATCGGGCTGCCCATCTGACCACCCGACATGTAGAGCGTCTTGGCCGCCGAATTGATGATCTGGTCCATCGCCTGCATGCCGAAATTCCACGTCATGAATTCCACGATCGGGCGCAGCCCGCCCCACGACGCGCCGATGCCGATGCCGGCAAAGCCGTGTTCGGTGATCGGCGTGTCGATCACGCGCTTGGCGCCGAACTCGTCGAGCAGGTTCTGCGTGATCTTGTAGGCGCCCTCGTATTCCGCGACCTCCTCGCCCATGACGAACACCGTGCTGTCGCGGCGCATTTCCTCGGCCATGGCGGTGTTGAGGGCCTCGCGCACGGTCTTTTGTTCCATCTCCGTGCCGTCGGGCCAGTCGGGTTCGGTCGCAGGTGCCCGCTGACCTGTTCGGGGTGCGGGATCTGCCGGCTCTCTCGCCTCGGCCGGGACGGTTTCGGGCGCCGGCTTCGGGGCGGTGGCCGTTGGGGCCGTGTCGATGTCGGACGCATCCTCGCCCTCGTCGAGCAGCATGGCGATCGGCGTGTTGACCTTCACGCCGCCGGTGCCATCGGCCACGAGGATGCGGCCGATGGTGCCCTCGTCCACGGCCTCGAATTCCATCGTGGCCTTGTCGGTCTCGATCTCGGCCATGATGTCACCGGCCTTGATGGTATCGCCTTCGCGCACCAGCCATTTGGCAAGCGTGCCCTCCTCCATGGTGGGCGACAGCGCGGGCATCAGGATCTCGGTGGCCATTCTCGTCTCTCCTCCTCAGGCGTTCTGCGGTGCCGCATCGGTGATGATGTCGGTCCAGAGTTCCTCGATCGCCGGCTCGGGGCTCTCCTTGGCGAAATCGGCTGCGTTGTTGACCACGTTCTTGATCTCCTTGTCGATCGCCTTGAGATCCTCCTCGGAGGCATGATTGCCGGAGATCAGCAACTCGCGCACATGCTCGATCGCGTCTTTTTCCTCGCGCATCTTCTGCACCTCTTCCCGGGTGCGGTATTTCGCCGGATCGCTCATCGAATGGCCGCGATAGCGATAGGTCTTGATCTCGAGGATATACGGCCCCTTGCCGGCACGGCAGTGCTTGACCGCAGTGTCGCCGGCGGCCTTGACAGCGAGCACATCCATCCCGTCCACGGCCTCGCCGGGGATGCCGAAGGCGCCGCCGCGGGTGTAGATGTCGGGCGACGAGGTCGAGCGTTGCTGCGAGGTGCCCATGGCATACTGGTTGTTCTCGATCACGAAGATCACCGGCAACTCCCAGAGGGCGGCCATGTTGAAGGTCTCGTAGACCTGCCCCTGATTGGCCGCGCCGTCGCCGAAATAGGTGAAGGTCACCCGGTCGTTCCCGAGATACTTGTCGGCAAAGGCGAGCCCCGCGCCAAGCGGCACATTGGCCCCCACGATGCCGTGCCCGCCATAGAACTGCCGTTCGGTCGAGAACATGTGCATCGACCCGCCCTTGCCCTTGGAATAGCCGTCGGCGCGGCCCGTCAGCTCGGCCATGACGCCCTTGGGATCCATGCCACAGGCCAGCATGTGGCCGTGGTCGCGGTACGTCGTGATGCGCTTGTCGCCGTCCTCGGAGGCGGCTTCCAGCCCCACGACGACCGCTTCCTGCCCGATATAGAGGTGACAGAACCCGCCGATCAGACCCATGCCGTAAAGCTGGCCGGCCTTTTCCTCGAACCGCCGGATCAGCAGCATGTCGCGGTAATACTGCTTGAGCGCGTCCGCGGACGGGTTCGGTTTTCTGGTGCTTTTGCGGGTCGCCATGGTAGCCCCTCCCTGCTGCGACATGTCGTTGACCGTTAAAGCAATGGGTATACCAATCCAGATCCCGTTGCGAGGGTGATTTGCCGGATGCGCGCATGCCTGCGGGCCATCCGCGCTCAGGCCTCCTCGGTGTCCTTCAGCCGGCTTTCCACCAGCATGCCCTCCTCGTCGAGGATCGGATGCGCGACCGACACGAGATGTGCGCTGATGCGCTTGAGATCGCGCAGCATGTCGAGATGCAGCGACGAGGTGTGCAGGCTGTCGGCATGTCCCTTGCGCAGGCGCTTGAAATGGCGCTCGGCAGAGCGGCGTTCCATATGGCGGATGCGCACCTTGGTCTCGACCAGCTGCTTGGCCAGCCTCTGATCGGGGGTCATGAAGATGGTCTGCGCGATCTTCATCGTCTCCAGCGTCATGTCGAACAGCGATCCCAGCTCGCGATAGCCTTCCTCGGAAAATCGCAGACCCAGTGTGATCTTGCGATCGACCTGCACGGCCAGTCCCTTTTCGATGATGTCGCCGGCATGTTCGAGATTGATGATGTAGTCGAGCACGGCGATCGTGCGGCGCTTGTCGCGCTTGGACGCGCCCGAGCCGAGCCGCGACAAATACACCTTCACCTGCTGTTGCAGGCGGTCGACGCGGTCCTCCAGCCGGGCGACCTCTGCCAGAGGCGCGCGGTCGTTGTTGCGAAAGGCGGTCATGATCAGTTGCAGCATCCGCTCGACCGTGTCGCCAAGGACCAGCGCCTCGCGGCTGGCGCCGGCAAGGGCCATTTCCGGATGATCGAGGGCTGCCTCGTCGAGCCAGCGCGGCCCGTCTCCGGCCTCGGCCGGCGGGTCGGGCACGATCAGCGGCAGGGCCCGGGCGAGCAGCCCCGCGACCGGCCAGATCAGCGCGGCAAGCGCGAGGTTGAAGGCCAGATGCGCCTCGACCGGCAAGCCGCCGCCGAGCAGGTCGAGGCCCTCAAGCTCTTGCCCGATGACCCCGGCGAAGGGCAGGGTCACAAGGCATCCCAGCCCGCGTACCGCGAGATTGCCCAGGGTCACGCGCCGTGCCGCCGGGCCTGCCGCCAGCGTGGCCAGAACCGGCGGGATCGCCCCGCCGAAATTGGCGCCCAGCACCAGCACCACCGCCAGCGCCGGGGTCAGACCGCCGGTCAGCCCCAGTGACAGCACCAGCATCACGACCGCCAGCGACGAGGAAAACAGCACCGCCAGCCCCGCGGCCACGGCAAAGGCCACCGGAGATGCACCATCCAGCAGGCCGAGAAACGCCGTCAGCTCGTCCGAGTCGCGCAGCGGTTCCGTCGCCTGGGTCAGCAGGATCAGCGACAGCAGCACAAGCCCGACACCGATCAGCGCCTGCCCGATGCCCGAAACCTCGGCGCGGGTCTGCCGCTGCATCGCGTAGCCCAGAAGCAGCAGGACCGGCGACAGCGCCTCGATGCCCGCGGTCACGATCAGGGCGGTCAGCGCGGTCCCCAGATTGGCACCCAGCAACACCACCTGCGCGCGGCCCTGCGCGATCATGTCCCGCTCGACGAAGTCCGAGGTCATCAATGCCGTGGCCGTCGAGGATTGCAGCCCGAGCGTCGCGATCAGCCCCGACAGGAAGGCGCGCGGCGAGGTGCGCGTGCCATGGCCCAAGGCCAGTTTCAGCCGCAGTCCGAACGCCGCGGTCACACCGTCGCGCACCAGCCTGAGCGCAAACAGCAAGAGCGCCACCGCACCGCCGATCGAGATCAGGACCACAAGCGACTGCACGCTGACACCTCCCCCCGCCGCACGGTTGACCCCGTGCGGCTTGTCATTATGCCGTTACAATCAACCTGCGGGGTGGCCCAAGTCAAGCTGAGCCCAAAGCGGCGTCCGGCGCGTCGCCGTCAGCGGATCACGATCTCGTCGCTGCGCATGAGGCCCAGAACCTCCCGCGCCTGCTGGTCCAGAAGATCAAGGTCGAGATAGTCGTCCGACAGCCGCTTGGTCAGGTTTTCCATGCGCGCCACATCGGCCTTGAGCGCGTCGAGCTGTGCACGTAACGCGGTTTCCTGTGCCTCGATCTCGGCGCGTCGGAACAGGCCGTAATCGCCCTGAACGGCAGCAAAGGCAAAGTATCCGCCCATCAGAAAGGCGACCGTGTAGAAGATCAGCGCGCCCCAGGGGCGATTTTGGGGTGTCATCTCGTGCTCTGCCTCGCCATGCCGGTTGGATCCGACTTTGACCTCTATCGTCGCACAGTATCAGGCTTTTGTGAATTCTCTTTCGCTATGGATTGTCCCGCTTTACCATCCATTCCGACGCAGACAGGAGAGCAGGCGATGTCCGACAGCCCGGCACGCGACGCGTTCGCCACGCATGAGGTGACCAACCAGCCCGCGCCGCGCGGCGATCTGGACCTCTGGGGACGCGACCTGGCGCTGCAGACCCATGCCGTGGCGGCCGGCGCGGATGCCGAGCATCTGGCGGAGTACGGCACCCGCATCGGCACGGCCGAGATGCAGGAGGCCGGGCGCGCGGCGCGGCGCCATGCGCCAGAGTTGATGGCTTTCGATGCGGGGGGGCGCAGGCTCGACGAGGTGCGCTTCCATCCCGGCTATCACCAGCTTTTGCAGGCCGGGCTCGGTGCGGGCTACGCCGCCCTGCCCTGGGAAGGGGCGACCGGCGGCCATGCCACCCATGCCGCGATGGTCTATCTGACCACACAGGTGGAGCCGGGCGTGTGCTGCCCGATGACCATGACCTATGCCGCGGTGCCGGCGCTGCGCGCCGACAAGGGCCTTCTGGCGAAATGGGTGCCAAAGCTGACGGCACGGGCGCATGATCCCGCCGCCCGGCCGCTGGCGCGGAAAAGCGCGGCGACGCTCGGCATGGCGATGACGGAAAAACAGGGCGGCTCGGATATACGCAGCAATGCGACCACGGCCGCGCCCGACGGCGATCTCTACCGGCTGACGGGACACAAGTGGTTCTGTTCCGCGCCGATGTCCGACGGGTTCCTGACGCTGGCGCAGACCGAAGCCGGCCTGACCTGTTTTCTGGTGCCGCGCTGGCTGGAAGAGGGGCGCAACGCGATCGCGATCCAGCGCCTCAAGGACAAGCTGGGCAATCGCGCCAACGCCTCGGCCGAGATCGAGTATCACGGCGCGCTGGCGCACCGTCTGGGCGACGAGGGCGCGGGCGTGCGCACGATCATCGAGATGGTGCATCACACCCGGCTCGACACCGCGATGGCACCCGCAGGGCTGATGCGCGCCGCGCTCGATCATGCCAATCACTGGGCGCAGGCCCGCTCGGCCTTTCAGAAACCGCTGATCGACCAGCCGCTGATGCGCAGCGTGCTGGCTGATCTGGCGCTCGACTGGGAGGGGACGCTGGCACTTGGCCTGCATGTCGCGCGCGCCTTCGACGGCCGGACGCCGCAGGACCGCGCCTTTGCCCGGCTCGGCGTGGCGCTGGCCAAGCTCCTCGGCAACAAGCTGTGCCCCGGGCTGGTCTACGAGGCGATGGAGTGTCTTGGCGGCATGGGCTATGTCGAGGACACACCCATGCCGATGCTCTACCGCGAGGCGCCGCTCAATTCGATCTGGGAAGGGGCGGGCAATGTCATCTGCCTTGATGTCCTGCGCACGCTGCGCCGAGAGCCTCTGGCGGGCGAGGCGCTGAGCGCGGAACTGGGCGCCGTGTCGGGGCAGGACCGGCGGTTCGACAGCGCGCTCAAGGCGCATATGCAGACCTTCCCGAAACTGCCCGACGAAGCGCAGGCCCGCTGGTATTGCGAAAGCCTTGCCACGCTGCTGACCGCGTCGGTACTTATCCGCAACGCGCCGGATGCGGTGGCCTCGGCCTATGTCGCGACGCGGCTCGGCGCGCCGCGCGGCCGGATCGCGGGAGCCATCGGTGCGATCGACACCGCGTCGGTACTGGACCGGCTGGGCGGTTGAACGTGACCCCTGCGCAAGGCCTGGCGGCGGGTCGTCAGTGTCGCCTTTGGCCACGTGTCGGAAAACACGTATTCGAAAAATTGTATGTGATTGATCCAGATCAAGGCAGGTGATGGGTGTGTGTCGCTATGTGTTGACGGGCAAAACACATGTTTTGGACTCATCATACCGCATCCGGAGGTTCCCATGCGCACACTACTGACAGCCGCCACCCTTGGCCTTGCCGCCCTTGCCGCTCCTGCCGCACAGGCGCAGGAGGCCGACAAGATGGTCACAATCCTCGCCACCGACCAGCCGGAGACCCAGCTCATGAGCATGGTGCTGACGATGCAATCCATGCAGGCCGGGGCCGAGGCTTATGTATTGCTATGCGGCCCGGGCGGGGATCTGGCGCTCAAGGAACCGCCCGAGTCCGCCACCGCCCCGCAGGAACCCAGGGGCATGAGCCCGCAGGGCCTCATGCAGAAGGTCATGGAAGAGGGCGCGACGGTCGAGGTTTGCGCGATCTACCTGCCCAACAAGGGCATGGAGGAAGACGCGCTGATCGACGGTGTCGCCGCCGCCAAGCCGCCAGAGGTCGCGGCACGTTTGCTGGCCGAGGGCACGCGGATCATGTCCTTCTGAGAAGACCTGCCGCATTTCCGACACCGCCGCCCCTGACGGATCATCCGGCGGCGGTGTCGTGACAGGCCGGGCGGACCCGCCCGGACCCCGCCGCACCCGAACCCGCCGGCGTCGCATTCACGTGTTTCACGCGCGGTCCCTGCATGCTATCCACCCGCCAGCATGTGAGGGGGATCCCGCAATGAGTCATGAAATTCGTCTTGCTTTCGAGCATCCTGCGGCCCGTGCCTCGGCCACCGCACCGGATGGCCCGCTCGACCGAATCTCCGTGCGCGATCATGTCGTCGCGGTCGAGATCGGGGCCTTTCAGGCGGAACGCGGCACGACGCAGCGCATCTGTTTCAATATCGTGGTCGAGGTGCGCCCGATGGCCGACGCGCTCGACGATGACGTGGACCGCATCCTGTCGTATGACCGCGTGACAGAGGCGATCTCGGCGGCCCTTGCCGAAGAGCGGCTCAACCTTCTGGAAACGCTGGCCGAACGCATTGCCGAGCGTATCCTGTGGGAGCATCAGGCGGTACGCACCTTCGTGCGGATCGAAAAGCTTGATCGTGGCCCAGGCGCGCTTGGTGTCGAGATCGTGCGCTCGGTCGACACCCTCGCGAGCAAGCCGGCCACGCCGCATTCCGACACCACGCCGCACCCGCATGTGGTCTTCCTGACCAATCCCGCGGTGCGCTCGGGCAATCTTGGACGCTGGCTCGACCAGCTGGAAGCCCGCGCCGAGCCGGTGATCCTGTGTGTCGGTCGGCCCGACACGCCGGCACCGGTGACCGGCCACCGCATGACGCAGCGTCGCGTCGACCTGCTGGCGATCGAACAGAACGCATGGGTGCTGGCCGGACGCGACGATCGCTGCGTCGTGGTCGCCACGCGGACCGAGCTCGACTGGGCCATGAAACACGGTCAGATCAGTGTGTGGGCGCCGTCGAAGATCGTCCTTGATGCGGTGGACGGGCCGGTTGTCGGCCCCGACAGGCCGGGCGATCTTGCGGCGTGGTTCGCCGGCCATATCGATGCGTCGGATCTTCTGCTGATCGGCGAGGCGCCGCCCGCCGCGTGCCGCGTGCCGGTCATCCTGCAGGACATCGCCCGTTCGGGCCTGTGAGGGCCGCGCCCATGCCGTATTACCGCCCCGTGTCCCGCATCGATGCCGCTCGACCCGAGGGCGCGCTGACGCTCGCCGGGGGCTGGTGCTGGTTCGACACGGTCGAGGTGCTGGAGCGCGGCCAGCCGCCGTATCTCCTGCCCGCGCGCGAGCTGCCCGAGGCTGTCGCCACGCGCCTGACCGCGCGGCGGCCGTCCGTCGCCGGGCTGGCTATGGGCGCACCGCAGATCATGGGCATCCTCAACGTGACACCCGACAGTTTTTCGGATGGTGGCGTGCATATCGACCCTGCTCAGGCGCTCGCCCACGCGCATGCGATGACCGCCGCCGGCGCGGCGATCCTCGATGTGGGCGGCGAGTCCACCCGTCCGGGCGCGGCGCAAGTGATCATCGACACCGAGATCGGGCGCACCGCGCCGGTGATCGCCGCCATCCGCGCCGAGATCGCCGCGCCGATCTCCATCGACACGCGCAAGACCGCTGTCGCGCGCGAGGCGGCGCGCGCGGGTGCGGGCCTCGTCAACGATGTGTCAGGCTTCACCTTCGATCCGGATCTGGCGCCCTTTGCCTCGGAAAACGCGCTGCCGGTCTGCGTGATGCATGCGCAGGGATCCCCCGAGACGATGCAGGCCGATCCGCGCTACGATGACGTCCTGCTCGATGTTTATGACTGGCTTGCGGTGCGGGTCGCGGCGCTGATCGCGCTCGGCATCCCGCACGGGGCCATCATCGTTGATCCGGGCATCGGCTTTGGCAAGACGCAAGCGCACAACCTGCGGCTTCTGCGCAACCTGTCGCTGTTTCACGGGCTGGGCTGTCCGATCCTGCTGGGGGCGTCGCGCAAGCGGTTCATCGGCGATCTCAGCCGCACGCCCGAGGCGAAGGATCGCATGCCCGGATCGCTGGCCGTGGCGCTCGGGGCGGTGGCGCAGGGCGTGCAGATCCTGCGCGTGCATGACGTGGCCGAGACCCGCGCGGCGCTCGATCTGTGGCAGGCGGTGCGGTGTGCCGACTGACCGCGCTCAGCCGCGCAGGAACACCTGCCGCAAGGCCCGCCACTGGCTGAGCGAGACACCGCCAAGGATCAGCGCCATCCCGGCCAGCAGGCTGGGGGGCAGCGGCTCTGCGAGGATCAGCCCGCCAAGCACCACCGACCAGACCGGCACCATGTAATTGACCAGCCCGAAAAAGCTGGGCCCGGCCTCGGCGTTGACCTGCACCAGCAGGATCTGCGCCACGCCCGTCGGCAGCACCCCGAGATAGAGAAGCGCCAGAAATCCCGGCAGGCTGAGCCCCGTGGGCACGCCCTCGATCAGCAGGGCGACGGGCGTGATGATCACCGCCCCCATGGACATGACCGTCGCCGCCAGTGCCAGCCGGTCCACATCCGGGCAAAGCCGCGTGGCGATGGTCCCCATGGCATATCCGATCGCCACGCCGAGGCAGGCGAGCCGCGCCAGATCCTCGAGATCCGCGCCGGTGGCCGCGAAGGCCCCGGGACCGATCAGCACGACGACCCCGACAGTGCCCAGAACGAAGCCGCCGAACTTGCGCAGACTCATCTGCTCGCCGGGCACCAGAAAATGCGCCAGCGGCAGGATGATCAGCGGCACCGCGGCCATGCAGACCCCGGCGAATCCCGAGGCCACCGATTGCTGCGCCCAGCCGAGCAGCAGGAACGGGACGATATTGGAAAACACCGCCATGAACAGCGCAAAGCCCCAGATCCGGCGGCCGATGCTTGCACGCGGATCGGGCAGGGCGCGCCCTTTCAGGCGCAAGAGTCCCAGCAGGAACAGCGCCCCGAGCGTGATCCGGCTCGCGGCCACGACGAACGGCCCCACATCCCGAAGCGCGATGGTGATGAACATGAACGACGCCCCCCAGATGAGGCCAAGCACCCCGATCCGGAGATAGTTTATCGCCCCGACTTCGTTCATCTGCTCCGACACCCGTTGCGGGAGGCACCACGGCGGAAAACCCCGCCGGTGTTGAAATCCCGGCTCATCGCCTTAGCTAGGCGCGCCACGTGAAATGAAAGGAGAGACGACATGGATGTATATCTCATACCCGGCCTCGCCCTGATCACGCTGGTGGCCGTGGCGGCGGTGGCCTATCGCAGCAAGCGCGCCACCGAACAGCGGATGCGCGATGAACAGGTCCGCAAGAGCGCCCTTGCCGAGGATGGCGACGCGCACAAGAAGGCCCCCTGACCGGGACCGACCCGGCCCCGTCACGGGGCCGGAACCGGGTCGGGACGCTCCTGTTTCAGTTCTTGTCCTGATCCACCAGCTTGCCGGCGCTGATCCAAGGCATCATGCCGCGCAGCTTGACGCCGACCTCTTCGATCTGGTGTGCGTCGTTCAT
>JAWLFT010000016.1:0-43401 GCA_041685435.1 Roseovarius sp.
CCGCCGAAGATCAGCAGCGGTCGCGCCGCCGAGCGGTGGCGTTCCGCGCCATCCTCGGGCGCGTCGTGACGGGTCTGGCTGGTCTGCGTGGGCTGCCACATCGGCGTCTCGCGCATCTGTGCGCTCAGCCGCACAGAGGTCGCGTAGACCAGAAACAGCACGACCGACACCGGATGCAGCCCAGCCAGCGCCACGTCTGGCCCGGTCATCGCGACCAGCGGCAGGCTCAGCATGCCGATGAGCACGACGCATTGAAAGAGGTTGGCCGATTCGGCCACCGCGTGTTCGAGATTGCCGCGCCGATACACCAGATCGCCAATCGCCAGGAACAGCGTCTGCGCCGCGATGCCGCCGATGGCGTTGGAAATCGCAAAGCTCGCATCGCCGTTGCTTGCCGCGGTGACCGACACCACCGTGCCCGACAGCGATGTGGCCGCCCCGAGCAGCGTGGCCCCGATGATCGCCTCGCCCAAGCGCGTCCGGTCGGCGATGACATCGGCCAGCCCCGTCGCCCGGAGAGAGCAGATAATCACCACGCCCGCCGCGATGGCGAACACCACCATCAGCGGCGCGAACGGCAGCGCCGAGATCATGGCCGGGCGTGAGGGCCGGCGGCAGCGGTCGTCACCGCAACATCCGCGCGATCCCGATCAGCAGGCTTGCGCCGACGGCGCCCACGAGGAGTTGCGGCAGCCATGCCCGCGCCGCGTAGATCCCGATCCATTGCAACACCGTGTTGAGCAGTATCGCCCCGACGATCCCGAGGATGATGTTCACAAGCAGGCCGGTCTCGGCCTTCATCACGCTCGACGCGATCCATCCGGCCAGCCCGCCGACGATCAAAGATCCGATCAGTCCCAGTCCCATGCCGGCCCTCCCTCAGTCGCGCAGAAGCTCGTTGATGCCGGTCTTGGACCGGGTCTGGGCGTCCACCCGCTTGACGATTACCGCGCAATAGAGGTTGAGATTGTTCTTGGTGGGCATGGATCCCGACACCACCACCGAATAGGGTGGTACCTCGCCCATGAAGACCTCGCCGGTCTCGCGGTCGATGATCTTGGTCGAGCGGCCGATATAGACGCCCATCCCTAGGACCGAGCCCTCGCGCACGATGCAGCCCTCGACCACCTCGGACCGCGCGCCGATAAAGCAATTGTCTTCGATGATCGTGGGGCCGGCCTGCATCGGTTCCAGCACGCCGCCGATGCCGACGCCACCCGACAGGTGCACGCCGCGTCCAATTTGTGCGCAACTGCCCACGGTGGCCCAGGTATCGACCATCGTGCCGCTGTCCACATAGGCCCCGAGATTGACGAAGGACGGCATCAGCACCACGCCCGGCGCGATATAGGCCGAGCGGCGCACGACGCAGTTCGGCACCGCGCGAAAGCCTGCCGCGCGCCACTCCTCCTCGCTCCAGCCCTTGAACTTGCTGTCGACCTTGTCCCACCAGCCGCTGCCTTGCGGGCCGCCGGGCTGGATCTCCATGTCCCTGATCCGGAACCCCAGAAGCACCGCCTTCTTGGACCATTGATTGACATGCCAGTCGCCGTTGTCCTGACGCTCGGCCACGCGCAGCGTGCCTGAATCAAGCGCGTTCAGCGTCTCCTCGATGGCCTCGCGGGTCTCGCCGCCGGTTGCGGGGGTGATTGTGTCGCGCGCCTCCCAGGCGGCATCGATGGCGGTCTCTAAGGCTGCGTGCGACATGGGGCCTGTCCTCGTTGTGGATGTTTCGCGTTCCCGATGCCTATAGGCGCAAGCGCGGGGGGGATCAATGCGGGGGCCGCTTTCGGGGCCGCAGGTCAGCCGTCGGTGTCGCCGTGGATGGCGAACTGGTCCAGCCCCGCGTCGGTCGGCACGATGAAGCGGTATTGCTCGCGCACGCCCGCATCGGTCAATTCGCGCATCACGGTGAGGATCGTGTTGGGTGCGTGATCGGCGCAGATCTCCAGCATCTGGGCGATTTCCTCTTCGGCGACGGGGCGTGCGGTCTCGGGCGATGGTGCGCCGTAGAGATCGACGAAATGCTGCGCGAGGGCCTTGGTCAGGGTCTCGATCTCGGCGGGTTCGATCTGCGTGACCGCGACGCAGCTTGCCCGCCCGAAGGTCTCCAGCCCCAGCCAGCCATTGGCAAAGGCCTGCCGGGGCTTGCCGGTCAGATCGCCTTCGGTCCAGTTGGAAAACTCGAACCCGCCGGAGATGCACCACTCACCGGTGCGCGCCGGGCTGTGATAGACGCGTTGATCGCTCTCGTCGAAATGGATCGCGCGGGCCAGCTTCATCCCGGGGCCTCCAGTTGGGTGCTGAGCGGGACAAGATGCGTGCCATCCGCATCCCGCACCAGCATGCCGAAGCGGTCGTCGACCCCCAGAAACGTTCCGCTCAGGCCCGCTTGGGTGATGGTCTCGCCGATGCCGTGCACAAGGCCGCGCCATTCGGCCTGCAGCGCGCGCGGGCCCTCATCCTCCCAACGGGTGATCCAGACGAGGGTGTGCCGTGCCCAGGCCTCCACGAGGCTTACGGCATCCACATCGCCGCAGCCCTCCTCGTGAAGCGCGGTCTGGTCGGGGGTGTCGCCGGGGCTATCGGCAAGCTGGATCAGCGGCAGGTCGAGGCCGACGACCAGCCACGCGGGCTCTGCCACGGGATCCCTGCCGCCCGCCGCCACGCGCAGCCGCCCGCAGGCCCCGCCGTTGATCCGAAGCCCGCCATCCCAGTCAAGATGCACCGCAACCTCGGGAGGGGCGAGCGCACCGAGCGCGTTCTGAAACCCCAAGCCGCAGACGGGCAGCATCGCCATCGCCTCCTCCAGCGGCACTTCGGGGGCCATGACAAGCGCCGCCATCAGCCGGTTGGCGGTGATATTATACACGATCAGCCCCGCGTCGCATCCCTGCACGGCCATGCCGCAGGCCGCCTCAAACGGGTCTACGGCGCCGGTCACGGCAAGACCCGACATCAGCGGCGGAAAGCCCGGTTCGGTCATGCCACGCCCTGCGCGATCAACTGGCGCGCCACGTCGCGGAACGCCTGTGCCTGCGGGCTGTCTGGCTTTGAGACGACGATGGGCGCGCCCCCGTCCGAGGCAAGCCGGATGTCGAGATGCAGCGGGATCTCGGCCAAGAGCGGCACGCCAAGCTTTTCGGCCTCGGCCTGCACGCCGCCATGCCCGAAGATGTGTTCCTCATGCCCGCAACTGGAGCAGATATGCGTCGACATGTTCTCGATCATTCCCAGCAGCGGCACCTTCAACTGAGTGAACATGTCGATCCCCTTGCGCGCATCCAGCAGTGCCACGTCCTGCGGGGTCGAGACGATGATCGCGCCGTCGACCTGCGCCTTCTGCGCCAGCGTCATCGACACATCCCCGGTGCCGGGCGGCAGATCCACGAGCAGACAATCGAGCGCGCCCCATTGCACCTGCGTCAGCATCTGTTGCAGCGCCCCCATCAGCATCGGTCCGCGCCAGACCACGGCCTGATCCTCGTTGGTCATCAGGCCTATGGACATCATCGTGACGCCGTGATTGCGCATCGGCAGAATGGTCTTGCCATCGGGACTGGCCGGGCGGCCGGAGACGCCCAGCATGCGCGGCTGCGACGGCCCATAGACATCGGCATCCAGCAGCCCGACGCGCCGCCCTTCGGCCGCGAGCGCACAGGCAAGGTTGGCCGACACGGTGGATTTGCCAACGCCGCCCTTGCCCGAGGCTATGGCGATCAGGTGATCGATGCCGGGCACCTTTTCGGGGCCTTTCGGCTCGGCCGATCGCGAGGGTTTGAGATCGGGCGGCGCCTTGACCGAATGCCCGGTCAGCACGACCGAAACCTCGCCCGCGCCATCCAGCGCCCTGACCGCCGCCTCGGCCGCGTCGCGCACCGGAGCGTAGGCCTCGGCGCGGCCCGGGTCGATCTCCAGCACGAACCGCACCGATCCGTCCTCGACCGTGAGTGCGCGCATCACGCCGGCGGCCACGATATCCGACCCGCTCACCGGATCGGTGATGGCCTTCAGCGCCGCGAGGACGGCGTCTCTGGTCAGTGCCACGTCAGTCCTGTCCCTTGATCTTGCCGGTCACGACATGCTCGACATCCAGCCCCTCGACCGTCAGCACCACCTTGGCCTCGAATTCCTGCCCGGCGGTGGCGCCCTTCTCGCGCAGGGCTTCCTCGATGGCCTGCTGCGAGGTGACACCCACCTGCTTGAGGAACTTGCGCATGGACATGTTGAAGTCTTCGATCATTGTTCTCTCCCTTCGTGGTCAAGGTTGTCGGAGCCGGGCGCGGGGGCGTCGGCCCCGTCCCGGCCACCCATTCTAGTGATCCTTCCGGTCCCTCAGATAATCCTCGGTGGTGCGCACCCGCGGCTTTTCGCCCGCCGCGAAAGGATTGTCCGTGGACCGGAACTGGGCGTTGATGCGGCAATCCTCGCACATCTGGATCGTGCGCGCGGCTTGGGATGTGGTGAACATCGAATGCTTGCCGGCCAGTTTTTCGGTGATCTTCTGAATCGTGGATTTCGACCCGAAGAGCGCGCCGCACTCGATGCAGGCGAAGGGTTCTTCCTCGTGCAGCACGATTTGGGCGAGCGCGCTGTCGGCAAGGGTCATGCGCGGCTCCAGCGTGATCGCCTTTTCCGGACAGATCGTGGCGCAGATCCCGCATTGCAGGCAGGCATCCTCCTGAAAGCGCAATTGCGGCATATCCTCGTTGTCCAGAAGCGCGCCCGACGGGCACAACGACACGCATGAGAGGCACAGCGTGCAGGCCTCGGTATCGAGCACCACCGCACCATAGGGCGCGCCGTCGGGCAGCGGCAGCGTCTCGCCACCGGGGTTCAGCGCCTTCGCGCCAAGGCGGGCCACCTGCCGGCGGCTGCCCATTGACAGAACCGGCTCGGCCAGGGCCGGGGCTGCATCCGCGCCGTAAAGCGCATCGCAAAGCGCATCCGGCTCTGCCGGGTCCAGCAGCTCGATCGCCGCACCCCCGGCCATCGCGCGGGCCAGCGGCACCTCTGCATCCAGCGCATCGCGTTCGGTGCGCGGCGACAGCAGGATCGACACCGCCGAGAAGCCAGAGGCGAGCGCGGCAAGGATCTCGGCATGGCCGAAGCCCGACAATGCCGAGACCTCCAGCGGGATCACGTCGGCGGGCAACCCGGCCCCGTGGCGCGCGGCCAAGCGGATCATCTCGATGCCGTGATCGGCGTCATGCACCAGCAGACGCGGCGCATCGCCGCCGGCCTTCAGATACGCCGAGGCCAGTGTCTGGATCCGTCGAAACGTCATGTCCGGGGGCGGCGCGTCATAGCTGATCGCGCCGGAGGGGCAAACCGCGGCACAGGCCCCGCAACCCGCGCAGATCATCGGGTCGATGCCGACATGGTCGCCGTCGGGGGTGATCGCACCGGTGGGGCAGATATCGAGGCACTTGCTGCAGCCGGTCTGCCCGGCGCGGCTATGCGCGCAGATCAGCGGATCGAGTGCCACGTAAAGCGGCTTTTCGAAGGTGCCGATCAGTTGCGATGCTTCGAACACCGCGTCCGAGACCGCCGGCAGGCTGCCCGGATCAGCGCGCACGTACCCCTCACGTTTTTGCGGCGCGGGAAACATCGGCGTGCCACCCGACAGATCCAGAATGACATCGCATTCGGTCTGCCCGCCATCGCGCGCAGCCGTCCAGCGCAACGCACCCCGCCCGCCGGGATCGACCTGTTGCAGCGCATCAAGCCGCAATTCGAACCCGCCGAGCGCACCCTTGGCCTGCGTGATCCGCCCCCGGATCGGATCGAAGGCGCGGCTCTCCGGCGGGTCCGCCGCATCGGTCAACAACACCGTGACGCCCAGGATCGGCGCAAGCCTTTCGGCCGCCGGCAGCGCCACGTCCGCTGCCCCGATGATCAGGCACAGCCCTTCGGAGACCACGTCGCGGGTCTTCTCGGGTGGCGCGGGCAGACGGGCCTCGGCCAGCAGCGCGGCCATCTTGGGGTGTTTCGGCCTTGGATCGTCGGACCAGCCGGCGCGATCGCGCAGGTCGATGCAGGCGGGGCTGTCGGCGCCAAGTTCGACCGCCAGATCCTCGAAGATGCGGGCCTCCTGCGCACAGCAGATGATCGTCTCGCCGTCTTCCATGGCCTTGGCCGCCCCGCCGATCTCGTCGGTGCAAAGCGCGCTGTGCAGCCGCGAACAGCTCAGACCGGTGGCGGCCTCCAGCCCGTCGGGATCAAGCGTCTGGGACGCGGCGCAGTCGCATACCATCAGTTTCTTCGGCATTCACACCCTCGGGAGTTTGTCGCGACCGGACGCGGGCAACAGCCCCGTCCCAATAGTGCAACACTAGACATGATTGCAGGGTGCCGTAAACAGCCATTCGATGGGGTCGCCTTTGCGGACATGCTGCGGGCGAAGGGCGGATCCAATCCCGATTGATTCTGTTTGAAATCAGAACCCTGCGTTGCTGCGGTGCGGCATGGCGTTTCGAGAAGGGTATGACGTTCTGTCCTGTCTCGCCATTTCCCTTGATTGCAGGTGCAAGGGCCCGCCCGACGCCGCCACCGGACCCGAAAATGGAAAAAGGGGCTTTGTTTGGTCAGAAAAATAGACCAGACTGGGCAAAGGCAGATCAGGATGATACACGACTTGACCGATCGACCCACCAGGGAACTGACGATGCCCATGGGCATCGTGATCCGGAAGGCTCCGGGGGTCACCCGGTGGGCGGCATGGACATGGCGGGCCGTCGCGGTCCTGCCCGGCGCGTCGGACGCCTCGTGGCAGATCTTGCGGCGCGAGGGGGATGCGGTGGAATATCATGCCGCGACCGTGCCCCTGCTGCTGCACCACACCCAGACCGAGGCCTATCTTCAGGGGCTCTCTGCAAAGGTGCCGTCGGTCTATGTCGTGCTGCGCGACGGCGACGCGGCGCACCGCAACGGCGCGCCGCTCGATGTCGTTCTGGCCACCGCCTCGCCCTTCGAGGCGCAGGATTACGCCGATACCGGCGAGGAAATCGTCGAGAAGGTGCCAATGCCGGGCGGGCTGATCGCCTGGGTACGTGACTTTGTCGAGGCGCATCACGAGCACGAGGATTTCAAGAAGCGCCGCCGCGACACCCGGACCATGGGCGCGGCGCAGGACGGCGTCGGCGATCCGCGCATTCCGCAGATGCGCGATGTCTACCGCGCGCCGACGGCGGCACGACGGGGGCGCATGCAATGAGCCGCGGAGCCGATTTCTGGTCGCGCCGCCGCGCGCAGGTCGAGGCCGAGGCGCAGGCGCAGGCCCGCGCTTCAGAGGCAGTGACGCGCGCGGCGCAGGAGGCAGAAGTCGCGGAAAGGACCGATGCCGACCTGTGCGAGGATCTGGGCCTGCCGGATCCCGACGCGATGCAGCCCGGTGACGATTTCAGCGCCTTCATGGGGCACGCCGTCCCCGAACGCCTGCGCCGCCGGGCTTTGCGGCGTCTGTGGCGCAGCAACCCGGTGCTGGCCAATGTCGACGGGCTGGTCGATTACGGCGGGGATTTCACCGACAGCGCCACGGTGATCGAAAACCTGCAAACCGCCTATCAGGTGGGCCGCGGCATGACCGCGCATGTCGAAGAAATGGCGTGTCAGGCGGAAGCAGACGCGCAGATCGCCGAGCGGGCCGCCGAGGACTGGGCCGAGCCGGGCCTGGAAGAGCCCGGAACGACACTGGCGACAGCCGAAGACACTGCCCCCGAAGGCGCAGAACCGGACCGCGCGGGGCCGCAAACTGCGGGGCCTTATGTCTGGCAGGACGCGGACCGGTCCGGACCCGATGCCGACCAGTCGCCGCGCCGGCGCATGCGCTTTGCCTTCGAAGGTACCGCCACCCTTGACGAGACGGGGGTTTCGGCATGATCGGACCGGATGCCATGATGGAGCACACCACGGCCATGCCGGAGATCGCCGAAGAGGACGCGCTGCGCGCCGATCTTTACGATTTCCTCGCCGCGCTTCTCGCGCGTCCGCCGGGGCGGGATCTGCTCGACAGTTCGGCGGCGTTGCATGGGGATGCGTCCGATCTGGGGCAGGCGATTTCCGCGCTCGCTCGGGTCGCGCGGGCCACGTCGCCCGCTGCGGTCGAGGCCGAGTTCAACGCGCTTTTCATCGGGCTGGGGCGGGGCGAATTGCTGCCCTATGCCAGCTACTACCTGACCGGCTTTCTGAACGAGAAACCGCTGGCCGGGCTGCGCCGCGACATGGCGGCGCGCGGCATGACCCGCGCCGGGAATGTGCACGAGCCCGAGGACAACATCGCCTCGTGCATGGAAATGATGGCGGGGCTGATCCGCGGGCGTTTCGGCGCGTCGGCAAGCCTTGACGATCAGAAACAGTTCTTCGGCAAGCATATCGGCCCATGGGCCGGGCATTTCTTCACGGATCTGGAAGCCGCGAACAACTCGGTGCTCTATGCCTTGGTCGGCACGGTCGGCCGGGTGTTCATGGAGATCGAGGCGCAGGGCTTTCGCATGAGCGCGGGATGATCCCGCAGAACGACGGGCGGGGCAGGGCCCGCCGCCAAAAGGGGAGGACCACCTTCATGACACTAAAACCCGATAACGGCAGCAGCCGCCGCGACTTT
Source organism: Roseovarius sp. (assembly GCA_041685435.1). Lineage (GTDB taxonomy): Bacteria > Pseudomonadota > Alphaproteobacteria > Rhodobacterales > Rhodobacteraceae > Roseovarius. The sequence continues at coordinate 8,606 of JAWLFT010000016.1, forward strand.
CTCAGGCTCGCCGCCACCGGCGCGCCGGTCATGGCCGTGGCCAGCACCATGACCGGGCAGGCCGCCGAGGCCGCCGAACCGGATCTGACATCCGACCGGATGCAGGACACCGCGCACACCCGCGCCTATCTCGACAGCGCCCGATTTTAGACCCGGACGATGCAAACACCGCTGACGACGGCTGGCTGATGCCCGTCTGTCGGTGGGAACACCAGTACCCAACCCGTGATGCGGGCCCAGGGAGGAGACAGACACATGCTTAGGAAAAAGACCAACGGGGTTGCGCGACGTCCTCAGCGGACCGGTATCCTGTCCGAGGCGGGCGGCGCCTCTGTCGACCGGCGCGCCTTCCTGCGCGGCAGCGGGCTCGCCATCGGCGGGCTGGCCGCGATGGGGGCCATGGGGGGCACCGTCACCCGCGCCACCGCCCAGAGTGCCGCCGGCGAGGCGGTGCAGACCATAAAATCCGTCTGCACGCACTGCTCGGTCGGCTGTACGGTCGTGGCCGAGGTTCAGAACGGCGTCTGGACCGGGCAGGAGCCCGGCTGGGACAGCCCGTTCAACCTGGGTGCGCATTGTGCCAAGGGCGCCTCGGTGCGCGAGCACGCGCATGGCGAACGCCGCCTCAAGTACCCGATGAAGAAAGAGGGTGGCGAGTGGAAGCGCATCAGCTGGGAACAGGCGATCGACGAGATCGGCGACGGCATGATGAAGATCCGCGAGGAAAGCGGCCCGGACAGCGTCTACTGGCTGGGGTCGGCCAAGCACAATAACGAGCAGGCCTACCTGTTCCGCAAGTTCGCCGCCTATTGGGGCACCAACAACGTGGACCATCAGGCGCGGATCTGCCACTCGACCACGGTCGCGGGCGTTGCGAATACATGGGGCTACGGCGCCATGACCAACAGCTACAACGACATCCACAATTCCAAGGCGATCATCATCATCGGCGGCAATCCCGCCGAGGCGCACCCCGTCTCGCTGCTGCACCTCCTGAAGGCCAAGGAACAGAACAACGCGCCGCTGATCGTGTGCGACCCGCGCTTCACCCGCACCGCTGCGCATGCCGACGAGTTCGTGCGTCTGCGCCCGGGCACCGACGTGGCGCTGGTCTGGGGCATCCTGTGGCACATCTTCGAGAATGGCTGGGAGGACAAGGAGTTCATCCGCACGCGCGTCTGGGGCATGGACCAGATCCGCGACGAGGTGAAGAAATGGACCCCGGAAGAGGTCGAGCGTGTGACCGGTGCACCCGGCAGCCAGTTGCGCCGCGTGGCGCGCACCCTGGTCAACAATCGCCCCGGCACGATGATCTGGTGCATGGGCGGCACGCAGCACACCAACGGCAACAACAACACCCGCGCCTATTGCATCCTGCAACTGGCCCTCGGCAACATGGGCACCGCAGGCGGCGGCACCAACATCTTCCGCGGCCATGACAACGTGCAGGGGGCGACCGATCTCGGCGTGCTCAGCCATACGCTGCCGGGCTATTACGGCCTGTCGAAAGGGGCCTGGGATCACTGGGCGCGCGTCTGGGGTGAAGACCCGGACTGGCTTGCCGGCCGGTTCGCCACCGGCAAGGACAGGGACGGCGCGGACCAGCCGCTGCAGGAGCTGAGCGGCATCCCGGTCAGCCGCTGGATCGACGGCGTCCTCGAAGATCCCGAGAACATGGACAACCCCAACAAGGTGCGGGCCATGGTGCTCTGGGGGCATGCGCCCAACAGCCAGACGCGCGGCAAGGAGATGAAGACGGCGATGGAGGCGCTCGACATGCTGGTCGTGGTCGATCCCTATCCGACCGTCTCGGCGGTCATGCAGGATCGCACCGACGGCGTCTATCTTCTGCCGGCCTGCACCCAGTTCGAGACGCGCGGCTCGGTCACCGCCTCGAACCGCTCGCTGCAATGGCGCGACCGCGTGGTCGAACCGCTGTTCGAGAGCGTGCCCGACGAGGTCATCATCGCCAAGTTCGCCAACAAGTTCGGCTTTGCCGATCGTCTGTTCCGCAATATCGAGATGGACGATGCCGAGACCCCGAATGTCGAAAGCATCACCCGCGAGTTCAATCGCGGCATGTGGACGATCGGCTATACCGGGCAGTCCCCCGAGCGGATGAAGCTGCACATGGCCAACCAGCACACCTTCGATCGCACGACGCTGCGCGCCAATGGCGGGCCGGCGGATGGCGACACGTACGGTCTGCCCTGGCCCTGCTGGGGCACGCCCGAGATGAACCATCCCGGCACGCATATCCTTTACGACATGTCCAAGCCCGTCTCCGAAGGCGGTCTCACGTTCCGCGCGCGCTTCGGTGTGGAGCGTGACGGCGACAATCTTCTGGCCGAGGGGGTCTATTCGGCCGGGTCGGAGATCGAGGACGGCTACCCGGAATTCACCATGCAGATGCTGATGGATCTGGGCTGGGATGGCGATCTGACCGACGAGGAGCGCGAGGTCATCGACGGCATCGCGGGGCCCGACACCAACTGGAAGACCGATCTTTCCGGCGGGATCCAGCGGGTGGCCATCTCGCATGAATGTGCGCCCTTCGGCAACGCCAAGGCCCGCGCGGTGGTCTGGACCTTCCCCGATCCGGTGCCGATCCACCGAGAGCCGCTTTACACCAACCGGCGCGATCTGGTGGCGGATTATCCGACCTACGAAGACCGGCACGCCTACCGCCTGCCGACCATGTATGCCTCGATCCAGAAGAACGACTTCTCGAAGGATTACCCGATCATCCTCACCTCGGGGCGTCTGGTCGAGTACGAGGGCGGCGGCGACGAGACACGGTCGAACCCGTGGCTGGCCGAGCTTCAGCAGGACATGTTCGTCGAGGTCAATCCGCGCGATGCCAACAATATCGGCATCCGTGACGGGGCGCAGGTCTGGGTCGAAGGGCCCGAGGGCGGGCGCGTCAAGGTCATGGCGATGGTGACCGAACGGGTGGGCGCGGGCGTGGCCTTCATGCCCTTCCATTTCGGCGGGCATTTCGAGGGGCGCGATCTGCGCGAGAACTACCCCGAGGGCGCCGATCCGTATGTGCTGGGCGAGGCGTGCAACACCGCCCAGACCTACGGCTATGACAGCGTCACCCAGATGCAGGAGACCAAGGCGACTCTGTGCAAGATCGTTGCGGCATAAGGAGAAAGAGAAATGGCAAGAGCAAAGTTTCTGTGCGACGCCGAACGCTGCATCGAATGCAACGCCTGCGTCACCGCCTGCAAGAACGAGCACGAGGTGCCCTGGGGGATCAACCGCCGCCGCGTGGTGACGATCAACGATGGCAGCCCGGGGGAACGCTCGATCTCGGTGGCGTGCATGCACTGCTCGGACGCGCCCTGCATGGCGGTGTGCCCGACCGATTGCTTCTACCAGGACGAGGAGGGCGTGGTCCTGCACTCCAAGGATCTGTGCATCGGCTGCGGCTATTGCTTCTACGCGTGCCCGTTCGGGGCGCCGCAATTCCCGCAGGCCGGGAATTTCGGATCGCGCGGCAAGATGGACAAGTGCACCTTCTGCAAGGGCGGCCCCGAGGACAACCACAGCCAGGCCGAGTTCCAGAAATACGGCCGCAACCGGATCGCCGAGGGCAAATTGCCGATCTGCGCCGAGATGTGCTCGACCAAGGCGCTTCTGGCCGGTGATGGCGACACGGTCTCGGATATCTACCGCGAGCGTGTCGTGGCGCGCGGCTTCGGCTCGGGCGCGTGGGGCTGGGGCAGCGCCTACGGCCAGCAAAGCGGCGGCTGAAGCTGCTCATCGACCGGTCGGGCCACGCCCGGCCGGATGCCGGTGTCGGCACTCTTCGGGGGCGCCGGCACCGGAAACCTTGAAAGTTTCCGGTCCGGTTTCCGTTACGGAAACCGGGCATCCCTCAACCGAATCGAGGACATGATGCGCGCTCTTCTCAGCATGGCCCTGTGTCTCCTGCTTGCCCTGCCTGCGATGGCGCAGGACACACCCGATGCCGCCGCAAATGACCGCGCCGCCACTGGCGGGGCGCAGACGCTGGAGGATATTCTTGCCCGCCAGCGTGGTGAAAAGATCGAAGATACCTTCCGCCGCGAGGCCACAGGCACGCCCGACACCGGCAATCCCGATGACTCGGTCGGCGTGGCCGGGCAATTGGGCACGCTTGGCGGGGCGTCCGATTCCGAGGTGTGGCGCGCGCTGCGCTACGGGCTCTCGGATGTGACGGTGTCCTCGGGCGGTCCCGAGGCGCGGGTGCTGATCCAGGATGCGGGCATGCCGTGGCTGGAGTTCCGCAAGGGACCGCTCTCGACATACGGGGCCGGGCTGCTTGGCATCACCGTGGCGCTGTTGGCGCTGTTCTTTCTCATCCGGGGCAGGATCCGCATCGATGGTGAAAAGACCGGCCGCACCGTCACCCGGTTCCAGACGGTCGAGCGGTTCGGTCACTGGCTGATGGCCGGCTCCTTTGTGGTGCTGGCGATCACCGGGCTGGTGGTGCTTTTCGGTCGGACGGTGGTGATCCCGCTTCTGGGGCACGAGGCGTTCTCGACCGTCGCGGTGGCCTCGAAATGGGTGCACAACAACATCTCCTGGGCGTTCATGCTGGGGCTGGTGATGGTGTTCTTCATGTGGGTGGCCCACAACATCCCCAACCGGACGGATCTGAAATGGCTCGCCGTTGGGGGGGGCATGTTCAAGAAGGGCGTGCATCCGCCGGCAAAGAAATTCAACGCCGGGCAGAAGATGATTTTCTGGGCGACGATCGTGTTCGGCGCGTCGATCTCCGCCTCGGGCCTGTCGCTGCTCTTTCCGTTCGACCTGCCGATGTTCGCCAAGACCTTCGCGGCGCTCAACGACACCGGCCTGCCGCAACTGGTGGGCTACGGTGCCTTGCCCGAGGTTCTTGCCCCGCATGAGGAAATGCAGCTTGCGACGCTCTGGCACAGCATCATGGCCTTCGTGCTGACCGCCATCATCATCGCGCATATCTATATCGGCTCCGTCGGGATGGAGGGCGCGTTCGACGCCATGGGGTCTGGCGAGGTCGAGGAACAATGGGCGCGCGAACATCACGGCCTGTGGCTGGAAGAGTTGCAGGACAAGGGGCTGGCGGCCGATCCCGGCAAGGCCGGCACACCCGCAGAATAGCCATGAGGACACCAAGACAATGAAAGCGATGATTGCGGCCTTCGTCGTCTGCGGACTTATCGCCGCGGTTGCCCCGGGTGCGCTGCACCAGCTGGGCTATGCGACCGACGCCAAACGCGCGGGAGACGCTGTGCGTCTGGGGGATGCGACGCGGTGACCACAGCTCCCGATCGGGATCGCCCCGGGGCAGACGCGTGATGCTCTGCGAAAACCCGCAACCGCGATCACCCAAGACGGGTCATCGGGCTTGCGTCACGCCGGCGGGCGTTCGATAACCGCACAGTGTCCGACTGAAAACGCATGACGACCGGGACGGGGCAGGATATACAGGGATCCTGTGCCTGAAATGTCCGTCGCTCGCATGAGGATCGCGGGATGCAAAAGCCGGGTGGGCGGGCGTGGATCCTGTCCCCCTCGGCACGAACCGAGCCTTGGAGGCTGTGATGCGCTCAATCCGTTTACTTCTTGCCACTGTTCTGACAGCGATGTTCGCCCTGCCGGCCGCCGCGTTCGAGACCAACGCCGAGGCCGCCTATGTGGTCGACATGACCACGGGCACGGTGCTTCTGGACAAGAACGCCGACATGCCGCTGCCGCCGGCCTCGATGTCCAAGCTCATGACGCTTTACGTGGCCTTCGAGGCGGTGCGCGAGGGGCAGCTCACGCTCGATGAACGCCTGCCTGTCTCGGAACACGCGATGAGCTATGGCGGATCGACCATGTTTCTCGACACCACCGACCGCGTGCGGGTCGAGGATCTGTTGCGCGGCATCGTCGTGCTCAGCGGCAACGACGCCTGCGCCGTCATCGCCGAGGCGCTCAGTCCCGATGGCACAGAGACCGGCTTTGCCCGCTTCATGACCGAGCGCGCGCAGCGCATGGGGCTGACCAATTCGGTCTTCAAGAATTCCAACGGCTGGCCCGCCGAGGGGCAGGTCATGAGCATGCGGGACCTCGCGCTCCTGTCGGAGCGGATCATCGAGGATTTCCCGGAATTCTATGACATGTTTGCAGAGCGCGAGTACCTGTTCGACGGCCGCGCCCCAAGCAATATCAATAACCGCAACCCGTTGCTCAACCTCGATATCGGCGTGGACGGGCTCAAGACCGGGCACACGCAGGAAGCGGGCTACGGGCTGACCGCGTCGGCCAAACAGGGCGACCGGCGCGTGATTTTCGCGTTTTCCGGGCTCGACTCGGAGCGGGCGCGGGCGCGCGAAGGCGAGGCGATCGTCAACTGGGCCTTCCGCCAGTTCACCCAGAGATCCGTGGCCAAGGCCGGCGAGGACGTGGCCCGCGTCCCGGTCTGGATGGGCGAGGCACGAGACGTCGGGCTGACCCCGGACAACGATATCGACACGCTCCTGCCGTCGCTTGGCGGGAACACGGTCGCGGCCGAAGTGGTGTATTCCGGGCCTGTCCATGCGCCGGTGACGAAAGGTGACCGGCTGGCCGAACTGGTGCTGAAACCCGAGGGCCTGCCCGAGACGCGCGTGCCGCTTTTTGCCGCCGAGACCGTCGCCCAGGGCGGGTTCCTGCAGCGCCTCGGGGTCGTCTCCGGACGGCTGGCGCAGCGGCTATTGCGAAATATCGAGGGGACGCTTTGAGCGGCGGCGGCCTGTTCATCAGTTTCGAAGGCATCGACGGGTCGGGCAAGTCCACCCAGGCCCGGCAGCTTGCCGAGGGTCTGCGCGCCGCCGGTCGCAAGGTCGTGCTCACGCGCGAGCCGGGCGGCAGTCCGGGGGCCGAGGATATCCGCGCTCTCGTGCTGGAAGGTGCCACCGACCGCTGGTCGCCCGAGACCGAGCTTCTCTTGTTCACCGCTGCGCGGCGCGACCATCTGGAACGCGTGATCGCGCCCGCGCTCGCGGCCGGCGAGGTGGTGATCTGCGACCGGTTCGCCGACAGCACGCGCATCTATCAGGGGCTTGGCCGCGCCGATCTGCGCGGGCTTGTTGACCAGTTGCACGAACTGATGATCGGATGCGAGCCGGATCTGACCGTGCTGATCGACATTGCGCCTGACGTGGGGCTTGATCGCGCGCTGTCACGCGCCGGCGGCGAGGCGCGGTTCGAGGCGTTCGGCGAGAATCTTCAGACGCGGATGCGCGCCGGGTTTCTGGCTTTGGCCGAAGAATACGCATCCCGCATCGTCGTCATCGATGGCGGACGCGAGATGGAGGCCGTCGCGGCCGATGTCGCGCGCGCTGTGGACTCGCGCCTGCCATGAGCGACGAGGTGCTGCCAGAGCCCGACCGCGTCGAAGGCGCGCCGCATCCGCGCGAAACCGTGCGGCTGATCGGGCAGGGCGCGGCAGAGGCCGATTTCCTCGATGCGCTCACAACCGGGCGCCTGCATCATGCCTGGCTGCTGACCGGGCCGCGCGGCGTCGGCAAGGCGACACTGGCCTGGCGCCTCGCGCGGCATCTCCTGGCGCATCAGGGTTTGGCGCAGGACGCCCCGCCGCCGCAGACGCTGGATGTGGACCCCGCCCATCCCGTCGCGCGCCGGGTGATGGCCCTGTCGGATCCGGGGCTCTGCCTGCTGCGGCGCGGGGCCAATGACAAGGGCGACCGGCTCGCCGCCGAGATCCGCGTCAGCGAGGTGCGCAAGCTCGGCAATTTTCTTGCGCTCTCGTCGGCCGATGGCGGGCGTCGCGTGGTGATCGTCGACAGCGCCGATGATCTCAATACGCAGGCCGCCAACGCGCTTCTGAAGATGCTCGAAGAGCCCCCGGCGCGCACCGTGATGCTGCTGGTGTCGCACCAGCCCTCGGGGCTATTGCCGACCATTCGTTCGCGCTGCCGCGTGTTGCGGCTGACCCCGCTCGGGGCCGAGGACATGGCGGCGGCCCTCGATCAGGCCGGTGTCACGCCCGAGGGCGATCCCATGGCCCTGGCGGAGCTGTCGAGCGGCTCGGTCGGGGCTGCGGTGCGGCTGCTCAATCTCGGCGGAATGAAAACCTATGCCGAACTGGTCGGGCTGCTCGAGACCCTGCCGCGTCTCGACCAGTCGCGCGCGCTGAAACTGGCCGAAAGCGCAGCACAGCGCGGGGCCGAGGAACGCCGCGATCTGCTCTTTTCGCTGAGCGATCTCTTCATGACGCGGCTGGCGCGCACCGGCGCGCTCGGGGCCCCGCCGGCGGTCGAGGCCGCGCCGGGCGAGGCGGCGCTGCTGGCCCGGCTGGCCCCCGATGCGGGCCGCGCGCGGGCCTGGGCCGACTGCGCGCAGGAGATCGGCGCGCGGGCACGGCATGGCCGGGCGGTCAACCTTGACCCTGCCAGCCTCGTCCTAGATACGGTGTTCAGGATTCAGCAAACCGCAAGGGGGTAGGCCCCGGTGAGGGAGAGGCATGGACACCGATATTCGCATCACCGACAGCCATTGCCATCTCGACTTTCCCGATTTCGACGACGACCGCGCGGAGGTTCTCGACAGGGCACATGAGGCGGGGGTGAAACGGATGGTCACCATCTGCACAAAGCTGCGGCAGGAGCCGCAGGTGCGTGCCATCGCCGAAGCGCATGACAGCGTCTTCTATGCCGCGGGGACGCATCCCATGTCCGCCGCCACCGAGCCGATGGTCACGGTAGACGAACTGCTCAGGCTGGCCGAGCATCCGAAATTCGTGGGCATCGGCGAGAGCGGGCTGGATTATCACTACACATCGGAAAGCGCCGAGGTGCAGAAACAAAGCTTGCGCGTGCATGTCACGGCCGCACAGGAAACCGGCCTGCCGCTGATCATCCATGCCCGAGACGCCGACGAGGACATGGCCCGCATCCTCGCCGAAGGCTATCGCGCTGCGCCCTACGCTTGCGTGATGCACTGCTTTTCCTCTGGTCCGGATCTGGCGCGCGCCGCGCTCGACATGGGGTTCTATCTCTCGATGTCGGGCATCGCGGCCTTCCCCAAGAGCCAGTCCTTGCGCGACATCTTCGCGTCCGCCCCCGTCGACCGCATCCTTGTCGAGACCGACGCGCCCTATCTCGCACCGCCCCCCTATCGCGGCCGCCGCAACGAGCCCGCCTACACGGCGCATACCGCACGCAAGGGAGCGGAGGTGTTCGGCATGGACTGGCCCGACTTCGCCGCGCAGACGGAGGCCAATTTCGAGCGGCTCTTCCCCAAGGCGGTCCTGTGATGGCCGAACTGCGCTTTACCATTCTGGGCTGCGGCTCGTCGGGCGGCGTGCCGCGTCTTGGCAACCTATGGGGTGACTGCGACCCCGACGAGCCGCGCAACTACCGTCGGCGCTGCTCCATGCTGGTCGAGCGCGAGACCGAGCACGGCACCACCCGCGTGCTGATCGACACTTCGCCCGATCTGCGGGCACAGCTTCTGGATGCCGGCATCGGGACGCTTGATGCCGTGGTCTACACCCATTCGCATGCCGATCACGTGCACGGGCTGGACGATCTGCGGATGATCGTGTTCAACATGCGCGCCCGCCTGCCGGTCTGGGCCGATGGCGACACGCAGAACGACCTCTATTCGCGGTTCGGCTATGCCTTCATGCAGCCCGAGGACAGCCACTACCCCCCGATTCTCGACATGCACACCATCAAGGGACAATTCGAGATCGAGGGCGCGGGGGGCGCCATCGGCCTCACGCCGTTTCAGGTCGCGCATGGCTCGATCGATGCGCTCGGCTTCCGGATCGGGCATCTCGCCTATCTGCCCGACGTGAACGAGATCCCCGAGGATGTCTGGCCCCTGCTGCAAGGCCTCGATTGCTGGGTGCTGGACGCGCTGCGCCGCACGCCGCATCCCACGCATGCCCATCTCGATCTGGCGCTGGAATGGATCGCGCGGGCCGCCCCAAGCCGCGCGGTGCTGACGAACATGCATATCGACATGGATTACCGGGCCGTGGCCGAGGAGACGCCGGATCATATCACCCCGGCCTTTGACGGGATGATCCTCCGCTACGCGGTCTGAACCCGTGCAGGCGCTTGTCGGGGTGATCCTGCCGGTCTTTCTGGTAATCGGGTTCGGATATCTCGCCGTCCGGAGCGGCTGGTTCAGCGATGCGGGGGTCGAGGGGCTGATGACCTTCACCCAGAAATTCGCGATCCCCTGTCTGCTTTTCGCGGCCATCGCGCGGCTCGATCTCGGGCAGAGCTTCGAATGGCGGGTGCTGCTGAGCTTCTATACCGGGGCTGTGTCAGGCTTCGCGCTCGGGCTGTTCGGCGGGCGGTTCCTGTTCGCCCGATCGTGGGAGGATGCGGTCGCCATCGGCTTTTGCGGGCTCTTTTCCAACTCCGTGCTGCTTGGCCTGCCGATCATGGAGCGGGCCTATGGTGCGGAGGCCCTTTCGGCCAATTTCGCCATCATCGCGATCCATTCGCCTGTCTGCTACGGCATCGGCATCACCGCGATGGAGATCGTAAAGGCTCGCGGGCAGGCCGGGTCGCATCTCGTGGGAAAAGTCGCGCGCGCGATGTTTTCCAACACGCTGATCATGGGCATCGCGGCCGGCTTTGCGGTCAATCTGTCGGGGTTGCCACTGCCGGGGCCGTTCAATGACGCGGTGGATCTGATGGTGCGCGCGGCGCTGCCCGCGGCTCTCTTCGGTCTGGGCGGAGTGCTTGTGCGCTACCGCCCCGAGGGCGACATGCGCGTGATCCTTTATGTCTGCGCGCTGTCGCTGGTCGCCCATCCGCTGATCACCTACGGGCTGGGACGGGCCCTCGGGTTGTCGGTCGAGGCGCTGCGCGGGGCGGTGATCACCGCGGCGATGGCGCCGGGGATCAACGCCTATATTTTCGCCAATATCTACGGGCACGCCCGGCGCGTCGCCGCCTCCAGCGTGCTGATCGCCACGGCGCTGACGGTGGTGTCGGCCTGGCTGTGGTTGCAGGTGCTGCCGTAACAGCCGGCGGGCACCGCCTTGCACCCGCGGCCCCCGTCGCCTACCGTCGCCTGCAGGCTTGTCATCAGAGAGACCCCCCATGCACCTGACCCTGTCCGAAACGGATGCGATTCATTACCTGCATCACGCACCGACCCGCGCCGGAGCGCCAACCTTCGTTTTCGTCAACGCGCTGACCGGCTCCACCGATGCGTGGGAGGCTGTCGTGGCCCCCGCCCTGCGCGCTCAGGGTTTCGGCACGCTGGCGTGGAATTTCCGTGGGCAGGCCGGGTCGCGCTTCGATCCGGCACTCGAGCTGACCGATGCGGTCATCACCGCCGATCTGGAGCGGCTGCTGACCGAGGTTGCGCCTGCGCGCCCGATCCTCGTGGGGCTGTCCATCGGCGGTCTCTATGCTGCGCGCGCGGTGCTGGGCGGGGTGCATGTCGAGGCGCTGGTTCTGCTCAATACCCTGCGCGAGATCAATCCGCGGATCGACTGGGTCAACACGGCGATGGCGCAGATCGTCGGGCATGGCGGCGTGTCGCTGTTTCTCGACGCGCTTTTTCCGCTGCTGGTGAACGGCGATTTCGCCGCCCGTGCGCGCGGCAATTTCCTGAAAGGCGATTACGAGCCGCTGCCGCCCGAACATGGCCACATGAATCTGATGCGCAACGCGGCGCATAGCGACTGGTCGCTGGACTATGGCGCGCTCGACCTGCCGGTGCTGGTGATCACCGGGCTGCAGGACCGGGTGTTTCTGGATGTCGAGGTGGTGGACCGTCTGTTTGCGCGGCTGCCCGATGCGCGGAGCGAGGCTTGGGCCGAGATCGGGCATCTTCTGCCGCAGGAAGCGCCCGAGCGGCTGGCGGCCAGCCTTGCCCGCTTCGGCGACGAGGTCGGCCGATGAACATCCCCGAGAAATGGGCCTATCCGGCGGTGATGATCGGTGTCGCGGGCCATGCCAGCAGCGAGTTTTTCGCCAAGCTCGGCGGTGTCGCGGGGCCGGAAACCAGCGTCTGGCGTTACCTGCTGGGCGGGTTCGGCCTGATCCTCTGGGCGCTCTGGGACCGTGACAGTCGCGATCTGATCACGCCGCTGCGGCAAGAGGGGCTCAACATCCTCTGGCTGTCGATCATGGGCGTGACCGTCACCTATCTGTTTTTCCACTGGGCGCTGGATTACGCGACGGTGATTCAGGTGGCGACGGTGACCACGACGATCCCGATCTTTGTCGGGCTGGCCAACTGGACTCTGAACGGCGTGCGGCCCGGCACGGTCAAGATCGTGACCGGCCTGATGGCGGTCCTCGGGATCGCGGTGCTGCTGACCGACGGCGCGCTGGCGGCGCTCGCCGGCGAGGCGGGCACGATCTGGGGGGTGTTGCTGGCCACCGGTTGCGCGGCCATGGGCTCGTTCTACGCGGTGCTGGTCAAGCCGGTGATGGCGCGGCATGGCGGGCTCAGGATCATTGCGCTGACGATGATGATCGGCGGGATCGGGCTGTGGCTGCTGGTCGGCTCGGCCTGGGGGATCTGGGTCAACCCGGCCAGCATCGTCGAGAAGCCCGCGCTCGCGGCGTGGTCGCTGATCACGCTGGCGCTGCTGAACACCACGGTGACGCAGCTGATGTGGTTCGGCGGGCTGTCGGCGGCGCCGGACATCACGCGGGCCTCCTATCTCTTCTTTCTCAAGCCGATCATCGCGGCGGGGCTGGCGATCGTGTTTCTTGCGTCATGGCCCACGGGCTTGCAGATGGTGGCGATCATACTGGTAACGGGCTGCGTGCTGGTGGAGCTCTACTGGCCAAGCTTGCGGCGGCTGGCGGAGGGCAAGCGCGCGTCGTGATCATTATGTCGAAGAGAGTGTGTCGGCCCCGAGCAGGCAGGTAGCTACAGCCCCGGCGCCATATGCGCTGCGCCCTCAAACCCCCAGATACCGGTCCGCAACACGGCGATCGGCGCGCAGCGCGTCAGCCGTCATCACCGGGCCGTTGCGGCCGTTCTCCAGAAACGCCACCCGATCCGCGACCGACAGCACCGCGTCGAGCCGTTGTTCCACCAGCAGGATTGCCACGCCGCGCGTCCGCATCGCAAGGGTCACGTCGCGGATCGCGGCGATCATCGATGGCTGCAGCCCCTCGGTCGGCTCATCCAGCAGCAGCACACGCGGGCCAAGGCACAAGGCCCGCGCCATGGCGAGCATCTGCTGCTCGCCGCCCGACAGGGTCTGCGCGCGTTGCGCCAGCCGGTCGCGCAGCCGTGGGAACAGGTCCAGCACCGCATCGCGCGGCGGCGCGCCGCTGCCGCCGGCCATAAGCCCCACCTCGAGATTCTGCGCCACGCTGAGATCGGCAAAGAGCCTGCGCCCCTGCGGCACATAGCCGACGCCCGCGCGCGGGACGCGATGCGCAGGCAGATCGCTCAGAACCGTGTCGCCAAGGCGCACGGCCCCCGACATCAGCGGCAACAGCCCCATGATCGCGCGCATCAGCGTAGTCTTGCCCGCGCCGTTGCGGCCCATCAGGCAGACGATCTCGCCAGACCCCGCCTCGAGCGACACGTCGCGCAGCACCTGCGCGCGGCCGTAGCCCGCGCCGATGCTATCCAGACGCAGCATCAGGCGATCCTCCAAGATAGGCGGCCTGCACAGCCCTGTTGGCGTGGATCTCGACGGGTGTCCCCTCGGCCAGCACGCGGCCCGCGTCAAGCACCGTGATCCGCTGCGCAAGCGCCATGACGACGCGCATGTTGTGCTCGATCAGCAGGATCGTCGTGGTCCGCGCCAGATCGCGGATCAGCGTCTGGAACCCGGCGATCTCGCCTTCCGATAGGCCTTGCGTCGGCTCGTCGAGGATCAGCAGGCGCGGGCGCTGCGCGATCCCCATGGCCAGTTCCAGAAGCCGCTGATGCCCGTAGGACAGATCCCCTGCGTCGTCCCCGGCCTGCGCGCCCAGCCCCACATGTTCCAGCGCCTCCGACACCGCGGCCCGTGCGTCGGCCCCTGTCAGGTGACGGCGCGCGGCGAGGGCCACGTTCTCGGCCACGCTCAGCCGCGCGAAGACCGAGGTGATCTGGAACGTGTAGGCCATGCCGCGCGCGATGCGCCGATGCGCGGGCAGCCGGGTGACGTCCTGTGCGTCAAAGATCACCCGGCCCTCCGAGGGGGTGACGCGCCCCGCGATCATGCCGACCAGCGTGGTCTTGCCCGCCCCGTTGGGGCCGATCAGGGCGCGGATCTCGCCCTCTGGCAGGTCGAGATCGACGCCCTGCACGGCGTGCAGCCCCTCGAACCGCTTGGCAAGCCCGCGCGTGGACAGCAGCATCACGGCAATCCCTTCCAAAGCCGGCGCCGGACCTCGCCCATGATCCCCTGCGGCGCGAACAGCGTCAAAAGTACCAGCGCGACACCCGCGATCAGCATATGCGCGCTGGTGATGTCCGAACTCAGATCGATCAGGTAGAACATGAAGAGCGTGCCGACAAAGGGCCCCAGCACCGTGCCCGCGCCCCCCAGAAGCACGTAAAGCAGCGGCAGGATCGAATATTGCACCTCGGCAAAGCTCGATCCGACATAGCCGAAAAGCACGCCATAGGCGGCCCCCGCCGCGGCCGCCATCGTGCCGGAAATGACCATTGCCGCGAATTTATGCGCGAAAGGATCATAGCCCAGCATCCGCGCGCGTTCCTCGTTCTCGCGAATGGCGATCAGCACCCGGCCGAATGGCGTGCGCACCAGCCACAGACACAGCATCAGGCAGACCGCGAACAGGGCAAACGCCGCGAGATAGCGCGTGTTCGCGTCGCTCAGGTCCAGCTCCAGCAAAATGCGCCCGGCGTAAGGCAGAACGAACCCTTCGTCGCCGCCGGTGATTTCGGAAAAATGCAGGACCGTCAGCGCGCCGGCCTGCGCAAACATCAGCGTGACGATCATGAAGGCCACACCGCTGGTGCGCAACGCCAGCAGCGCAAGCGTGCCCGACACCACGGCCCCCGCCGCGATGCCCGCGACCAGCGCCGGTCCGGCCCCCCAGCCCAAGTGGTGCACGGCAAGCCCGGTGCCATACATCCCGGCCGCGAAAAACAGCGCATGCCCGAGGCTCAGAAGGCCG
The DNA here is from genome assembly GCA_041685435.1 of Roseovarius sp. Classification (GTDB taxonomy): domain Bacteria; phylum Pseudomonadota; class Alphaproteobacteria; order Rhodobacterales; family Rhodobacteraceae; genus Roseovarius. The sequence goes on from JAWLFT010000016.1 coordinate 23,701, forward strand.
GTATAGCCAAAAAGGATGTTGTATCCCATGGCGAAGGACGCCAGCACCATCACCCGCGCAAGATTGCCGTGGTGATAGGACGGCAGCACGAAATGCAGCCCCAGAAGCAGCGCGATCAGCCCCAGATGCAACGCCAACACCCTCATGGCGCGTGCTTTCCAAACAGGCCCTGCGGCCGAAATACCAGCACCAGCGCGACCAGCAGCGTGGCGAGGATCTTGGCCAGCGTGGGCGAGAAGAACACCGAGATGATGCCGTCCGACAGCCCGATCAGCACCGCCGCCAGCACCGTACCGGGCAGGCTGCCGAGGCCGCCGATGATCACCACGATGAACGACAAAAGCAGCGGATCGGCCCCCATCAGGTAATGCGCCTGCTGGATCGGCACGACCAGCACGCCGGCAAGGGCCGCGAGCCCCGCCCCCAGCCCGAAGGCCGCTGCATAGATGCGCGTGACCGGGATGCCAAAGGCCGTGGCCATCTCGCGATCAGCTTGGGTCGCGCGCATCACAAGACCGAACCGGGTGCGCGCCATCACCGCCCAGACGGCACACAGGATCGCGATCGCCACCGCGATCACCGCCAGCTTGTAGGAGGTGGTGCCAAGCCCCCATGGCCAGATCATCTGCCAGCCGTCCGGCCCGTGCTCCAGCCACGGAATCGCGAGGCGGGTGTTGAACGGCGCCTCGACGGGGCGCGCATCGGGGCCGTAGATCATCAGCGCCGATTGCTGGAGGATGTAGAGAAGGCCGATGGTGGCGACGATGGTGCGCTCGGGGTCGTAGTTCAGCCGCCGCAGGATCGTCGCGTCGGCGGCCATCGCCATCGCGCCGACGATCAGCGGCGCGCCGATCAGCGCCGCGGCGAAGCCCCACGCGGCATCCCCGCCGACCATCTGCGCGATCCACCACGCCAGCACCGCGCCCAGCATGAAGAACTCGCCATGCGCGATATTGACCACCCGCATCACCCCGAAGACGAGGCTGAGACCCACGGCGGTCAGCGCCAGCACCGCCGCGGTCACCGCCCCCTCGATCGTGGCGAGCATCAGGTAGGGGCCGAGATCCATCAGGCCGTCCGGAATCCTTGGGTCATCGCAGCGTGTACTCCACCCCGTCGATGAGAAAGCGCTGATCGTGGGTGAGCGAGACGATCCGGCCGTGCTGGCGTTCCAGCCTGCGCGCCGCCACCTCGTTTCGCGGCTCCCAGTCATAGTCGGGATCGCCACGCACCGGCACCCATGTCAGCCGTCCGCCCTTGCGCCACGGGTCGAGCACGAGACCCGCATCAAAGCCATCGCCCTTTGCGCTGATAACCGCGGTGCTGTGTTCCAGCCGCAGGACATTCTCCGAATTGGCGATGGCGCGGTGCATGTCGAGGGTCTCGAACGCCTCGGCGTTCAAGCGTTTTTCCATGTCCTCCGCCCAGTGCCAGCACAGGCCGCGCGGCCTCAGCCCCATATTGACCTTGGTGTTGTGGACAAGCGGCGGATCGGTGATCTGGTATTGCTGCGCGAGCGTTTCGGTATGCGCATACGCCAGCTTTGCGGCGCGCTCGGCCTCGGCAGAGTCCACGTCGGGCCCGAGCGACCGGATGGCGACTGCAAGACGGCTGACGTCGCCGGCCTGAGGTGGCGGGGGCGGGGGTGCCGCACCGCACCCGGCCAGCACGAAGGCCACGAGCGTGGTAAGGACCGCGATGCGCCCCATCTCAGAACGCCTGCCGCGTGTAATCGACCTCGTCGGGATAGATCGACGCCTCGATGGGGGTGGTGCGCACGCGGGCCAGATACCCGTCGCGCAGCTGGCTGATGAACTGGCGGCCAAAGACCTGATGCGTCCGGCCGTTGAAGCGTTTGGGTCCCTGCGGATGGGCAAGGCTTTCGGGGATCTCGTCCATCGCCTCGACCGCCTCGATCAGGCTCTGGCGGTCGCGCGCATCACGGTAGCCCGCAGTCTCCATCCCGGCCTTGATGATGTGCAGCGTCTCCCAACAGCCGAACATGTGAGCATAGGTCGACACCTCTGACGGATCGTTGACCGAGGCGCCGCGCGCATCGACACCGACGGCGTCGCGATAGGCGGTCTCGTACGCGCTTTCCTCCGGTTGCTCGTGGCGGCACATGCCTTCCCAGAAATGGCTGCCTTCGAGGAAGTCCAGCCCCGGGCTGTCCATCGCCACCGCCTCCAGACTGTCGATGAAGCCGAAAAGCTCCGGGCCTTGCCCGCCGAAGAACTCGCCCAGCTCCTTGACGAAGGTCAGCACGGCCGGCCCCACCATGACGTGATAAAGCACCTCGGTGTCGCGCGGGATCTGCGGGAAATAGCGGGTGAACGACGTTTCCGAGGGCGGGATCGCGATCCTGGCGAGAATCTCGCCGCCCTGCGCCTCGATCGCGGGGCCAAGCGCGTCACGGTGATCGTAGCCGAACCCGTAATCGGGAAAGATCATCGTCACCTTCTTGCCGAGCGTGTCGGTGATGAATGGCGCCATCGCGATGACCTGGCTTTTCACATCCGTGATGCCGGGCTGCAACGTGTAGCGGTTGAGCGCGCCGGACGAGACATGCGTGCCCTCCGAGACGACGAAATAGGGCATCTTCAGCTCGGCCGCGCGCGGCGCGGATCCGGTCACGACATTGGAAAAGAGCGGTCCGAGCACGACGTCGCACTCATGCTGGTTGGCGAATTTCTCGACGACCTCGGCACCGCGCTTGGGATCGGTGCCGTCATCCTCGGCGATGATCTCGACGGGGCGGCCATTGATGCCACCCTCCTCGTTGATCCGCGCCACGGCGGCTTCGGTGGTGCGCCCGTACCAGCGCCCGTAGGCGGCCCCGATGCCGGTGCGGTGCTGCTGAAATCCGATCCGGATGGGGGCTGCGCTCTGGGCATGGGTGAAGCGCGCCGAGAGCGGCATCGCGGCGGCGGCGGCCCCGCCGGCCAGCGTCTTCAACGCGGTGCGGCGGGTCGGGGCGTTGTGCGTGGTCATGACGAGATCCTCTGGTCGGGCAGGTCCGGGGCACGTGCACCCCGCCGGTTGCAGGTAGGCCAACAGGCGGTCGCCTGTCCAGCCCCGTGACGCTCAGGCGCCCTTTGGCGCGGCCAGAAGCCACAGGCCGAAGACGGTGTAGGCGACCATGAAGATCGCCAGCGGCGCCTGCGAGATCGCCGCGCGCCGGGTGCCCTGGCCTGTGCGCAGCGCGATCGCATGCGCCAGCAGGATGGCGATCACATGGCCTGCGACAACCAGACCGGACTGCGTCATCCAGATCACCCGGACCGGCCCGGACGAGGACAGAAACCCGACCCTGACATGGACATGCCCCATGCCCAGACTGTCTGCCAGCCAGGCCAGCACATATTGCGCCTCGAGCAGGAAGCTCGGTAGGTAATGAACGACATGATAGGCAAGCGCGATCGGCAGCATCGTCGGCGCATAGCGGCAGATGAGCACGCGCAGCCCGGTGCGCCCGTCGGTCAGCCGGTCCCCCAGCCACAGAAAACCGGCGAATATCGCGATCAGCGCCGCATTCGCGGCCACAAGACCGATGAGGTTGGGCCAGATCACCGCGGACCTGCCGGGAAACTCAAGCGGATTGAGCCCCAGAAACCCAAGCCACAGGAACGTCTCGTTGAGCCCGTCGAAACTGCCGCTGCCAAGCAGCACCAGCATCAGGACCGCGAGGCCAAGCGGGGGCAGCGGGCGCGCAAGGATCTGCCAGCCCGGCACACCAACCGCCAGCCTTCCCTGCGCGCGGGCGAACATCCCCATCCGCGCATAGCCGCGCATCAGCAGCGTGATCCCCTCGGCCCGCAGCAGCCACGGCGCGCCGAAGAGCAGCACTGCGGCCATGGTGACCGCCCAGTATGCGCCAACCGCAAACGCCAGCCGCGCGGGATCGGTCGGTGCGGGATCGGCCAGAAGGAACCCGGCAAAGGCCAGAAAGCTCAGCAGCCCCGGCCAATGACCCAAGGCGCGCGGATAGCGCAGCGGCGCGCGCCGTCCGATGATGCGGCGGGTCACGGCCGCCAGACCGGTCCACGGGTTCAGATACCGCCAGAGGTCGCCGAGAATTCCCTGAAGGCTGACAAGGGCGATCCAGAACACCACCCAGACCGACAGGGTCAGCGGGTTGGCCATCGGATCACGCGACCCGGCCATCCCGCGCCAGACAAGCCATAGAACGATCGCCGTGACAGCGAGGCTCGTCGCCCGTGTCGGCAGGGCCGGGATGCGCGCAAGGGGGGCCGGGCGAAACACGCCGCGCGCCACACCGCCGGGCAGAACCGCCAGAAGCGCCACCGTCAGCGCCACGGTCGCCCCGCCGGCGGCGATGTAGATACCCGTGGGCAAGAGCAGCACGAATCCCTGCTCGGAGGCATGCGCCCAAAGGGCGCTGCCCGTGAAGATCACGAAAATCGCGATTGATCCCAGCCGGACCATGTGCCTGCCCTCGCCCTGATGACGCCATGCCCCAACATGGCGCAGCGCGGCACGCTGCAAAAGGCATAATTCGACGCGCGTCACACGGGCTGGACGGCACGTCTGGGCCGCGGTTTCGACCGGAGCGCTGCCTCAGACGGCCAGCTGGTCGGGCATGTCGAGCGGCAGGCGCATCTGTGCCAGTGGACCGAAATCGCACGCGGCCTCGATATGCGGGAAAAATGACAGGAAATGTTGCAGCTTGGCCCTGTTGAACCCGCGCTCGAACCCGGCGCCGGGGTGAAAGCTTTCGCTCTGAAGACCGCTCGCGGTGATGATCGCATGCTGCCTCAGGCAGATGTGGTACAGGGTCACGGGCTGGCGCGGCGCCACCTCGAAGATCTGCATGCCGTCGATCATCGCATGTGCCGGCGTCAGGACAGGCTCCGATCCGCATTGCGTGCGCAGGTGGCGCGGATTCGACAGCAACCGCGCGCCGGCACCGACCATCAGATCCGACAGCGGCCGCATCGCGCCAAAGGCATCGGTCATGATCCGCGTCAGGCGGCAGGGTGCGTTGATCCGTTCGGGCACCGGCAGTGTCATCGACCCGATCCAGAGCACCGCCATCGGGCCTTGCGCCGCCGTCACCACGCGGTCGCCGGGCAGAAGATCCTCGATGGCGATGGGGCCGCCGGTCGTGGTGATCAGCGTGCCCCGGACAAAGGCGGAATGCGCGGCATCCACAAGCGGGCTCGCGGGCGCGGTCTGTTCGGTCTCCTGGATATCCCCGTTGGCATCCAGCCACTGCGCGCGGTAGCGGCGTGTCGGGGCAATCGATGGGATTAATGAAATCGAACCTTGATTTATCAGGCTGGCGCGTGGGGTCGAACGCGAAATCGTCATTCTGTGTCACCTTTTAAAAAAGGCCTGACCGAACCGGTATAGCCCCGTCTGAGGCGGCACAAGTTGCAGACCTTACTCCGGACAGGATTACTATGGCAACAACCTTGGCGCTGCGTCAAATATTCCGTGAATATTCGATCTGTTTCGCGCGCAATCCTGCATCCAAACGCATTCCATCTAAGCAAAGCGAACAATCATGCCGCAATTTGTCACATGATTGGGCTCGATAGGCACGGAAGAATCGCTCTGTCGGCCCCCGTTCCGCCACGCCGGTCACCCCGCCGAAACCACCGTCATTCCCCTTGCTACAGGCGGATTGCCGAGACCAGTCGCCCGTAATCGGCCTCGCCCGCATGCGTGGCGCGGCGGTAGGAATAGAACCGCGCCGCGTCCTCGTAGGTGCAGTGGCGCGTCCATTCCGCCTGACCCACACCGGCGCATCGCAGCCGGTGCAGACCGAAGCCGGGCAGATCGAACTGATACCGCCCGTCACGCCCATTGGCAAAAAATCGCGCATTGTCAGGGTCTTCAGCGATGAAATCCTCGATGAATTCCGGGCCGACCTCATAAGCGGCCTGGCTGATCGACGGGCCGATCACCGCGGTGATGTCGTCGCGCGCAGCGCCCAGATCCTCCATCGCGGCCACCGTCGCCTCGAGCACGCCGTCGAGCGCGCCGCGCCAACCGGCATGCGCCGCCCCGATCACCCGGGCGCGGGCATCGGCGAACAGCACCGGCTGGCAATCCGCGGTCAGCACACCAAGCGCCAGACCGGGTGTCGCGGTGACCATCGCATCGGCGCGCGGCCTGTCGGGCAGGGGGGCGGTGACATGGACCACGTCCGCCGAATGGACCTGATTCACGCTCACGAGGTTTTCAGGTGCGACCTCCATCGCCTCTGCGACCCGCGCGCGGTTGATCATCACGATCTCTGACTGATCCGACGACCCAGTCCCGCAATTGAGCCCGGAAAACACACCGGAGGACGCGCCGCCCCGCCGGGTAAAGAACCCGTGGCGCAGGGGTGCGAGGCTGTCCGAGGTCAGGATTTCCAGCGTCATGGGTCCAGTCCGGGTGGCGGCACGGTGGTCGAGGGATGCAGGGCGAGCACCTTGAAGAGCGTCCCCATTTCATCCGGATCGGTCAAGCGTCGATATGCCGCCAGATGGTTTTCGCGGTCCGGCCCGTGGAGATTGCGCGCAAGCGCCTCGGCGCGCGCCTCGATCCCGAGGCGCTGCAACAGCGTGCCCTGCGGGGTCAGACGCGCATGTGCAGCCGGCGACGCGGCGCGGGCCAGCGCCTCGAAATCCACATGCGCGGTCAGGTCGGCCTCGCCTGGCGCCTCCAGCGGATCCGTTACGGCATGGCCCCTGACCGCCTGAAACGTATCGCCAAGCGACCGCCAGCCGCCATAATCGACGATCAGCGCGGCACCGCCGCGCGCCTCGATGCGCGCGCCGATCTCATGCGCGATGGCCCGGCCCGGCGCGCAGGTCTCGACAATATCGCCGTCGCCGGTATCGGCCAGCCGCTCGGTCAGCTCCGGCGGAACGACAGGCGCGCCGAGGCCGAGCGTCAGCGCCTCTTCGCGCAATACCACGAGGCGCTCGCGCCAGCCCTGACCGATCCGCTGAAACTGCCGGATCGGCAGCGCGTCGAAAAATTCGTTGGCGACCAGATACAGCGGCGCGTCGGGCAGACACTCCACCCCGTCATGCCAGTTGATCTGGTAGCCCTCCAGCGTTTGTGCCTGCACGTCGCGCAGGGCGGGCGAGGTTTCGACCAGATGCACGCTTGCGGCATCATGAAGCCCCGGCACGCCCCGTGTGGCGCGCAGGATATCGGCCATCAGCGTGCCGCGCCCCGGTCCCAGCTCTGCCAGAAGACACGGCGCAGGTTGCCCCTGATCCAGCCATGTCTGGGCCAGACAGAGGCCGATCAGTTCGCCGAACATCTGGCTGATCTCGGGCGCGGTGGTGAAATCGCCCGCCGTGCCGAACGGATCGCGCGTCGCGTAATACCCCATCTCGGGATGCATGAGGCAGGTCGCCATGTAATCGGCCAGCGTCATTGGCCCGGTGGCGGCGATTCGCGCGGCGATATGACGCCCGAGCCGCGTCACGCCCGCCGCACCTGCTGCGCGCGCCGTGCCCAGACAATCATGCCGATCCCGAAGGCGATCATCGGCAGCGACAGGATCTGCCCCATGGTCAGGCCCCAGCCGCCGACATGCCACGCGAGGCCCAGCGGATTGCCGGGGCTGATGAACTGCGCGTCGGGCTGGCGCACGAATTCCACCGCGAATCGCGCGAGGCCGTAGCCGGTGAAAAACACCCCCGTCAGCGTCCCCGGCATCCGCAGCGCGCCGCGCCGCCATCCGAGATAGAGCAACACCGCCCCGAGGATCAGCCCTTCAAGGGCGGCCTCGTAAAGCTGCGAGGGATGCCGCGCACAGAGGCCCGCGACATCGGGACAGTCCTGTGCGGCCGCCCCGGGAAAGACCACGCCCCACGGCAGATCGGTGGGCCGTCCCCAAAGCTCTGCGTTGATGAAATTCGCGATCCGCCCCAGAAGCAGCCCCACGGGCGTCACCATGCACAGCACGTCGGCCACGCTCAGCCAGCGGATGCCGCGCCGCCATGAGAACACGATCACCGCCAGCACCACGCCCAGAAGCCCGCCGTGAAACGCCATGCCGCCCTGCCAGACGGCAAGGATCTCGCCCGGATTGGCAAGGTAATAGCCGGGCTGGTAGAACGCCACATATCCCAGCCGCCCGCCGAGGATCACGCCGACGATGACCCATGTCAGCAGATCCTCGACCGCCCGCGCGTTCATCGGCGCGCTGTCGCCGGGCCAGAGCGCGGGCCGGCGCATGCTGGCGACCACCAGCCGCCAGCCGATCACGATGCCGGCGATATAGGCCATCGCGTACCAGCGCAGTGCGAATTCCATGCCGAAAAGCGAGATTGAAAAGATCTCGGGCGTCACGTCGGGGAAGGGGATCTTGGCTTGCATCCGGGACTCTGTGCCTCTGGTCCTCGCGGAAAGTCAACCTTGTGAATCCCCGCCGGGACGCCATATGCTCGAACAGACCGAAATGACAGAGGCAACGCCATGCAAACCCGCAACAAGATGCTCGACGATATCAGCCAGTTGATGACCAATGCCATGGGCGTGGCCCAAGGCGCGCGCGAAGAAGCCGAAACCGCCATGAAATCGGCGATCGACCGTTGGCTGGCCGACCGGGATTTCGTCACCCGCGAGGAATTCGATGCGGTACGCGCCATGGCGCAGAAGGCGCGCGAGGAGAACGACGCGCTCAAGGCCCGAATCGAGGCGCTGGAGCAAGGATCGTCGTGACAGCGCCGGACATGCGACCCCGCGCCAATTGAAAATAGAACCCCCGACTATGCAAAAGACCCGCTGACATGGCTGTCACGCGGGTCTTTTCGTCGTGTCGTCGGCGTCTTGGGAAGATCAGTTGCCGTTGCGGCCCATGACCGTCAGACCGCGCAGGATATCCACGGCGTAGGCCAACTGGTAATCCTCTTCGCGCAGTTTGGCGGATTCCTCGGCCTTTGCCTCGTCCTCTTCCATCTGCCGCTGCTCGTCCTCGCTCAGGCTGTCACCGCTCAGACGTCCGCGCAGATCCTCCTCGGAACGGCCGGGCCGGGGCGCCTCGTCTTCCTCTTCGGCGGTCTCCTCGCTGCGGCGGGGCTGCGGCACCACGATATCGGGGCTGACGCCGAGCGCCTGGATCGAGCGCCCCGATGGCGTGTAGTAGCGCGCAGTCGTCAGGCGCATGGCGCCATTGCCGCGCAGCGGCATGACCGTCTGGACGGACCCCTTGCCAAAGCTCTTGGTGCCCACGACGATCGCGCGATCGTGATCCTGCAACGCGCCCGCCACGATTTCCGAGGCACTGGCCGAGCCGCCATTGATCAGCACCACGATGGGCTTGCCTTCGGCCAGATCGCCGGCTTTGGCGTTGAACCGGTCCCCGTCCTGCACTTCGCGGCCGCGCGTGCTGACGATCTCGCCCTGATCAAGGAACGCATCCGCGACCTTGATCGCCTGCGACAGCAGCCCGCCCGGATTGTTGCGCAGATCCAGAACGAAGCCGCTGACATTGTCCATGCCGCCGATGTCCTCGACCTGCTCTTTCAGGCTCGATTCGAGGTTGGGAAAGGTGTTGTCGTTGAAGGTGGTCACGCGCAGCACGACCGTGTCCTGCTCGGTCCGCGCCCGTACCGCCGTCAACTCGATCGTGTCGCGGATGATCGACACGTCGAACGGCTCTGCCCGGCCCTCGCGCACGACGGTGATCACGATCTCGCTGCCGACCGGCCCGCGCATCAGATCCACCGCATCGTTGAGGGTCAGACCCAGCACGCTTTCGCCATCGACATGGGTGATGAAATCGCCCGATTCGATGCCGGCCTGATCGGCGGGGGTGCCGTCCATCGGCGAGACCACCTTGACAAAGCCGTCCTCCTGCGTGACCTCGATCCCGAGACCGCCGAACTCGCCGCGCGTCTGCACCTGCATGTTCTCGGCGTCATCCGGCGACAGGTAGCTCGAATGCGGATCGAGCGAGGTCAGCATGCCGTTGATCGCCGCCTCGATCAGCTCCTCGGTCTCGACCTCCTCGACATATTGCGCGCGGATCCGCTCGAAGATGTCACCGAACAGATCAAGCTGTTCGTAGACGTTGCTCGACCCGTCACTCTCCTGCGCCAGAAGGGGGGCCGCGACCTGTGTCGTCGCGACCGCGCCCGTCACGATGCCGATTGCCGCGGCCATCAGGAATTTTCTCATGTCTCAACTCTTCCTTGTCGGTTCTGAACCACATCAAGGGTCCACCAGTGGGTATTCGCCATATAGCACGTTCGTTTTCCTTGGGCACCCGCCCCGACGCGGACGTGATCGACCACAAGGTTTCCTTTTGCAAATACATTGCAAGAGGGCTCGGGGCAAGGCAAGCGGCGCCTCATGCCAAAAGGCTTTCCCCGGTCATTTCTTCCGGCTTGGGCAGCCCCATCAGCGCCAGCACCGTCGGCGCCAGATCCGCAAGCCTGCCGCCTTCGCGCAGCCTTGCGCCGTCGGGCCCGCCGACAAGGATCACCGGCACCGGGTTGAGCGTGTGCGCGGTGTGCGGCCCGCCGGTCTCGGGATCGACCATGACCTCGCAATTGCCGTGATCGGCGGTGACGATCATCGCCCCGCCCGCCGCCTCCAGCGCCTGCAGCGCGCGGCCGAGCCCGGCATCGACGGCCTCGCAGGCGGCGATGGCGGCCTCCAGATCGCCGGTATGGCCGACCATGTCGGGATTGGCATAATTCACGACGATCAGATCGTAGCGTTCGCGGATCGCGCCGACCAGTTGATCCGTGACTTCGTCCGCCGACATCTCGGGCTGCAGGTCATAGGTGGCCACGTCGGGCGATGCGGCCATGTAGCGCGCCTCGCCATCCTCGGGCGTTTCCTTTCCGCCCGCGAGAAAGAAGGTCACATGCGGATATTTCTCGGTCTCGGCCAGATGAAACTGTCGCAGCCCGTGCCGCGCCACCCACGCCCCGAGCGTGTTGACGATGTCACGAGAAGGAAACACCGTGTCGAACCACGCCTCATGCGCCTCGGAATATTCCACCATGCCAAGGGTCGCGGCCCAGTCGGGCACGACGTCCCGCGCGAACGCGTCGAAATCGGGATCGGCCATCGCCTGCAGGATCTCGCGCGACCGGTCGGCCCGGAAATTCAGACAGAAAAGACCGTCGCCCGGTGCCACACCGGCATAGTCGCCGATCACCGTGGCGGCGATGAACTCGTCGCTTTCCGAGCGCGCATAGGCATTGGTCACCGCCGTTCGCGCATCGCGGGCGCGTTGTCCGCGCCCGGCGATCATGGCCTCGTAGGCCTCCTGCACGCGCGACCAGCGATTGTCGCGGTCCATCGCGAAATAGCGCCCGGTAACGGTGGCGATCTGCACATCGCCGGGCAGGGCCTCGATCAGTTTCGCCAGATGACTGCGGGCCGAGCGCGGGGCGACATCGCGCCCGTCGGTGATCGCGTGCAGCACGACCGGCACACCCGCCGCGCGGATCACCTGCGCGGCGGCGGCGATATGGCCGATATGCCCGTGCACCCCGCCATCCGACACCAGCCCCACCAGATGCGCGCGCCCGCCGCTCTCCTGCAGCCGTGCGATGAACCGGCCAAGGGCGTCGTTCGCGGCAAAGCTGCCATCCTCGATCGCGAGGTCGATCTGCCCCAGATCCATCGCCACGACGCGCCCCGCGCCGATATTGGTATGGCCCACCTCGGAATTGCCCATCTGCCCGCGCGGCAGCCCCACATCGGGGCCATGCGTGGTCAGCGTGGCCCGCGGGCAGGTCTGCATCAGCCGGTCGAAATTCGGCGTGCGGGCCAGATGCGGCGCGTTCGCCTCGGGGCAGTCGCTCAGGCCCCAGCCATCGAGGATGCAAAGGACAACGGGTTCGGGCATGCTATCTCCTGCCTTGGTCTGACGGGTATGTAGCCTGTCGCGTGGCCGGGGTGAACCCGTCACGCCCGCACGGCCTGCCCGCGCTCGGGTCAGGGCGCGATCACCTGCACACCGTCGATCCGGCGGATGGTGTCGAGATCGGCGTCGTAAATACCGGTCAGCCGATCGATCACCTGCGCGGTCCAGCCGGGCAGGTCGAGTTCCACCTCGATGGCGTCCTCATCGGCGTATTGGTCGAGAAACGCGGCGATGACGTTTTGCCGGTGCGCCCCCGTCAGATCGGGATGCTCGGCGAGATGGGCCTCGAGCCGCTGAACGCCGGGCTGTGTCATGATCTCGGACAACAGCGCAAACTCGTCCTCGATCGGCATCGACGCATCGGTCCCGGCCATCGCCCGGAGGATCTGCGCCCAGACCAGCGGGGTGTCCTCGTTGCACCAGACCGTCACCGGCATGTCGGGAAAGGTGCCGCGGATCCGCTCGATCAGATGCGACCAGCGCATCTGCGCCGGATCGCTGCCGCGCACCAACTCGTCCACGGTGGTGAAGGGTGTGCCGTCCAGCAGGGCCGGCAGGAACATCGCCGGATTTCGCAGCCCCAGAAACAGCGCGATCTCGTCACCGGCAAAGATCTGGCGCAAGAGGCCAAGCCGCGCCTCGGCGGCGGGATACAGAAGCGCGCCCGAGACGGCCATCTTCTGCGTGCCGAAAAAGCCCTGATTGGACAGCACCAGCCGGTCCATCCCGTCGGTCTCGCCGATCGCGTCAAGGACCATGTCGCGCGTGTCCGTGACAAGCCGGGTCCCGTCGGCGGTATTGAGGATGTCGCGCAACAGCTTGCGGTAGCTCGATGGTGGCGGCACCCCGACACCGGATCGCGCCATCTGGTCCGAGTTCCTGCGCAGACAGCCGATCAGCCTGTCCTCGTCGGTTGCGTGGGCGCCTGCGTGAAGTGCGATCTGCATTATGCTCCTGCGGTGTCATTTCCCGGCATCATGCCCCGGATGGCCCCGGCTTAGCCCCCGTGGGGGCCGTTGCACAGGGTAAAGCACCGAACAAGCACCGGGCAAATACCCGCGCGCCCGCCGGGGCGGGCCTGCGTGATCGGCGATCTTTTACCGGGACACGGCAAATTGATGCCGTGCGCTGGTGAATTTCCTCCCGCGGCGTCATATCTGCCAAACATGAAGATGATTCAAATCCTGATGGTCCCCGTTCTTTGTGCGGCGATGACCCTGCCAGCCGCAGCTCAACAGTTGTCACTGGCGGAACTCTCAAATTATCTCAACGACTTGAAGACCGCCAAGGGCGAATTTACCCAAGTCAACGATGATGGATCGCTGAGCACCGGAGAAATCCTGCTCAAGCGGCCCGGCCGGGTGCGATTCGAATACGATCCGCCCGACGAGACGCTGGTCGTGGCCGATGGCGACACCGTCGGGATCATCGACCCGCGCTCCAACGAGCGGCAGGGCTACCCGCTGCACCGCACGCCGCTCAAGATCATCCTCGCGCGCAATGTCGACCTGACGCGCGAACGCATGGTCGTGGGGCATGAAAGCGACGGCACCTCCACCACGGTCCGCGCGCAAGACCCCGAGAATCCGGATTATGGCAGCATCGATCTGGTCTTTACCCGCGACCCGGTGGAACTGCGGCAATGGGTGATCCATGACGGCGATGGCAGCAGCACCACTGTGATCCTGGGCGATCTGCAGACTGGTATGAACCTTCGAAACGACCTGTTCGAGATCCCCGGCAGAGGCAGGACCCGGCAAGACCGCTGATTCGAGCCTGCTGCTGCGATCCGGGCAGGTATCCCGGGGCCACCAGCACCGTCGGACCCGCCCGGTCGTCCCTATTGCGGCTCCGGCACCAGAACCTCGCGCTTGCCGACGTGGTTGGCGGCGCTGACGACACCTTCGTCCTCCATCTGCTCGACCAGACGGGCGGCCTTGTTGTAGCCGATCGCGAGCTTGCGCTGCACATACGAAGTCGAGCATTTGCGATCCTTGATCACGATCGCCACGGCCTGATCGTAAAGCACATGCTCGCCATCGGTGTTGCCGCCGGTCGACAGGCCGAGCACTGCATCCACGTTGCCGGCCGCGTCGTCCCTTGGGCCTTCCTGCACGCGATGCTCGTAAGAGGGCGGGCCGTATTGCTTGAGGTGGCGCACCACGTCCTCGACCTCGTCATCGCTGACGAAGGGCCCGTGACACCGGGTGATCTTGCCGCCCCCCGCCATATAGAGCATGTCGCCCATCCCCAGAAGCTGTTCGGCGCCCATCTCGCCCAGAATGGTGCGGCTGTCGATCTTGGAGGTGACCTGAAAGCTGATCCGCGTGGGGAAGTTCGCCTTGATCGTGCCGGTGATGACATCGACCGACGGGCGCTGCGTGGCCATGATCAGGTGGATGCCCGACGCCCGCGCCATCTGCGCCAGACGCTGGATGCAGGCCTCGATCTCCTTGCCGGCGACCATCATCAGGTCGGCCATCTCGTCGACGATCACCACGATATACGGCATCTTCTCGGGCGCGAATTCCTCGGTCTCGAAGACCGGCTCGCCGGTCTCGTCGTCGAAGCCGGTCTGCACCGTGCGCGAGAACATCTCGTCTTTCTTCAGTGCCTCCTCGACGCGGCCATTATAGCCGTCGATGTTGCGCACGCCCATCTTCGACATCTTGCGGTAGCGGTCCTCCATTTCCGCGACCACCCATTTGAGCGCGACCACCGCCTTTTTCGGATCGGTCACGACCGGCGACAGCAGATGCGGAATGCCGTCATAGACGCTGAGTTCCAGCATCTTGGGGTCGATCATGATCAGCCGGCATTCATCCGGCGTCAGCTTGTAAAGCAGCGACAGGATCATGGTGTTGATCGCCACGGATTTGCCCGACCCGGTGGTGCCCGCGATCAGCAGATGCGGCATCTTGGCCAGATTGGTGACGATCGGATCGCCGCCGATATCCTTGCCAAGCGCCAGCGGCAGCTTCTGATTGCCGTCGCCGTAGGCCCGGCTCGACAGGATCTCGCGAAAGCCGACGGTCTCGCGCTCGTCATTGGGCAGTTCGATCCCGATGATCGAGCGTCCCGGCACGGTCGAGACGCGCGCCGACAGCGCCGCCATCGACCGTGCGATGTCATCGGCCAGCCCGATCACGCGGGACGCTTTCAGGCCCGGCGCCGGCTCCAGCTCGTACATCGTCACGACCGGGCCGGGGCGCACGCTGACGATCTCGCCCTTGACGCCGTAATCATCGAGCACGTGTTCGAGCATGCGCGCGTTCTGCTCCAGCGCCTCGTCGCTCAGGTGCAGCCGCTTGATGTTGGACGGATCGGCGAGCAGGCCAAGGGGGGGCAACTCGTATTCGGGGCCGTCGTTCTCCGCAAATTGCAGGTCCGGCTGCGCCTCGGCCATCGCCCGCGCCGAGGGCGGCGGTGCCTTGCGCGGCATACTCTGCACCACCTTGCGCGGCTCGGCCACGGCCGGGCGCATCGCCCCGGTGTCGGGCTGCGGCGCGGGCATCTCGACATCATCCATGGCCTCGGGATCCGACACCACGGTCGGGGACTGCGTCTGTCCCCCGGTCAGGGGCGGCTCGGGCGGCAGCGATCCGCGCGGGCTCGTGTTCACGATCAGCGGATCGGGCCCGCGGCCGCGCCCGCGGGTCAGGGGCGCGATGTCCTCGGTGCGCAGAGCCGGGTTCTGCCGTGCCCGTGTACGGATCACATCCGAGATGCGCGCCCTGATGCGGTCTTCGCCGGGAGGATCGGTGTCGCCCTCATAGTCGTCGGGCTCGATCAGTTCGGGATCGGGCAGGGGGGCCGGCTTGCGCAGAAGACCCGGCATCCGCGACAGGAAGCCGCCACGCTCCCCGGCCTCGGGCGCGGGATCAGCGGGCTGCGGCGTCGCGGCGGCGCCGCGCAAGGCCGGCTCGGCGCGGCGCACGCGCGGGCCATCCGCCAGCGGCGCCGCGTCGCCATGGGCCACCGCATCCTGCACCCGACGCTCCGCGCGGCGTGCCCGCAGCGTTTGCGCCGCCTGCGCCGTGCCCCGCGCACCTAAGCCCAGAAGGCGCAAGAGGCCCGCATAGGTCACGACAATGCCGAGGATCAGGAACCGCCCGATGCGCTGCAACTCGGGGCGGGTGAAGCCCAGCACGAACGCGCCGAATGCCAGCACCGCGATGCCCATCACCACCGACAGAAGCTTCAGCCCCAGACCCGCGCCAAGCGGCAGCACGCCCAGGACCGTGCCCAGAACGGTATCCCCGAAAAGACCCCCCATGCCGAAGCTGTGGGTCGCGGCCCAGCCCGCCCCGGGGGCCAGCGTTGCGGCATACATCGACAGAAGCGCCAGCCAGATCGGCGCAAAGATCAGCCGGCCGGTCGCGCGGGTATCGCCCAGATGCAGCACGAGTCGCAGCCCCCACGCTCCCGGCACGATGGCCAGCCCCCACGCCCCCGAGCCGAGGATCATGAACAGCGGCGCCGCGATCGCCGCACCCATCCGGCCCATCCAGTTCTGCACCGGCGCATCCGTGGCCGACATCCAGCTGGGATCCTCGGGCGTGTAGGACATCACCATGGCGGCCGCCATCGCGCCAAGGCATATCAGCGCGAGCCCCAGCAGTTCCTTGCCGCGCTTCTCGATCATTTCCGAAGTGGCCGGGTCCAGAAACGGATCACGCCCGCGTGTCTGATATGCCATGTCGTCCCTCGTCCTCGATCATCGGTAGAGACAGTCGCGCAAGGCGGTGAGCCCGCGCGCCATCTCGTCCTTGGGGGCCACCATCGCGGCCCGAATATAGCCTGCGCCGGGATTGGTGCCCTGCACGTCCTGGCCCAGATAGGCACCGGGCAGAACGCGCACGCCGGTCTCCTGCCACAGTTTCAGCGCCGCCGCCTCGCCATCCGCGACCGGCAGCCACAGGAAGAACCCCGCCTCTGGGCTTCTGTAGCCGGAGATACCGCCAAGGATATCGTCGGCGACCGCATATTTCTCGGCATAAAGGCGGCGGTTCTCGATCACGTGATCCTCATCCGCCCAGACCGCGGCCGCGGCATGCTGCAACGGCATCGGCAGCGGCGCCCCTGCGTAATTGCGCAACTGCTTCAACGCCTTGATGCTTCCAGGGCCAGCCGCCACAAAGCCCGACCGCAGCCCCGGCAGGTTCGAGCGTTTCGACAGGCTGTGAAACGCCACGATCCGTTCGGGGTCCGCGCCCCTCTCTTGGGCGACCTCCAGCACACCGACGGGGGGAGCGTCGCGGTAGATCTCGGAATAGCATTCATCCGCGAAGATGCGGAAATCGTGCCGCTCTGCCAGCCCGATCAGATGGGTCCAGTAGGCGCGGCTCGCCACCGCGCCTTGCGGATTCGAGGGCGAGCACAGATAGACAACGCTCGTCCGGTCCAGCACCTCGGCCGGCACCGCGTCGAAATCCGGCAGATGCCCGGTCGCGTCCGTGGCGTTCAGAAAAACCGGCTCGGCCCCGACGCTCAGCGCGGCCACCATGTAGACCTGATAGAACGGGTTCGGGACCAGCACGGCAGGCGCCTGTCCGTTCTTCGTCTCGGGGCAGAGCGCCATCATGGCGTTATACAGCCCTTCGCGTGTCCCGTTGAGCGCCATCACCCTCGTCCCCGGATCCAGCGTCACAGCGTAGCGCCGCGCGATCCAGTCGGTGCAGGCCTCCAGCAGGGCGGGGATCCCCTCGTTGACGGGATAATTGCCAAAACCATCCGCATGTCGCGCGATGATATCCGTGATCCAGCGCGGAAAGTCGTGCCCCGGCTCGCCGATCGTCATGTGCACCACCTCGCCGCCGGGCGCGTGCGCGTCCAGCAGGCTGCGCAGGCGCGGAAACGCATAGGCCGGAAGGTTTGAGAACCGTTCGGGAAACATATGATACTGCCTCAAGGTGCGGGATCGTTGGCGTCCCGTTTGGCCACAGGTTAGCCAAGCGCCCCCCTCGGGTCCAGTGAAACGAGGCCCTTGACAGCTGCGTTGTTGTATTTTTGACATTTTTTCGCATCCTGGACGTGCATCCAACCGGGGTGCCGCCGCCCGTCGGCACAGGGCGCGCTGCCGGGAATTCTTCTGCGAAAGGTGAAACTGTGTCTTTCCGGCGCGCCGATGGAGCGCTATCTCGGCACCATGTTTCCGATCCGCGATCATAACCCGTCCGGTTGCACGCCTTACGTGACCTATGCGCTGATCGCACTCAATATCGCGATCTTCACGGGCTACTGGCCGCTGTTCAGCGACGAACGCGCGCTCATGATGTTTTTCGCCGATTGGGCGATGATCCCTGCACAGGTCACGCAGCAGGGCGCCTACGCGGGCCTGCTGACATCGCTTTTCCTGCATGGCGGGATCATGCATCTGGCCGGAAACATGCTGTTTTTGTGGATCTTCGGCGACAACATGGAGGACCGGATGGGCCATCTGCCCTATCTGGGGTTCTATCTCGCCTCGGGTGTCGCGGCCGGGATCGCGCAGATCCTCGGCGCGCCCTTGTCGGGGGTGCCCATGGTGGGCGCGTCCGGCGCGATCGCGGGCATCATGGGCGGATATCTTCTGCTCTTTCCTCGGGCGCGGGTCGACGTGCTGCTGATCTTCATCGTGTTCTTTCGGGTGATCACCATTCCCGCGGCGCTCGTGCTGGTGCTGTGGTTCGCGTTTCAGGTCCTCGCCGGGCTGGGCAGCGACGCGGAGGCCGGCGGTGTGGCCTATTGGGCGCATGCGGGCGGATTTGTGGCTGGCGGCGTGCTGACCCTGCCGGTGTTCCTGCGGCTGGGCGGCACGCGCTTCTGGGCCCGGCATGGCGGCGCGCCGCCCTACCCTGAGACGAGCTATCCCGGGCGCACGCGCATTCCCCGCGTTCCCAAGGCGAGGAGGCGCCGATGATCCCCCCTGTCAGGGCCACCTGCCATTGCGGCGCTGTCGAGCTGCGCGTGACGCTTCCGGGCGGTCTGAAGACGGCGCGGCGCTGCGATTGTTCCTTCTGCCGGCGCCGCGGGGCTGCCGCCGTGTCCGCGCCGCTGGCAAATGTCGAGATCGTGAAGGGCGCCCCGACCTGACGCTCTACCAGTGGGGCACCGGGACCGCGCAGCATTATTTCTGCCGGATCTGCGGCATATACACCCACCACAGGCGGCGCTCGAACCCCGATGAATACGGCGTGAACCTCGGCACGCTGGACGGCGTCAACCCGCGCGAGCAGGAGCCGATCCCGTGGGTCGATGGTGTCAACCATCCGTCGGACCGCTGACAGGACTTCCCTGTTCGTCGCGAGTGCAAGGGTCTCCGTCGAGGTATGACTCAGACACGTCCGACGCTTTTTGTGTGGCTTGAGCAAAGTGTGTGCAAGCGACGGGTGTGCAAGCGACGGCGCTGTGGGAAGATGGGGCCGTCGAAGGGGTCCGGGTTTGGCCTGAAGGGGACGGTCGGGGGTGGTCGCGCATCGACGGGCCGCGGTGCGGCGATCCAACGTGATTTTGACAGCGCTTTATAGTGGCCAAGTCAGCAAAACAGAAATGCAAGGTGCAGGTTGCAGCCATATCGCCGTGCCGGGGGGCGGCCCGGCGATGCGCGGCGGCGCGCTACGGCGCGCCTTGATTCCGCGCATGAGCACCCGGCATCAACGTCCCCTTCAGGCCAAACCCCACGCCTGTCCCGCCGGGTACAAAAGGCCGCAATCGGCTTGACGCGGTGATCAGACCTTTTCACTCGGGCACCATTACCCGCTTCGTAGCATGCGGCCCATCCGTCTCGGCCAGTTCACTGGCGCCCGATCTACCGCTCGATGTCGAAATGGGTGGCGCCCGTCGGTGTCGCGTCACTCAGCGTG
>JAWLFT010000091.1:0-1675 GCA_041685435.1 Roseovarius sp.
GCGGGCCGTCGTGGGTCTGCGTGTGATTCGGTCACGCGCTGCCGCCTGCCGCCAGACGCCACAGCGCGCCATCCCGCCCTCTCTGCTCTGCTCTGCACCACCGGCGATTGATGTCTCGCCTGCCCGGATTACTTACCAACGCAGTTTTTGAGCGGGAGGCGTCCGTGCTGGATCAGATGACCCTTGAGGCGACACGCGCGGCGGGCGAGAACCGGTTGCACGATTTCACTGCCCGGATGGGATCGCGCTACGCGCAGGGGCGCAACTTCGACTGCGGGCCGGGCGCGCATCGCGACGTGTCGCAACTCTCGCCCTATATCCGGCGCCGGCTGGTGCTGGAGCGCGACACAGTCGCTGCCGCCCTCGCCGCGCATGGCCATGAGGGCGCCGAGAAATTCATCCAGGAGGTGATCTGGCGCGGCTATTTCAAGGGCTGGCTTGAGCGTCGGCCGCAGGTCTGGGACAGCTACCGCGACAGGCTGATCGGCGATCTCGCCACGCTCGACACCGACCGCCGCCTGCGCCGCGACGTGGAAAACGCCGAAGCCGGCCAGACCGGCATCGCCAGTTTCGATGCCTGGGCGCAGGAACTGGTCGAGACCGGCTATCTGCACAATCACGCCCGGATGTGGTTCGCCTCGATCTGGATCTTCACGCTGGAACTGCCGTGGCGCGTCGGCGCGGATTTCTTCTACCGCCACCTTCTTGACGGCGATCCGGCCTCCAACACGCTCGGCTGGCGGTGGGTGGCGGGGCTGCACACGCGGGGCAAGCCCTACAAGGCGCAGGCGTGGAACATCACCAAATTCACGCATCAGCGGTTCACCCCCCGCTCCGAGGATCTTACCGAGGATGTGCGCGGGCTGGAGGGCCAGGAGCCCGCGGGCCTGCCCGACGTGATGCCGCTGCGCGCCCCGCACGTTCAAGCGTCGGACATCCCGACCGCCCTTCTGATCACCGAAGAGGACTGCCGCCCCGAGGATTTCGATCTGGACGGATATGATATCCGCGCCACGGCCACGCTGTCGGCCAGTCACCTGCGCTCGCCGCGCGAGGTGTCCGGCGATGTCGCGGAGTTCGAGGCCGGCGCGCTCGCCGATGCGGCGCGGCGCATGCGCACCGAGGCCACAATCTTGCGCGCCGGCGTGCCCGGCAATCTGGCGACATGGGCGGCGCGGGCCGGTGCCGCGCAGATCGTGACGCCCTACGTGCCGACCGGCCCCTTGCGCGACTGGCTGACCGAGGCCGAGACGGCGCTCGACGCCCAGGGCATCACGCTGTGCGAGATGCGGCGCGACTGGGACGCTGCGATCTGGCCGCATGCCACTGCCGGCTTCTTCAAGGTCAAGAAGAAGATCCCGCAGATCCTGCACCAGACGGGACTGTCATGATCGACACCGTCATCATCGGCGCCGGCATGACAGGTGTCACCTGCGCACGCGCGCTGTCGGATGCGGGCCGCGAGGTGCTGGTTCTGGACAAGGGGCGCGGCATCGGCGGGCGCATGGCGACCCGGCGCGTGACGCTGGACGGGAGCGAGGCGCAGTTCGACCACGGCGCGCAGTATATCCGGGCGATCACGCCCGAATTCACCGCGATGCTGGCGGATCTGCCCGAGGCCGCAGCCGTGTGGGACGACGGCGCGGACCGCCCGCATCACGTGGGTCTGCCCGGC
>JAWLFT010000091.1:1775-12089 GCA_041685435.1 Roseovarius sp.
ATCACGCCCGAATTCACCGCGATGCTGGCGGATCTGCCCGAGGCCGCAGCCGTGTGGGACGACGGCGCGGACCGCCCGCATCACGTGGGTCTGCCCGGCATGTCCGGTCTCCCGCGCGCCCTCGCCGCCGGTCTGGATGTGCGGCAGGGTGTCGAGGTGACGGCGCTGACACCGGGTGCGGACGGGTGGCGGATCACCACCAGGGGCGAAGACCTGACCGCCGCGCGCGTCGTCCTGACTATCCCCGCGCCGCAGATCCCGGCCCTGATCGGCGCGGATCATCCGCTGTGCGAGCCGCTGGCGGGTGTGACGCTGGACCCTTGCATGACCCTGATGGCGGCCTTCCCCAAAGGCGCCCCGTGCCCTTTCACCCATCGCGTGCTGCCGGACCACACGCTGACGTGGATTGCGCAGGACAGCACCAAGCCGGGACGCACGGATCACGTCACGACATGGGTCGCGCAGGCGGGTCGCGACTGGAGCCTGCAGCATGTCGACACCGCCCAGGACGATATTGCCGCCCGCCTGCTGCCGCATCTCTGCACGGAGATCGGCACGGATGCGGGCGACGCGCTCTACGTCTCGGCGCATCGCTGGCGTTTTGCACATGTGGCGACGGCGCTGCATCTGCCTTTCCTGAGCAATGATGCTGGCGATCTCTATCTCGGCGGCGACTGGTGCCTTGGCCCTCGCGTCGAGGCCGCATGGCAGAGCGGCACCGCCATCGCCGCCGACATTCTGGACCGCCACGATGCGGGATGATCCGCGCGTCACGGGCCTTGTCCGCCTGATCGGGGCCGCGCTGCGTCCGCCAGCGGGAATGGGCCGCATCGCGCTCGCGCTCGGCTTCGGCGCGCTGTGTCATCTGGCTTTCGCCGCCGGCGTTCTGGCGATGATCGTCGCGATGTTCTTCGGGCTGAGCGAAAGCTTCGGGCGCGTGCCCTGGCCGTGGGCGGCGCTGGCCAATGCCGCGCTGATCGTGCAGTTCCCGTTGGTGCATTCATTGCTGCTGACCGGACCCGGCGGGCGCTTGCTGGCACGGCTGATCCCCGGCCCGCATGGGGGCACGCTGGCCACCACGACCTACGCGCTGATCGCGTCGCTGCAACTTCTGGCGCTGTTCACCCTCTGGACACCCACGGGCATCGTCTGGTGGCGGGCCGAGGATGCCGCCTTATGGGCGGTGTGCACGGCCTACGCGGCGGCGTGGCTGCTGCTTTTGAAGGCGAGCTTCGATGCGGGCGCCGAGGTCCAGTCCGGCGCGCTTGGCTGGATGTCGCTGATGGCGCGGATCCGCCCGAAATTCCCCGACATGCCGACGCGCGGGCTGTTCCGCGTGATACGCCAGCCCATTTACGTGGCCTTCGCGCTGACCTTGTGGACCGTGCCGGTCTGGACGCCCGATCAACTGGCGCTCGCGGTCAGCTACACCGCCTATTGCCTCTTGGCCCCGCGCCTCAAGGAACGCCGGTTTGCAGCGCGCTACGGGCAGAGGTTCGAGCAGTACCGCGCCCGCGTGCCTTACATCCTGCCGGCCCGGAGGCCCCACGATGCGCAATGACCTGACGATCTACGACGATGTCGCGGCGCAGTGGTGGTCGAATGACATCCGCTGGGTGCGCACGCTCAAGAACCTCGTGCCGGGGCGGCTGGCGTGGATGGACGCCCGGATCGACTGGCAGGGCAAGACCGTGCTCGATCTGGGCTGCGCGGGCGGCTTCATGGCCGAAGCGCTGACGGATCGCGGCGCAATCGTGACCGGCATCGATCCGGCAGATCAGGCCGTTGATGCAGCCCGCGCGCATGCAAGCGCCCACGGGTACCACATCACCTATGATATCGGCATCGGCGAGGCGCTGCCCTACGAGACCGCCGAATTCGACGCGGTGGTCTGCGTGGATGTTCTGGAACATGTGCAGGATCTGTCGATGGTGCTGGACGAGGTGGCCCGCGTGCTGCGGCCCGGTGGGCTGTTTCTCTTCGACACGATCAACCGCAATATCCTTGCGCGCCTTGTCACCATCACCCTCGCCGAGGATATCCTGCGCATCCTGCCGCGCGGCACGCATGACCCGGCGCTGTTCATCAAGCCGTCCGAGCTGCGCGCCGCCCTGACAGAGGCGGGGCTGGAACCGGGGGCGTTCACCGGGCTGGGACCGCGCGGGATCACCCGGCGCGGCGACCTGACCTTCGGCCCGCTGCCGCTGACCATGGTGCAGTATATGGGCCTCGCCCGCAAACCCGACCCCAAGATGCCCGATCCAACGAAAGGCGAAACATGCTGACGCTTGCACTTCTGACCACGGCCCTCCTGTTCGGAGGAATGGTGCTTTTCTCCTTTGGCTTCGCCGCAGCCCTCTTTGCCGCGCTGCCAGCCGATACGGCGGGCGCGACGATCCGCCGGACATTTCCGCATTTCTACCTGTTCGTTCTGGGCTTTGCCGCGCTTGCCGCAGCTCTTTTGTGGCCGTATGACCGCCTCGCCGCCGGGCTGCTGGCGGTGATCGCGGTCACCACCATCCCCAACCGGCAGATGCTGATGCCCGCGATCAACCGGGCCACCGATGCCGGCGCGAAAACCCGGTTCAAGTGGCTGCACGGCGCGTCGGTGCTGATCACGCTGGCGCATATCGGACTGGCCGGTGTGGCACTGGCCCGTTTCCTGCCGGGCACCGGTGCATGACCGGCCACGAACCGAACGGGATCACGCATGGGGCAACGGCGCGGACGCGTGCGGAAACCTTGCAAAGCCTCGCAGATGCTGCAATGAACGCCCGGCAATGACCGACACAACGCCTCTCGACGACCTGATCGTCTGCCCGACCTGCGATCTTGTCTACCGCGCCCCGCAGATCGCGTTGCGCGAAAGGGCCGTTTGCAAGCGTTGCGGCACGGTGCTGGTTGCCCCCAGGCGCAAGGCCGGAAAACAGCTTGTGGCGCTGGCGCTGACCGTGCTCATCCTGCTCTCTGCGGCCTCGATCTTTCCGTTCCTGACCATCGGCGCCGCCGGGGTGCGCCACGAGGCCTCGATCCTCGACACGGCCTTCGCGTTTTCCGGCGGTCTTTCGGTGCTGGCGGTCGCGGTGCTGTTCTTCATCATCGTCATCCCGGCGACGCGGCTGATCCTGCTCATCTACGTGCTGACCCCGATCATCCGCGACAAGCCGCCCGCGCCCCACGCGAAATCGGCATTCCGTCTGTCCGAGGCGCTGATCCCGTGGTCGATGGCCGAAATCTTCGCGCTTGGCTGCGCCGTGGCGCTCGTCAAGCTCAGCGATCTGGCCGAGGTTCTGTTCGGCCCCGCGGCGTGGATGTTCGCGATCCTCGTGGTGCTCGTGATTGCGAGCGACACCCTCATGTGCAGGTATTCGATATGGACCTCCCTGAAGGACTGACCACCGCGCGGGCGCGCGGTCTGGTCGGGTGCACCCGCTGCACCCGACCCTCGCCCGCGGGCACCGCGCGGTGTCCGCGCTGCGGCAGCCCGCTGCAGTCGCGCGACCCGCTGTCGCTGCAGAAGGTCTGGGCGTGGTGGCTGGTGGGCTTCGGATGCTACATCCCCGCCAATCTATATCCGATGCTGGAGACCCGCACGCTGGTCGGCAGCCAGAGCGACACCATCGTCGGCGGCGCCATCGATCTGGCAAGCCACGGCAATCTGGGGGTCGCGATCATCATCCTGATCGCCAGCGTTCTCATCCCCGTGGGCAAGTTCGTGATCCTCGCGGGGCTGGCCATCGGCGTCCGGCACGGCCCGCAGATCTCGGATCACCGGCGGCACATTCTGTACGAAGTGGTGGAATATATCGGCCGGTGGTCGATGATCGACGTGTTCGTGGTGGCCATCCTGTCGTCATTGGTGCAGTTGCAGGCCTTGGCCACGATCACGCCGGGTTGGGCCAGCCTGTTTTTCGCGCTGTCGGTGATCTTTACTATGCTCGCCGCGCAAAGCTTTGACAGCCGGCTGATCTGGGACACTGCGGCCGACGCGAAAAAACCCGTCGCGCCACAGAACGAACCATCAAGGGAGCGTACCGCGTGACCGACACCACTCCGCCCGAACCGACCGTCAAACCGGCAAGGCGCGCCCTTCGCGACCGGATCTCGATCGTCTGGGTCGTGCCGCTTCTGGCGCTCGCGGCGGTGATCGCCATCGCCTGGCAGAGCTACGCGGATCGCGGACCGCTCATCGAGATCGCCTTCGACAATGCCAGCGGCGTGCGCGCCGGCAATACCGAGTTGCGCTTTCGCGATGTCCGCGTGGGGCTGGTCGAGGAGATGTCCTTCTCCGACGGTCTCGGCAAGGTTCTGGTCAGGGTGCGGCTCGACAAGTCCGTGGCGCCTTATGTGGACGATGATGCGCGGTTCTGGGTGGTGCGCCCGCAGGTGACGACGCAAGGCGTGTCGGGCCTCGGGACGGTGCTGTCGGGCGTCTATATCGAGGGGCTGTGGGACGACCGGCCCGGCGAGACGGTGACCCGCTTTGACGGGCTGTCCGACGCCCCGCTGGAGCGTGTGGGAAAGTCTGGCCTGCGCCTGACGATGCGCGCCTCGGACGGGGCGGCGCTAACCGAGAACACGCCGATCCTCTATCGCGGGGTCGAGGTCGGGCGCGTCGGCAAGCCGGTGATTTCCGAGGATGGGACGACATCCGAGGCCGAGGCGGTGATCTTTGCCCCGCATGACCGGCTGATCGACAGCGCGACACGGTTCTGGGACACGTCGGGGTTCTCGCTTTCGTTCGGGGCGGGCGGGGCCGCGGTCAACTTTTCGTCGATTGCCTCGCTGGTTTCGGGCGGAATCACCTTCGACACCATGCTCTCGGGCGGCACTCCGCCAGAGCCGGGCGCGCAGTTCACCGTCTATTCCGAGGAATCCGAGGCGCGCGCCAGCATCTTCTCCAGCGACACCACCGGGACGTTGACGCTGTCGGTGCTGTTTGATGGCAATATCGCGGGCCTGTCGGCCGGCGCGCCGGTCGAGCTGAACGGGTTGCGCATCGGTCAGGTCGAGGCGCTTGGCGGCCGGGTGGACGAGGACGCCAGCGGCGAAAGCGCCGTACGGCTCGCCGTGACCCTCGCCATACGGCCCGGCCGGATTGGTCTTGACGGCGCGGACGGCCCCGAGGCCGCGCTCGACTTCCTGCGCGCGCGAGTGCGCGAGGGGCTGCGCGCGCGGCTCGCCACGGCGTCGATCCTCACCGGCGGGCTCAAGGTCGAGTTGATCGAGGTGGCGGATGCGCCCGCCGCCGAACTGGTCGAGCCGACGGGCGCGCCGCCGATCCTGCCCACCACCGACAACGAGATTGCCGATGTGCAGGCCACCGCCGAGGGTGTGTTCGAGCGGATCAACGCGCTGCCGGTCGAAGAGGTGATGGACGAGGCCATCACCCTGATGCGCAACGCCAACATCCTGGTTGCGGGCGACGATACCCGCGCCATCCCCGGCAATGTCAACAGCCTGCTATCGGACGCACGGGCCCTGCCGCCGCGGCTTGATGCGACGCTGGCGCAGCTTGAGACGCTCGTCGCGCAGATCAACGAGGATGCGTTGACGACACGGCTGGCCAGCCTGCTCGATGAGGCCGCAGAGGCCGCGCGCGGCGTCAGCACGGCGTCCGATGGCGTGCCGGATCTGGTGGCGCGGCTGGAAGGGATCGCCGCGAATGCCGAAAAGGTGGATCTCGACGTGCTGGCTGCCGATCTGGCGGCATTTCTGGAAAGCACCGGCACGCTGCTGGCTCAGGGCGACACCCGCGCCCTGCCCCGGCAGTTGAATGCGACGCTTGCCGAGGTGAGCCTGGTGCTGGAGCAACTGCGCGATGGCGGCGTGGTGGAAAATACCGTCGCCACGCTCGACTCGGCGCGCAGTGCTGCCGACACCTTCGCCGCGGCCGGTGGCGATCTGCCCGGGCTCATCGCCGAGGCGCGCGCGGTGCTGGCCCGCGCGGGCACCACTCTGGAGGGCTATCAGGCCTCGGGCGGAATGGGGCGCGACGCCCGCACCGCCCTGCGAGAGGTCGAGGCCGCGGCCAAGGCCGTCGCCTCGCTGGCCCGCGCCATCGAACGCAATCCCAACTCCCTGATCCGAGGACGCTGATCCATGTCGAAATCGCTTGCCCTTGCAGCCCTCGCAGCCCTGCCGATCCTCACCGCCTGCGCCTCGATCCCCGAAGAGCGCATCGCGGTGCCGCGCGCCGACGCCGCCGGCGAACAGCGCATCGCGCATGCCAGCGTCGCCCTGCGCACCGTCTCCCTGCCGAGCTACGCGGCGGGCGAGACAATCTTTACGGGCGACGAGACCGGCCGCCTACTCGAGACCCCGGGCCTGCTCTGGGCCGACGATCCGGACCGGGCGATGACGCTGGAGCTTGCCCGCCATCTCGCCACGATCACCCGCGCCCGCGTCGCGTCAGAGCCGTGGCCGTTTCTCGACAATGCCGAGGCCGAGGTCGAGATCCGCATCGAGGACATGCTGGCGCGCGCCGATGGCACGTTTCGCCTGTCGGGCCAGTATTTCGTGAGCGCCGAAACCGGCCCCGACCGCGCCCGCCTCTTCGATCTCAGCGTGCGCATCCCGCTCGACGGCACGCCCGAGGATCTGGCCACCGCCCGCGCCCAGCTGGTGCGCGATCTGGCCACGGACATCGCCCGGCGCGGGCTGCGCTAGACCGACAGCCGCGAGGTATGCGCGCCGCGCTCGCGGTAGGGGGTGGTGTCGTAATGCGCGCGGTAGCACTTCGAGAAATGCGACGGCGAGGCGAAGCCGCAGGCGAGCGCCACGTTGATCACCGTCATGTCGGTCTGCATCAGCAGGTTGCGCGCCTTCTGCAGCCGCAATTCCATGTAATAGCGCTTGGGGCTGCGGCTCAGATACCGGCGGAACAGACGCTCCAGCTGGCGGGTGGACATGCCGACGTCGCGCGCCAGGATCGAGGGGCTGATCGGATCCTCGATATTGGCCTCCATCATCTGGATGACCTGGCTCAGCTTGGGGTGGCGCACGCCGATCCGGGTGGGCACCGACAGGCGTTGCGTGTCCTGATCGGTGCGGATCGCGGAATAGATCTGCTGGTCGGCCACGGCATTGGCCAGCTTCTCGCCATAATCATCGGCGATCAGGCTGAGCATCAGGTCGATGGACGAGGTGCCCCCCGCGGTACTCAGCCGGTTGCCATCCACCACGAAGACCGACTTGGTCAGCTCCACATCCTCGAATTCCTCGAGGAAGGCGTCGTGATTTTCCCAGTGGATCGTGGCGCGCTTGTCATCCAGCAGGCCAGCCTTGGCCAGAACATACGAGGCCGTACACAATCCGCCCATCCGCAGCCCCCGCCGTGCCTCGCGGCGCAGCCAGTTGAGCATGCGTTTCGTCGCGGCGGCCTGCACGTTCATGCCGCCGCACAGCAGGACCACGTCATCGCGGGCCAGCTCGCCAAGCGGGGAATCCAGATGGAACCGGACCCCCGCCGACGAGGTCACCACATCCTCGGCCTCGCCGGTCAGCACCCAGCTGTAAAGCTCGTGGCCGGCCATGCGGTTGGCGATGCGCAGACATTCCACCGCCGCGGCGAAGCTCAGCAGCGTGAAATTCTCCAGCAGCACGAACACGAAGCGTTTGGGCACCGTGGGTGCCTCGACCTCTATTCTGGCGGTCTCCGATTTCATGAACCCCCGCTTTCCCCATCCGGACATCCCTCGCGTCTGTCACGAAAATATCGCGGTTGACAAGACAGGACATGGCCATGACGTGCGATTCCTGCAAGTTGCATCTGGTCACTTTGGCGCGTGACGCGTATAAGTTCGGGCTGACACGCCAAAAAGCGGAGGCTGACGATGACGGACTGGCAGAAAACAGACTGGCGCGCCAAACCGCGGGTGCAGATGCCGGACTATACCGATGCCGCAGCACTCGAAGATATCGAGCGGCGCCTTGCCGATTATCCGCCGTTGGTCTTCGCCGGCGAGGCGCGGCGGCTGAAGGCGCAGCTTGGCGCGGCGGCGCGCGGCGAGGCGTTTCTTCTGCAGGGCGGCGACTGTGCCGAGGCGTTCGATCAGTTCAGCGCCGATGCGATCCGCGACACGTTCAAGGTCATGCTGCAGATGGCGATGGTGCTGACCTACGGGGCCAAGGTGCCGGTGGTGAAGGTCGGCCGCATGGCCGGGCAATTCGCCAAGCCGCGCTCGGCCCCGACCGAGGTCATGGACGGCATCGAACTGCCGAGCTATCGCGGCGACATCATCAACGACATGCCCTTCACCGCCGAGGCGCGCGTGCCGGATCCGGCGCGGATGCTGCAGGCCTACACGCAGGCCGCGGCAACGCTGAACCTGCTCCGCGCCTTCTCGACGGGGGGCTACGCGGATATGCACCAGGTGCATCAATGGACGCTCGGCTTCACGGAAAGCTCTAAGGCCGAGAAATACCGCGAGATGGCCCGCCACATCACCGACGCGCTGGATTTCATGAAGGCGGCGGGCATCGACAGCGACAGCGCGCACACGCTGCATTCGGTGGATTTCTACACCTCGCATGAAGGGCTGCTGCTGGAATACGAAGAGGCGCTGACGCGGCTCGATTCGACCTCTGGCAAATGGCTGGCGGGGTCCGGGCACATGTTGTGGATCGGCGACCGCACGCGCCAGCCCGACGGCGCGCATGTCGAGTTTCTGCGCGGGGTCCAGAACCCGATCGGCCTGAAATGCGGGCCGACCATGACCGCTGACGATCTCAAGCGGCTGATGGCGACGCTCAACCCCGGCAACGAGGCCGGGCGCCTGACGCTGATCGCGCGGTTCGGCGCGGGCAAGGTCGGCGACAACCTGCCGCGTCTCATCCGCACCGTCGAGGAGGAGGGCGCGCAGGTCCTGTGGGTCTGCGATCCGATGCATGGCAACACGATCAAGTCCGCCACCGGCTACAAGACCCGGCCGTTCGACAAGGTGCTGCGCGAGGTGCAGGAGTTCTTCGGCGTTCACCGGGCCGAGGGCACCATCCCCGGCGGCGTGCATTTCGAGATGACCGGTCAGGACGTGACCGAATGCACCGGCGGCATGCGCGCCCTGTCCGAAGACAACCTGTCGGACCGCTACCACACCGCCTGCGACCCGCGTCTCAATGCCGGGCAATCGCTGGAGCTTGCCTTTCTGGTGGCCGAAGAGCTTCGGGCGCAACGCGAGGACGGGCGCCGCGCGCAGGCCGTCTGAGGCGCAGTTCCCTGAGGGCTTCGGGGGGCTACGCCTCGGTCACGAGGCGCAGATGCGCGCGGGATGCGGGGGCTGCGCGCATCTTTGCCTGATCGGCTGTCCGGTCGGCGCGACCTCCGGCAACGACGCGCAGCGCGCCGGTCTCGGCGCCCTCGTCCACCGGCGTGATCCGGGTCTTCAGGATCTCGAACCGGCGCGGCGTGCGGCCTGCGGCGCCGGTCGTCACCAGACATCCCAGGGCGCGCGAGACGTCGCCCAGATCGCTGCGCAGCGGCAACATGAGAAGACTACCGCGCAGGCCCGGCCGCCCGAGCCCACCGGGGCTGCGCAGGTCCATGCGCAGGGCCGCAGGACGGTCGAAGAGATCGACAAGCGCCAGCGCGAAGGCATTGCGAGACGCGGGTGCGATGAAGCTGCAGAACGGCATGCCGCGCACCTCCATGCCCATCAGGTCACTCAGATGCGTCCCCGCGATCCGCAGCCGCGTCACGCCGGGCGCGATCCGCTCGGCCACGAAGGCATTGGGCAGAAGCGGCGCGATCCGGCGCGGATCGATATGCGCGCGGTAGGGCACGGCTTCGCCGCGCCGGGCCTCGGCCCAGTGCGCGTGGAACGTCCGCAGATGCGCCTGCACGCCCGCGCCCGTATGGGCTGCAGAACCCGCCTGTGCCATGTCCAAATCATCCTGCATCACACGCCCTTCCAACCAATCCTGTTGCGGCACGAGCCTGCGGGGTTGCGCTTGAACCCGCGCCGTGGCTCCGTGCATTGTGTCGAGATTGCCACAAATTGTCCGGAAACTCGTATCAAATTTTAATCAGTGGTTAAGACCGGTGGCGGGCGCGGTTCAGGGTGCCACGCGTTGCGGAGCCTTGCCAGCCGCGCGCCGCCGCATTACGAGACGGGGTGCAGACCGTGTTCTGTCGCACCTGTAGCCAGCGACTTTTTGAGTATTTCTGGAAAGATGAAAGGGCAGGTCACGAGATGAGCCAACGCCGGGGCCTTCTGATCATTCTGTCTTCGCCCTCGGGGGCGGGAAAATCCACATTGTCGGCGCGGTTGCGGGACTGGGATCCGACGCTGTCGTTTTCGGTGTCGGCCACCACGC
>JAWLFT010000092.1:0-11988 GCA_041685435.1 Roseovarius sp.
CGATCGGATCGAGGTAAGCGCCAGTTTCGAGACACGCTCGTTCAAGTCGATCTGCTCGCGTTCAGCCCAGAGGCCGATGTGAATGAGATCCGCAGCTTCAGCCGCCATGGTTTCGGCCGAGACTCCGCGAGACTGTCGTGAGAGGGCCAAGGCTGTCGGGTAGTATGCCGGCGCACCGCTGTCGTCAAAGACAGTGCCGAAGCGTTCGCCACCGTGGAGGACGGACCGTCTGACCCGGGCAAAATAGCGTTTTTTGGTAGCAACAGGATATGGCAATGAGCGAGACCAACAGTTGAAGTGATAGGACACTTCGTAACCAGTTCTTTGTAAATGGGAATAATTGACAAAGGACCGTTTGCGAATGCTTGTGGCGCTTAATATGTATTATGTTAATTAACGAGGCTGTGAAAGATCGGCAATGCGGGCGCCGTGCGAGCGATTGTCTTGTCGGACCATTTCCACCGGGTATCAATGCCGGGAGATGCCCCGCTGCGTACACAATGCGCGTACATCCGGTACAGCCTGCACGCGGTCAGTTGCCCATCCGGTCCCGCCGCGCCTGTGCGATCCGTGCCGCAATCCAAGCCCCGAGGAACGCCCCCGTGCCATCGGCCAGCAGATCCGCACCCTCCCTGCTGCGCCCCACCAAAGGTTGCACAAGCTCGATCAGCACCCCGTAGCCAAGCGCCGCCAGAGCCACGACCCACCAGCGCTGCGGCATGCGCCACGCAAACGGTGCGGCAAGCGCGGCGAAGGCCACGACATGCCCGATCTTGTCCAGTCCCGGCACGCCCGGCGGGCCTGGCGCCACCGGTGTCAGGGTCAGCCATGCGATGATCAGGGCCAGAAACACGGTCGGATAATATGCCATGTCCCCTGATACGCAGACCCCGGACCCGGATCAAGTTCTGATCGGGAAACAACCGCTTATGCCGGACACCCTATGCCTCTCAGCGGATCACGTGCACCGCGCAGCCCGCGTGGCGCACCACCTTGGCCGCGGTGGAGCCCAGAAGCATGTCCTGCATGCCCGGTCGGTGGCTGGCGATCACGATGCAGTCGGGCTCGTGCTTCTCGGCCCAGTCGAGAATGGTGCGCGAGGAATGCCCGTCCACGACATACGCGCTGGCCCTCGGCAGCGCTGCGGCCATCTCGGACAACTCATTCTGGACGGCCTGCTTGGCCTGATCGCGATACCCTTCGGGCAGGTATGTCATTGCGTAATTGGGCACTTCCTCAACCACATGCAGCAGGCTGATATGGCCATCATCACCGGCCAGTCGCTGCGCCACGGCGATCGCCCCGGCGCTGTCACGCTCGTCATCAAACGAAATGGGAACAAGAACATGTTTGTACATCGGTTTTCCTTTCACCTTATTTTCATGATCATAACACGGTTTGCGGGCGCATGCATTGATCCAGATCACACGCTTCGGGCTTGCTTGGTCGGTGTCGCGACGCTGGTAGACGGGATGGTTGCCGCGAGCCCCGGCCGGCATCGCAATGTGCCAAGATGGTGGTGTTGAAAGCCACCGCGCGAGGAAGACGGCGGGATGAAGGATACGATGATCGGTGTGGACCTGGCAAAGCGCGGTTTCCAAGCCCACGGAGCTTCGATGACCGGGCAGGCAAAGGCCCGGAAGACGCCGACACGGGAGCGGTTCAATCCCGGCGGTTCAGGTCGAAACAGCCCGCCTGCATCGTCGCGTTAGAGGCTTGTGGCCAGGCCGGCGCGGTGACGTTCCAAAGCCGGGAGCGCGTGGTCCCGCAACGCACTGAAACACGCGGCTGCTGGCCAGATCACCATGCCCAAGATCGACGGCTGGCAGGCTTTCGACAAACCGATCGAGCCCATGCCTCTTGCCCGTGCGGCCTGATCAGGCACCACGCAACCCGCGCGCAGGACGCCGCCGGAGCATTTCCACCCCTTTCGAGACACGCCCCCCTCCGCCGCCTGTTCGGGTTTCTTACTCTGCCGCCTGCGCCAGTTTCGCGCCCCCTGCGCGGATCGCCGCCAGCAATTCCTCGCGGCGCTTTTCGGCCTTGGACGCGTTGGCCTGCTTGACCGGGCCAAAGCCCTTGATCTGCAGCGGCAGCTCGGCAAGTTCTGTCACCGCATCGCGGGTGGTCTCATCGCATTTCGGCAGCACCTCGGCCAAGTCGGCCTCGTATTGCTTGATCAATGCGCGCTCCATTTTGCGCTCGGACGTGTAACCGAACGGATCGAGCGGTGTGCCGCGCAGCACCTTCAGCCGCGACAGCAGGCCAAAGCCCTTGAGGATTGCCGCGCCGAAGGCGCGTTTTTGCGGCCGCCCGTCCGCACCGGTCTTCGAAAGTCCCGGCGGCGCAAGATGGAAGGTCATCCGGAAATCGCCGTCAAACTCGGCGCGCGCCTTTTCGGCGGTCTCCAGATGCAGGCGCGCGACCTCGTACTCGTCCTTGCAGGCCAGCAGTTTGTGATAGCCCTTGGCCACAGCCTCGCGCACGCGCCCATCCTCGATTCCGTCGAGCATCCGGCGGTAGCGTTTGACCAGCCGCTTGCTCTGATAGGCCTGCAGATGCGCGGCGCGGGTGTCGATCTTCTGCTCGGGCGTGTCGGGCTTGGCCACCACGCTGGAGGTCAGCAGCCTTGTGACCTCGTCGGGATACAGCGCCGCCCAACGCCCGATTTCGAAGGCGCGCAGGTTGGCGTCGACCGCTGCGCCGTTTAGGCGCACGGCCTGCGCGATCGCCTCATGGCTGAGCGGGAGCAGCCCGCGCTGCCACGCCGCCCCGAAGATCATCATGTTGGAATAGATCGAATCGCCCATCACCGTCTTGGCCAGATCGGAGGCATCAAACAACTGCACCCCCTCGCGCAGCCTTGCCTCCAGCGACAGCCGCAAGCGGTCCGTGGGCAGCCGGAACTCGGCATCGCGGGTGAAATCGCCGGTCATGATCTCGTGGCTGTTGACCACAGCGCCGGTCTTGCCGGCCCGTGTCAGACCCAGCGTCGCGGAGCCCGCACTGACCACCAGATCGCCGCCGATCAGAGCATCGCATTCGCCCGTCGCCACGCGGATCGCATTGATATCGGACGGATCCTCGGCGATTCGGCAATGGATATGCACGGCGCCGCCCTTCTGGGCGAGGCCTGCCATCTCCATCATGCCGGCCCCCTTGCCATCGATCTGCGCGGCCTGCGCCATCACCGCGCCGATGGTCACCACCCCGGTGCCCCCTACCCCGGTGATCACGACGTTATGCGTGCCATGGATCTGCGGCAAGGCAGGCTGGGGCATGTCGGGCAAGGTCAGATCCGTCGTGCTCTCCCTGCGCGGCGTTGCCCCTTCGAGCGTGACAAAGGACGGGCAGAACCCCTTGAGGCAAGAGAAATCCTTGTTGCAGCTCGACTGGTCGATGGCGCGCTTGCGGCCGAACTCGGTCTCGATCGGCACGATCGCCACGCAATTGGATTGCGCCCCGCAATCGCCACAGCCTTCGCAGACATCGGTGTTGATGAAGACGCGTTTGTCAGGATCGGGGAATTTGCCGCGCTTGCGGCGGCGGCGCTTTTCGGCGGCACATGTCTGGATATACAAGAGCACGCTCACGCCCTCGATCTCTGCCAGCCGCGCCTGCACGGTGTCCAGATCCGCGCGTTCGGCGATTTCGACACCCTTTGGGAAGGCCTTGAGATCGACATCTTCCTTCTCGTCATAGACCACCGCGAGATGCTGCACGCCCATCGCCTGCAATTCGGCGGCGATGCGTGGCGCATCGAGCCCGCCATCATTGCCCTGCCCGCCGGTCATCGCGACGGCGTCGTTGTAGAGGATCTTGAAGGTGATGTTGGTCCCTTGCGCCAAGGCCGCGCGAATGGCCTGCACCCCGGAATGGTTGTAGGTGCCATCCCCGAGGTTCTGGAACACATGTTCGCGCGTCGAAAACGGCGCCTCGCCGATCCAGTTGGCGCCCTCGCCGCCCATATGGGTGAAGCCGGTCGTCTCGCGGTCCATCCACTGCACCATGTAGTGACAGCCGATCCCGGCATAGGCGCGGCTGCCCTCGGGCACGGTCGTGGACGAGTTGTGCGGACAGCCTGCGCAGAAATACGGCAGGCGGCTGGCGATCTGTTCTGCGTTGTCGCCGGCGCGTACCTCTGACAGCGCCGACAGCCCGGCCTTGATGCCATCGGTGCCACGCCCCTCCTCGATCAGGATGCCGCCCAGCTTCTCGGCGATCCAGATCGGGTCGAGCGCGCCGCGCGTCGGGAACAATTCCTCGCGGTGCATGCCACCCGCGCCGCCCTTGTACCAGCCATATACGCGGCGGCCCCGCCGGTCGTCAAAGATCGCCTCCTTGATCTGCACCTCGATCAGCTTGCGCTTTTCCTCGACCACCACGATCAGCTCCAGACCCTCGGCCCAGTCGTGAAATCCCTTCATGTCGAGCGGGAAGGTCTGCCCGACCTTGTAGGTGGTCAGGCCCAACCGCTCGGCCTCGGCCTCGTCGATGCCCAGAAGTTCCAGCGCGTGCACCAGATCGAGCCAGTTCTTGCCCGCCGCGACAAAGCCGATCTTGGCGCCCGGCTTGCCCCACATGCGCTTGTCCATGCGATTGGCATGGCTGAATTCCTCGGCCGCAAAGCGCTTGTAGTCGATCATCCGCGCTTCCTGGGCGTGCGGCGTGTCGTGCAGCCGGATGTTCAGCCCGCCCTCGGGCAGCGGCACTTCGGGATTGACCAGCTGCATCCGGTCGGGGCGGCCATCGACGACGGCCGTCGCCTCGACGGTGTCCTTCATCGTCTTCAGCCCCACCCAGACCCCGGCAAACCGGCTCAGCGCGTAGCCGTAGATCCCGTAATCGAGGATCTCCTGCACGCCGGCGGGGCTGACCACGGGCATGTAGGCATCCACCAGCGCCCATTCGCTCTGATGCAGCACGGTCGAGGATTCGCCGGTATGGTCGTCGCCCATCGCCATCAGCACACCGCCAAGCGCCGAGGTGCCGGCCATGTTGGCATGGCGCATCACGTCGCCCGACCGGTCCACGCCCGGCCCCTTGCCATACCAAAGCCCGAACACGCCGTCATATCTGCCCTCGCCGCGCAGTTCCGCCTGCTGGCTGCCCCACAAGGCTGTCGCGGCCAGATCCTCGTTCAGACCTTCCTGAAATCGCACATTGGCCTCGGCCAGAAATTTCTCGGCGCGCCGCATCTGCATGTCCACCGCCCCCAGCGGCGAGCCGCGATACCCCGTGACATAGCCTGCGGTGGCGTGGCCGGCGGCGCGGTCGCGCGCGGCCTGCATGAGCATCAGGCGCACCATCGCTTGCGTGCCGTTGAGAAGAACCGGTGATTTCTGCAGGTCAAACCGATCGTTCAGCGTGATTTCCTGTCTGGTCATGGCGCACTCCCGTGGTTGATCGCAGTTGCCGTGATCATATCTCAATATAAGGTCATAATATATGACCTACCAAGGGAAAACTCACGAAAAATTTCCGGCCTCGCTGGCGTGGCGCCGAGAATGTCTGCTATTGCGTCAGTCAGGATGACGAATTTCAGAAAGTTACAGACATGGATTGGGACAAGCTCAGAATATTTCACGCAGTGGCGGATGCGGGCAGCCTCACCCATGCGGGTGATCAGCTGCACCTGTCGCAATCGGCGGTCTCCCGCCAGGTGCGCGCGCTCGAGGAATCGCTCAACGCGACGTTGTTTCACCGCCATGCGCGGGGACTGATTCTCACCGAACAGGGCGAATTGCTGTTCGATGCCACCCGCGCCATGCTCAAACGCCTCGATGCAGCCACGGCACGGATCCGCGACAGCGAGGAAGAGGTGTTCGGCGAACTGCGCGTCACCACCACCACCGGCTTCGGCACGCTGTGGCTCGCGCCGCGGCTGACCAAGCTCTACGACAAGTATCCCGATCTCAAGATCGACCTGATGCTTGAGGAGCGCGTGCTCGACTTGCCGATGCGCGAGGCCGATATCGCCATTCGCATGAAGGAACCCTCGCAGGCCGATCTCATTCGCAAACGCCTGATGAGCGTGCATATGTGCCTTTACGCCACGCGCAGCTACATCGCGCAGCACGGCGCGCCCGAGCGGGTCGAGGATCTGCAGCATCACCGGCTGATCTGTCAGAACCCGCGCTCGGCGCAGGTCGGCGCCGCCGCGCTTCTGGTGCGCGAACTGACCACGACCGACATCACGTCGCTGCTGACGGTCAACAACTATTTCGGTGTGCTGCAGGGCGTGCTGCACGGTCTCGGCATCGGGGTGCTGCCCGATTACCTGATTCGCGACTTCCCGGAGCTCGAGCGTGTCCTGCCCGACATCGCCTCCAACGAGGTGCCGGTGTTTCTCGCCTATCCCGAAGAGCTGCGGCACTCCAAGCGGATTGGCGCTTTCCGAGACTTCGTGCAGGAGGAAATCATCGCATACCGAAAAAAGGTTAAGAAACAGGCTGCTGGGTGATGATTTGGGCATTGTGTGTTTGGGTCATGCGCAGGCCGCATAACGGCCATGTTGCACTTGCGGCATAATTTGCCTTGAAGCCTCAGAATAGGGTTCCTACGTCATACACATGACGGTGATGGCCAAGCGGCAATCATCATCATACCTCCCTGTTGGACTTCGGCCGGGCCTTGTGCCCGGCCTCTTTTTTTCGCCGCCCTGAATTTGGGCAGCAGATTTTTTCCGCGCCATGCCCGGATCGCGATCCAATCCGCCATACTTGCGATGCTGAGGCGTGATGACGCCACTGCGCCGAACAGGCGGGTCAGAATCACGCAAAGCGGTCATTAACCTGGGGCAAGATGCTGGAAAAATAAAGTTTTTTTATCGTGCGGGTTTTTTCATACGCCTGTCTTGATGAGGCTTCGACCTCCGGCCATGTGAACGATGTATTCATCAAGGATGGTGAATGTGTGAGCAGCGCAGGTGAGGCGCTTCAGTTGAAAACCGCAGGGATGGTCCTGCAGAAACGGAGGCAAGACATGACTTTCCACAAACTTCTTCTGACGACGGCAATCGCAAGTATAACCGGCTTTGCGGCACATGCCCAATCCCAGGATAATGACGTCTCCCAGCCCGAGCCCGCACAGGAGGCAGAGCTGGTTCCGGACGAAACGGCTGACATGCCCGAAGCCACGATGAGTACCGAAGGCATAATGATAGCGCCCGAGGTTAATTGGATTGAACCCGACGAACAGAGCCAAGCCGCACGAACGAACGTCGACAGGATCCTTTCCGTCGCAGATGACGGGGCTACCGTATCATCGGTGGACAACGAAACTATCGGCACCGTCGTCTCGCATGAAGGTGGCGGAGGTGCCGAGCATATGCTGATTGTCGAGGTGGATGACGGTGCCAATATCGAGGCCGAACGTCTCGGGTTCATGGCAAAGTCCCTCAAGCTGAAGCAGGCCGGTGAAGGTCTGCAATACGACTACTCGCTGGAGCAGCTTCGCGACGCCGTGGCCGCGCAGGTCGGGGCAGAGGCTGACTGAAATCCCGTTTCAGAATATGCGTGGGCGGGCCTCCTGATCTCCAGCAGACGGCGCGCCAGCGGTCCGGCCCCGCGCCGGGCCGCTTTTTCATGAGCGCCGCCGCAGTCTCGCAGGCCAAGCCGGGCCCCTCCGTCCCGGATCCTGCACCGCCGGCTTCATCTTTCCCGAAATACTCAATCTTCCACACTCCCCGACGCGCATGGCGCCGCCCCCCTTCCACCCGCGGAAGGCTTGGTTTAAACCGGCCCGCAACCCGCACAGCGAAAGAGGCCGCCCCATGTCAGAGCCGTCCATCACGCCCGATCTCGTCGCGGCGCATGGCCTCAAGCCCGACGAATACGACCGTATCCTGCAGATCATCGGGCGCGAGCCTTCCTTCACTGAACTCGGGATCTTCTCGGCCATGTGGAACGAGCATTGTTCCTACAAGTCCTCCAAGCGCTGGCTGCGCACCCTGCCCACCACCGGGCCGCAGGTCATTTGCGGCCCCGGCGAAAATGCCGGCGTCATCGATATCGGCGACGGCCCGGACGGGCGGAAAATGGCCGTGGTCTTCAAGATGGAAAGCCACAACCACCCCTCCTATATCGAACCCTATCAGGGCGCGGCGACCGGCATGGGCGGCATCCTGCGCGATGTCTTCACCATGGGCGCGCGCCCCATCGCCTCGATGAACGCGCTGAGCTTCGGCCACCCCGATCATCCCAGAAC
The DNA here is from genome assembly GCA_041685435.1 of Roseovarius sp. Taxonomy (GTDB): domain Bacteria; phylum Pseudomonadota; class Alphaproteobacteria; order Rhodobacterales; family Rhodobacteraceae; genus Roseovarius. The sequence goes on from JAWLFT010000092.1 coordinate 8,209, forward strand.
CCGCCAGCTTGTGCATGGCGTGGTCGAGGGGATCGGCGGTTACGGGAACTGCTTTGGCGTGCCGTGCGTCGGCGGCGAGGTGCGGTTCGATCCGGCCTATGACGGCAACTGCCTTGTCAACGCCTTCGCCGCCGGTCTCGCCGAGGCCGACCGGATCTTCTATTCGGCCGCCTCCGGCGTCGGCATGCCGGTGGTCTATCTCGGCGCCAAGACCGGGCGCGACGGCGTCGGCGGCGCCACCATGGCCTCGGCCGAGTTTGACGACACGATCGAGGAAAAACGCCCCACAGTGCAGGTCGGCGATCCGTTCACCGAAAAGCGCCTGATGGAGGCCTGTCTCGAACTCATGCAGACCGGCGCGGTGATCTCAATCCAGGACATGGGCGCGGCCGGCCTGACCTGTTCGGCGGTCGAGATGGGCGACAAGGGCGGGCTCGGCATCCGTCTGCAACTCGACGCGGTGCCGCAGCGCGAGGCGGGCATGACGGCCTACGAGATGATGCTTTCGGAAAGCCAGGAACGCATGCTGATGGTCCTGCGCCCCGAAAAGGAGGCCGAGGCCCGCGCGGTTTTCGAGAAATGGGATCTCGACTTCGCCATCGTCGGCGAGACGCTGGCCGAGGATCGCTTTCTCGTGATGCAGGGCGATGCGGTCAAGGCCGATCTGCCGCTTGCGACGCTCGCCGGCTCCGCGCCCGAATATGACCGGCCTTATGACGACCCTGTCCCGGTCGATCCGCTCGATCCGGTCTCGGTTCCGGGCATCGATCCGGTCGATGCGCTGCGCGCGCTCATCGCCTCCCCCAATTACTCATCGCGTGCCTGGGTGTATGAGCAATACGACACCATGGTGATGGCCGACACCGCCCGCACCCCCGGCCAGGGCGCGGGGCTGGTGCGCGTGCACGGCACCGACAAACTGCTGGCCTTCACCTCGGACGTGACCCCGCGCTATGTTGCCGCCAACCCCGAGGAAGGCGGCAAACAGGCCGTCGCAGAGGCCTACCGCAATCTCTCTGCACTCGGGGCAACGCCGCTCGCGGCCACGGACAATCTCAACTTCGGCAACCCTGAAAAGCCCGCGATCATGGGCCAGCTCGTCCATGCCATCAAGGGCATCGGCGCGGCCTGCGCGGCCCTCGACATGCCCATCGTATCGGGCAATGTCTCGCTTTACAACGAGACCGACGGCACGGCGATCCTGCCGACGCCGACGATCGGCGCGGTCGGGCTGATCGACGACCCCGAGGCGGCGATCACGGGCACGGCGCGCGACGGGCATGTGGCGCTTCTGCTGGGCGAGACCCGTGGCCATCTGGGGCAATCGGCGCTGCTGGCGGAGGTTTTCAACCGCGTCGAGGGTGACGCGCCGCATGTGGATCTTGACGCCGAGCGCCGGCATGGCGAGTTCATCCGCGACAACCACGCCAACATCAGGGCCTGCGCCGATCTTTCTGATGGCGGGCTGGCGCTGGCGGCCTTCGAGATGGCCGAGGCGGCGGGCATTGGCATCCGGCTCGACTCGGGCGATACAGCCACGCTCTTCGGCGAGGATCAGGGCCGCTACCTCATTGCCTGCAATTTCGACGCGGCCGAAGCACTTATGATAGCGGCGGGACGCGCCGATGTGCCGCTGCTGACCGTGGGCCATTTCACAGGCGACACCGTCCGCATGGGCCGCATCGAGGCCCCGCTCTCGGAATTGTCGGATCTCTACCGCTCCAGCTTCGGCGCGGTGTTCGGCTGATCTCTCGGCGCATCTCCGGCCTGCCACGCACCCTTGCGCTCGGCGCGTGCAGGTTCTACCTTTTGGCCAGTACAAAGCAACAAGGTGTGCAAGACCATGCTCGCATCCGATCTCGAGGCGATGATTCGCGCCGCACTGCCCCAAGCCCGCATCCGGGTCGAAGGCGATGACGGGGTGCATTTCTCCGCCGAAGTCATCGACGAAAGCTTTCGCGGCATGAACCGCGTTCAGCAGCAACGCGCCGTTTATGCGGCGCTCAAGGGCAAGATGGACGGCCCCGACGGCGCCGTGCACGCGCTCGCGCTCACCACGAAAGCGCCCGATTGACTTTATGGAGGCACGCCACCTCGCTCTTCTCATTCTCGTCCCGTTCGCAGTCATCTTTTTGTATTGCTCATGGCACGAATACAGGCGGTTCAAGACCGAGGGGCGCAGCACTTACGGGTTGAGCTACGATCGGGAAACCAACACGACACATGTTGGTGCGATCCCGGAAGACGAGGAAAGCTTTGATCCCGACGACTTCGATCCCGACCTCCTCGAGACCGAGGCCAGGGAACAGGACGAAGCCGAGGCGGGAGAAGAGGCGACCTCCGACGACGATGACGATGACGACAGGAACCACGCGAGCAACACCGACCACCCGGATTCAGACGACAAAACACAGGATAGCCGCACATGACTGACGCCAAGACCCGCATCGAAGAGACCGTGAAATCCAGCGACGTCGTGCTCTACATGAAAGGCACCCGCGACATGCCGCAATGCGGCTTTTCCAGCCGCGTCGCCGGCGTGCTGAATTTCATGGGGGTGGAATTCACCGATGTAAACGTGCTCGCCGACGAGGATATCCGCCAGGGTATCAAGGATTATTCCGAATGGCCCACCATCCCGCAGCTTTATGTCAAAGGCGAATTCGTCGGCGGCTGCGACATCATCACCGAGATGACCCTGTCGGGCGAGCTTGATCAGCTTTTCGCACAGAACGGTGTCACCTTCGACAAGGACGCCGCCGACAAGATCCGCGACGCCAACGCCTGACCGGCGGCGACGCGGCGTCGTCTGAGTTGGCAGCACCGCACGGCGGGCGGGCACAATGTGTGGGTCTCCCGCTCCTTGTCCGGTCCGTTCGGTGGCATCGTTACGATGCTCTGGACAAATCGCCGTCTTCCGGCCACCGTTCAGGCCATGGTTCACCTTGGAAAGGCCGCGCCCATGCCCGATGACAGCCTGCTTCACGACCCGCGTGGCGGCGTTCCCCGCGTCGTCGCGATCATGGCCCGCCTGCGCGATCCCGACAGCGGATGTGCCTGGGATATCGCGCAGGACTTTGCCAGCATCGCCCCCTATACCATTGAAGAATCTTACGAAGTCGCCGATGCGATCGAACAGGAAAACTGGTCCGAGCTGCGCGGCGAGCTGGGTGATCTGTTACTGCAGGTGGTGTTTCACGCCCATATCGCCCAAGATTGGGGTCTTTTCGACCTCGATGACGTGGCGCGCGCGATCGCCGACAAGATGATCGCCCGCCATCCCCATGTCTTCGGCGATGAAAGCCCCGACAAGACCGCCGATCAACAGACCCGCGACTGGGAAACCCTCAAGGCACATGAACGCGCCGCAACCGAGAAATCAGGCACGCTCGACGGGGTGGCCCTCGGCCTGCCGGCGCTGCTGCGGGCGGTCAAACTGCAAAAGCGGGCGGCGCGCGTCGGATTCGACTGGCCGGAAACATCTCATGTAATCGATAAGATACAGGAAGAAGCTCAAGAGCTGCATGAAGCTGCGGAAGCTCGCGATCCCGACCAGATCGAGGAGGAATTTGGCGATCTGATGTTCGTGATGGCCAACCTCGCGCGGCACATGAATCTCTGTCCCGAGACTGCGCTGCGCCGGACCAACGCCAAATTCACCCGCCGGTTCGAGCGGATCGAAGCCCTCTTGCGGGAGGCTGGCAAAACCCCCTCGGACTCCGATCTCGCGGAAATGGACACGCTCTGGAACCGCGCCAAGGCAGAGGAACGCGGCGAGAT
>JAWLFT010000153.1:0-2780 GCA_041685435.1 Roseovarius sp.
GCCTTGATTCCGCGCAGGGCAGAGTCGGCAACGTCCTCTTCAGGCCAAAAACCGAACCCCGCGCAACGGCAGTCCGCACGCATGACAGGCCGGATCACCACCGGCTCGCTTGTGTCAGGTGGCGAAATCAGGCGTCGCCCGCACCCGCGGTCCGGCGGCCGGAAAAGCGCAAGGCGACGCGGAAGGACGGGCCGGCCTCGGTCTCGACGGGGCCCTCTTCGGCCTCGGCCTCGAGCTGGCTGGTGAAGGCGCGGATCAGGTGCAGCCCGATCTGCCCGCCCTTCGGCACATCCTTTGGGGGCGTCGGGGTCTCGGCACATGTGTTGGTGACCTCGAGACAGACCTCCCCCGCCTCGGTCCCGGTCAGCCGGATGTCGATCCGCGCCGGGCCGTCTGCGGGTGCCTCCACGTATTTCAGCGCGTTGGTCATCGCCTCGGTCGCCAGCAGCGCCAGCGGAACGCTCTGGTCGGGGTCGAGCGTGACGGGTTGCAGATCGGTGCCGACCTTGATGTTGCTTTCGGGCAGGACGCTGATCGAGATCATCTTGCGCAGGATGTCGTCGAGCAGGGTGTCGGCCCGCAGCTCTGTCACGCGGTCCAGCTTGTAGAGGCTCTGATGCACGGTCGCGAGGGTCATCACCCGGTCATGCAGGCCGCGCAGCAGGTCGCGCGCCTCGGAATTGTCCACCTGCCGCATCTGGATGCTGATGATCGAGGCGATCAGTTGCAGATTGTTGCGGACCCGGTGATGCACCTCGCGCAACAGAAGCGTCTTTTCGCCGAGGGCGGTTTCAAGCTGCACCTCGTCGCGCGACAGGGTCTCGGTGAGATGGCGCAGATCGCGGCTGAGTTCGCTGATCTCGTCGGGCGCGTCGTGCAGCATCCTTGGCAGGTTGTCGCGATTGCCGTCGCTGAATTGTCGCATCTGGCGCCCCAGCCGCCGCAGATGCCGGATCACCAGCCGGTGCGCGCCCAGATAGGCCACGCCGAGGCTGACCAGCCAGACCAGAAGCGCGAACCCCAGCGTGCTCGACGCGGGGGGCGCATCGCTTGACGGCAGATCCTCGGGCGCCCATGCGCCAAGCACGAAGAGCTGCCCCTCGAGCAGCGGGATGATCGCGTAGGTGCGCGGAGCGCCACCGGAATCGCGCGCGCGCACCACATGGCGGTCGCTATAGGCGAAAGACCCAAGGCCGCGGGCCGTGGGCAGAATCGTCTCGGGGTCGGTATCGCGCGGATGGGCGCTGATCAGGCGGCCGTCCGCGTCGAAGATGATCGTGGTGGTGGGATTGGTGTCCAGCGCGTATTCGCGGACGAAATCCAGCGCGAAGCTGGCCATCGCGAAGACCACGTACCCGGCAGTCTCGTCGTCCTTTTCCACGGGGCTGGCGATGATGAGCGGGGCACGGCTTGCCTCACCCGCACCGGGTTCGGGCATGATGACCGGGCCCTCGCCGTCCTGCACCGCGGCGAACATGTCGGTCCCGGCAAAATCCCAGGGCGGTTCCGACGAGCTGCAGATCATCCGCCCCGAGGGATCCGCAAATCCGGCGAAGCGAAAGAGCCCGGCCTGATCGACGAAATCCTTCAGATCACCGGCGCAGTCCTGGGGTCGATCGGCCGTCTTCAGCGCGGTGCTGCCAAGCGCGTCGGCCGAGCCGAGCGCACCGCGGATCAGCGCAAGTTCTCCGGCGATCGAGGCGAAGGTCATGCTGAGCACCGAGATGTCGATGCTGCGCTGTGCCTCGGTGCGGGCGCGCTCGTTCTGCATGACGGCGAAGGTGCCAAGCGGCACCAGCGCCAGCGACAGCATCAGCAGCAGACGAACGGTCAGGCCCTTGGACCGACGCCCGAGATGTTGCCACCGCATGGATCAGCGCCCGGACCCGGGGGCCGGGGTTCCCGCTCGCGGCGTCTTTTGCACGGGGTCGAGCAGTTCGGCGAGCCGCGCGCGGCCGCGATTGAGCCGGCTCTTGATCGTGCCGACCGCGCAGCCGCAGGTGCGGGCCGCCTCCTCGTAGGACAGGCCAGAGGCGCCGATCAGGATCAGCGCCTCGCGTTGCTCGTCGGGCAGCGTCGCGAAGGCCACCGCGAAATCGCGCAGCGCCAGCCGCCCGTCATGGTCGGGTTTCTGCGACAGCCGCGCGGCATGGGCGCCGTCCACATCGGCAACCTCGCGCTTGCTCTTGCGGGTGTCCGAATAGAACGTGTTGCGCAGGATGGTGAAGAGCCATGCGCGCATGTTCGTGCCCGGCTCGAAACTGTCGAGTTTGGCCCAGGCCTTGAGCACGGTTTCCTGCACCAGATCATCAGCTGTCGAGGCGTTGCGCGACAGGCTGAGCGCGAAGGCGCGCAGTTCCGGCGCCAGGGCGACCAGCTCGTCGCGCGTGGCGTCTGTCACGACAGCCTCAGCCATTGCCGCGATCCTGTGCCTTCAGACGCTCGATCAGATCCCGAAGGGAGGCGGGCAGTTCCTCGTCGACGGTGGACTGGTAGAGCTTGCGCAGATTCTCGGTGATCTGCCGGTCCATCTCCGATGTCCGGTCGGCGTCCTCGCCCCTGCCGTCGGTGTTCTTGGGGTCCTCGTCGGGCATCTGTCTGCTTTCGGCTGGCCAGCATATTTCGTCTCGATCCGGGAACAAACGCCCCGCCATGGCGTTTTGTTCCATGCCTTTGTAACCTATCGAAGATTCTGTGGAAATTTAAGGGAGACACGATGCAAGCCAAAGACGGGCCCGGCGACCCTGACAGCAGGATCGCGGAAAACCTTCCCTATCTGC
>JAWLFT010000154.1:0-2766 GCA_041685435.1 Roseovarius sp.
CATCGACCTCGCGCCACATCAGACCTTCCATGATCCCGGTCACCCACATCGAGGCGGCGTAGAGAATGATGCCGATCGTCGCCAGCCAGAAATGCCAGTTCACCATGCTCAGACTGTAAAGCCGCTCGCGGTTCCACAGCTTGGGCACAAGGAAGTAGAGCGCCCCGAAGGTGATCATGCCGTTCCAGCCAAGCGCCCCGGAATGCACGTGCCCGATGGTCCAGTCGGTGTAGTGGCTCAGAGAGTTGACCGCGCGGATCGACATCATCGGCCCCTCGAAGGTCGCCATGCCGTAAAACCCGACCGAGATCACCATCATGCGGATGATCGGATCGGTACGCAGCTTGTCCCACGCCCCCGACAGCGTCATCAGCCCGTTGATCATGCCGCCCCACGAGGGCATCCACAGCACGATCGAGAACACCATGCCAAGCGTCGAGGCCCAGTCGGGCAGCGCACTGTAATGCAGATGGTGGGGACCGGCCCAGATATACAGAAAGATCAGCGCCCAGAAGTGGATGATCGACAGCTTGTAGCTGTAGACCGGACGCTCGGCCTGCTTGGGCACGAAATAATACATCATCCCGAGAAAGCCCGCGGTCAGGAAGAAGCCCACGGCGTTATGCCCGTACCACCATTGCGTCATCGCGTCCTGCACACCCGAGAACAGCGCCACCGATTTCGACCCGAAGAACGAGACCGGCACGCTCAGGTTGTTGACCACGTGCAGCATCGCCACGGTGATGATGAACGCCAGATAGAACCAGTTGGCCACATAGATATGCGGCTCGCGGCGCTTGACGATGGTCCCGAGGAAAACCGCCAGATACGACACCCAGACCACGGTCAGCCACCAGTCGGCATACCATTCCGGCTCGGCATATTCGCGCGACTGGGTGGAGCCCAGCACATAGCCGCTGGCGGCCAGCACGATGAAGAGCTGGTAGCCCCAGAACACGAACCACGCGAGGTTGCCGCCCCAGAGACGCGCGGCGCTGGTGCGCTGGACCACGTAGAACGAGGTCGCGATCAGGGCGTTGCCACCGAACGCGAAGATCACCGCCGAGGTGTGCAGCGGCCGCAGCCGGCCGAAATTCATGTAGCCTTGCGCCCATTCGAAATTGAGCTGCGGGAAGGCAAGCTGGAACGCGATCCAGGTTCCGGCGAGAAAACCGACCAGCGCCCAGAGACAGGTTGCGATCACGCCCGCGCGCACGACCCCGTCCATGTATTCGCCCGACAGGTCGACCTTCGGTGCGGCCGGCTCGTCGGTGTTGCGCAGCACCCACAGGAAAAGCCCGCCGGCGACCGCAGCCACCGTCAGCGCATTCACCAGATAGGCCAGATCGCGCGCATAATTGGCCGCGATCAGCGCGCAAAGCGTGATCACACCAAGCACGATCAGCTTGATATAGTTCGTCATGTTGCGTTCCTTCGTCCCATGTCACACGCGTCGCCGCGGCCCGCGCCTGCCCCATTGTATAGCGCCTCTTGGACTGCCCGGCATCTGCTATCCTTGATCTGTGTCAATATATCCCGGCCCGAATGTTGATCCGCGTCAAAGCACCACGGAAGAACCTTCCCCTATGATCGATCACAACGCAACACCGACGAAGGACCGCGCCATGACCTACAAGACGATCTTCACCGCCCTGACCGATGAGGCCCTCGTCGAGGACACCCTCGCCCATGCCATGGCCACCGCCGAAGCGCATGACGCGCATCTCGACGTGCTCTGCCTCGGCGTGGATCGCAGCCAGTCGGGCTATTACTACGCCGGCGCCAGCGCCATCGTGCTGCAGGAAACCATCACCCGCGCCCAGGAAGAGGCCGAGGCGATCGAGGCCCGCGCGCGCAAGGTGCTCGGGGACAGCGCCCTGCGCTGGAGCGCCGAGGCCGGTGTCAGCCAGCTTGCCGATCTCGGGCGTCAGGTCGGCCTGCACGCGCGATTCTCGGACCTCGTCATCCTGCCGCAACCCTACGGCGAGGGGCGCGGCGCCGAGCTCGAGCCGGTGACCGAGTCGGCGCTGTTCGAGGGACGCACGCCGGTGCTGACCGTGCCCGCGAACGCCAAGCCCGTCACGCGCCCCGCGCGCATCCTGCTGGGCTGGAACGAAAGCAGCGAGGCGCTCGGTGCCATGCGCGCGGCCCTGCCGCTGCTGGTCGCGGCGGATGTGGTGCATGTCGTTGTGGTCGACCCGCCCAAGCACGGCCCCGAACGCTCCGATCCCGGCGGGGCCGTGGCGCAGTACCTGTCGCGCCACGGTGCCAAGGTCGAGATCGACGTGCTGTCGAAAACCCTGCCGCGGGTGTCGGACGTGCTGATGCGCCATGCCGGCGACATGGATGCGGACATGATGGTGATGGGTGCCTACGGCCATTCGCGCTTCCGCGAGGCGATCTTCGGCGGCGCGACGCGCACCATGCTGGAGGAGGCGACGCTCCCGGTCTTCATGGCGCATTGAGCCGTACCCATGCCGCGCCGGGCCGGGCCGTACCCATGCCCCGCCCCGGCGCGGCACTGACAGTCCGCCGACGCTGAAAGTTATATGGAGATTCTTACGCTGGACACGCTGAAGTTGCATGACAGACACCCCGGTTTTCTGGCATACTCAAAAGGTTACCGCGCGTGGCGGCCTATGCGTGACAAAACCGTCACCTCCGGCCCCACGCACCTGACCACGTAAAAAGGAGAGGGTCGCCATGTCTTTCAGGATCGCCGGACTGTCCCGACGCCTCGCAGCCGACACCAAGGGCGGCGTCGCC
>JAWLFT010000155.1:0-2764 GCA_041685435.1 Roseovarius sp.
TGGGAGAATGGGTGCTGCCCTTCGTGGGCGTCGTGGCGATCGTGCAGGCGGCACAGACCAGCGGTCTGCCGGGACCGACGGGCGAGCTTGTCCTGACGAGTCTTCAATCGGCCGCGTTCATCTTCCTGCTGACACGCTGGCTGGCGCAACGCCTGTTCCCAAGGCACGAGGCGCGCGCACCGATCCTCCACCTCGATGAAGGATGCAGGTACTCGGGTCGGCTCTATGGCGCGTTGATGGGCCTCGTTGTCGCGGCGTTTCACTTTGTCCAGTCGGTCGCCGAGGGCGCGCTATGGGCCGAGCCCGCGACCAATGTGGTGATCTTTCCGCTTCTTGTCCTGACCGGTCTTCTGCTCTGGCGGCTGTCGAGCCTGCTCAAGCAGCACAGCCGTGCACATGAGATCGAAGCCGACGCCGAGCCCAGTGTCAGTGACCGGGTCGCGGGGCTCTTGTCGCGCCTGTTGACGGTTCTGGCGCTCGTGGCCCCGGTTATGGCGGCGATCGGGTACATGAACGCCGCAGTGGCGATCACGCTGCCCACGGCGCTGTCGCTCATCCTGTTGGCGGGGCTTCTGATCGTTCAGAGGGTCCTGTCGGAGCTCTATGTCATGCTCACTGGCAATCGCATCAGCGCCGATCAGTCGCTGGTGCCGGTCATGACGGGGTTTTTTCTCGGTGTGCTGTCGCTGCCTGTCTTCGCGCTGATCTGGGGCGCGCGCCCCGCGCAGCTCCGGCAGGTCTGGACCAGCATCACCGAAGGGATGACCTTCGGCGGGGTCACGATCTCACCGATGATCTTCCTGACCCTCGCCATCGTCTTCGCGATCGGCCTGCTGATCACGCGGCTCGTGCAGGGGGCGCTGCGGACCACGATCCTGCCCAAGACCAGGCTCGATACCGGTGGGCGCAACGCTATCGTGTCGGGTGTGGGATATGTGGGGATATTCCTGGCGGTCCTGATCTCGATCACCAGCGCGGGCATCGACCTCAGCTCGCTGGCCATCGTCGCCGGTGCGCTGTCGGTCGGTATCGGTTTCGGCCTGCAGAACATCGTGTCGAACTTTGTCGCCGGCATCATCCTGTTGATCGAGCGGCCCATCTCCGAGGGCGACTGGATCGAGGTCGGCGGACAGCATGGGTATGTCAAGGCGATCTCGGTGCGCTCCACCCGGATCGAGACCTTCGATCGCACCGATGTGATCGTGCCCAATGCCGATTTCGTCAGTGGCACCGTGACGAACTTCACCCGTGGCAACACCGTGGGCCGTGTCATCGTGCCCGTTGGCGTGGCTTACGGCACCGATACGCGCAAGGTCGAGAAAATTCTGCGGGAGGTGGCCGAAGCGCATCCGCTGGTGTTGATGAACCCGCGGCCGACCATTCTGTTCAGGGGGTTCGGCGACAGCACGCTCCAGTTCGAGATCCGCGCGATCCTGCGCGATGTCAACTGGATCATGGATGTGCATTCGGAAATGAACCACGATATCGCCAAACGCTTTGCCGAAGCGGGGCTCGAGATTCCCTTCCCGCAACAGGAAGTCTGGATCCGCAGGGAGGCGGCCCCGACAGGGCAGGCTCCAGGGCAGCTTGCGGAGACTGAAACAGCCCCCGGCGTGGCCGGCCGGGTGCCCGCGCAAAAGACCGAGTCCGATTTTGATACCGCCGGCGATGCGGATGGTGGCGGCGACGGGGGCGGGCGATGACCGACCCGCTGTTTCGCGCCGATCCCTATCTGGCCGAGGCCGACGCGCGGGTCATCGCACACACGCCCGAGGGGGGTGTCGTGCTCGACCGGACCGTGTTCTACCCCACCGGCGGCGGGCAGCCGGGCGATAGCGGCCGGCTGGACTGGGCCCAGGGCAGCGCCCGCATCGCCACGACCGTTCGCGCAAGTGACGGGCTGATCGCCCTTGTCCCCGACGCGCAGCAGGCCTTGCCGGCGGTCGGGACAGAGCTTCGGCAGATGCTGGACTGGACCCGGCGTCATCGGATCATGCGCATGCACACCGCGCTGCACCTTCTGTCGGTGGTCATCCCGCTGCCGGTGACGGGTGGGGCCATCGGCGAGGCGCGCAGCCGGCTGGATTTCGACATGCCCGATGCGCCCGGTGATCGCGCCGCGCTGGAGGCGCAGCTCAACCGTCTGGTGGAGCGCGATCTCGCCGTTGAGGAAAGCTGGATCACCGAAGCAGAGCTTGACGCGAATCCCGGGCTGGTCAAGACCATGTCCGCGGCACCCCCAAGGCGGGCGGGCCGCGTCCGGCTGATCCGGATCGGGCAGGGCGCGGATCAGGTCGATCTGCAACCCTGCGGCGGCACCCATGTGGCGCGCACGTCCGAGATCGGCGCGTTGCGGCTTGGCAAGGTCGAAAAGAAGGGCCGCCAGAATCGGCGTGTCTATCTGCATCTGGAAAGTTAGGCGCATCGTTCCGTGCGGGTGCCGCATCCTTTCTGCTGGCTGCGACCGCCTTGGAGCGGGCCGTATCGCGCACGCCCGGTTGCGCCCCGCGAGCGATTGTTTCGCGCGCATTTCGGTCTTGCGGACCTGCGCCACATCCTCTGCGCCTTATCCGTTGGTCTTCCAACCCCGACCCTCCCGCGAACCGCGCCCGGACCACCCGCGCGGACCTTTCGGAAATCTGGATCCGCGCGGATGATCAGCGGATGATCACCGGGGTCAGGCGCGCTTGATGTCGATCTTGCGGCCGTTGGGCTCTGCGGTTTCGCGTTTGGGGATCGTCAGGCTCAACACGCCGTCTTTCAG
>JAWLFT010000093.1:0-11417 GCA_041685435.1 Roseovarius sp.
CTTGATGCGACGCTCGATCATCCGCCGTTCGCGGTCAATCATTTCCAGTTCGACGAGGCGCGCCAGGAACTGGATGTGATCCAGGCCCTCGGCGGCGCATTGCCGGGCTAGCTTCTCGTATTCGCGCAAGAACGTGGGCAGCTTCAGGGCCTTCAAATGATGGTTGAGCAGGATCTGCGGAGCCTCCGTCATTCCGTCGCCTCCGTCATCAGGGCCATGTAGCTGGCGGCCGAGGTGGTCTCGACATTGGCGCGCGGCATGTAGGGATAGACGTCGAGATCCAGCTTCGGTGGCCGTTTCTCAACCTGACAGAGGACGAGGTGCTTGACGGCATCGAATCCGACCGCCGCCAACTTCAGGGACTGCTTCACGGCGGCATGGGAGTTCGGACATCGCGGCCAGATCCCGCGCGAGGCGTTGACCGATGGTCTCAGACTGGCCGCGCAGGATGTCCGCCTGACGTTTGAGGCACTGTTCTTCCAGCATTCGACCATTGTCCTCGGACCAATGGCGGACAAGGTCTCATCGTTGAACGCGTCCCGGGTCGCAAACCGCGGGATCGGCATCATGAAGCTGCGGCGGGAGAGGCCGACCAACCCTTCCGCGTTGCCCTTGTCGCGGCCCTTGCCGGGGCGACCGTAGCGGTCATGGAACAGGTAAGGCGACAGGAACCCGCTGAAGAGCGTCGCTCTCTGGCGCGTCCCGTCCGGCAGGATCTTCGACACGAGACACCTGTCGTTGTCGTAGAGGGTCGAGACAGGCACTTTGCCGAAGAAGGCAAAGGCATGGACATGGCCATCAACCCACGCCTCGGCAGTGGCCGCCGGATAGGCACGAACATAGCAAGCATCGCTGTGTGGTAGGTCCATGACGAAGAAATGCGCCGTCTGCTCGATACCGCCGATGATGACTGTCGCCTCGCCGAAGTCGGCCTGGGCGTGCCCGGGCGGATGCGACAGCGGCACGAACATCTCGCGGCCGCGCCGTTCGCGCTGCCGCATGTAATCCTTCACGATCGTGTAGCCGCCGGTGAACCCGTGCTCGTCCCGGAGCCGCTCAAACACCCGCTTGGCCGTATGGCGCTGCTTGCGATGGATCTCGAGATCGCCTTCCAGCCAGCCATCGATGATCTCGGTGAACCCGTCCAGTTTCGGGCGCTTGATCGGGGCCGTGCGCCGGTAACCCGGCGGTACCGAAAACGCCATGACCTTGTCGACGGTGTCACGCGAGATGTTGAAATGACGCGCCGCTGCGCGCTTGCTCATGCCATCGGCACAGGCCAGCCGAACCTTTCGGTAAAGTTCCACGGTAGACACCTCCAAACCCTCCATGCTGCCGCACGAAGAGCAAAGTGGCCGGTTTTTACGCCGCCCGCAGCAGGACTATCCCGCCACTACCGTGGCCGAGTTTTGCACCGCCGTTCTCACTTTGCAGGGTGACGAGATAAAGTGCCCAGAAAAATCTTCGGGTCGCCTGTCCGCGGACATGCGATGGCGCTGCTTTGTAAAATGTCAGAAAAAAAAGCCACACTACCGCCCCCGCGCATCCGCTCCGCAGCGGGTATCGCCATTCAGGTGCCGAGCTTTATCATGGCCCGGTCAGGCGATCTCCACGCCCAGATGCTTGGCCACTGAATAGATGTCCTTGTCACCCCGGCCACACATGTTCAGCACCACCAGATGGTCGCGCGGCAGGTTGGGCGCGATCTTCATCAGATGGGCCAGCGCATGCGACGGCTCCAGCGCGGGAATGATGCCTTCCTGCGCGCAGCACAGTTGAAACGCCTCCAGCGCCTCGGCATCGGTGATCGACACGTATTGCGCCCGCCCGACATCGTGCAGCCAGCTGTGTTCAGGCCCGATCCCGGGATAATCGAGCCCTGCCGAGATCGAATGCCCTTCGAGGATCTGGCCGTCATCGTCCTGCAACAGATAGGTGCGGTTGCCATGCAGCACGCCCGGACGCCCACCATTGAGTGAGGCGCAATGCTCCATCCGGTCGTCGACGCCGTGCCCGCCGGCCTCGACACCGATCAGGTTCACGTCCTTGTCGTCGAGGAACGGATAGAACAGCCCCATCGCGTTCGAGCCGCCGCCGATCGAGGCGATCAGCGTGTCGGGCAGACGGCCCTCGGCGACCTGCATCTGTTCGCGCGCCTCGCGGCCGATGATCGACTGGAAATCGCGCACCATCGCCGGATAGGGGTGCGGCCCCGCGACCGTGCCGATGCAGTAGAACGTATCGCGCACATTGGTCACCCAGTCACGCAGCGCGTCGTTCATCGCATCCTTCAATGTGCCGCGCCCGCTGGTCACCGGCACGACCTCGGCCCCCAGAAGCTTCATGCGGAAGACATTGGGCGCCTGCCGCTCGGCATCATGGGCGCCCATGTAGATCACGCATTGCAGACCGAACTTGGCACAGACCGTCGCCGTGGCGACCCCGTGCTGGCCCGCGCCGGTTTCCGCGATGATGCGTTTCTTGCCCATCCGGCGCGCAAGGATGATCTGACCCAGCACGTTGTTGATCTTGTGCGCGCCGGTATGGTTCAACTCGTCCCGCTTGAGGTAGATCTTCGCACCGCCCAGATGACCGGTCAGCCGCTCGGCATGGTAGAGCGGCGAGGGCCGGCCCACGTAATGCGTCCAGAGATGGTGCATCTCGTCCCAGAAAGCAGGGTCCGTCTTGGCATGCTCGTAGCGCTCTTCGAGCTCCAGGATGAGTGGCATGAGCGTTTCCGACACGAAGCGCCCGCCGAAATCACCGAACCGTCCCTTTTCATCAGGGCCGGTCATGAAGCTGTTGAAAAGTTCATTCATCGCATGCGTGCCTTTGTGTCCGAGGTATTGTCAGTGACATATGGGACGCAATGGGCATTTTCCAGTAGAAAGCACATCGCTACGAACGCGAGACGGACACGGGCCGTGCAAACGATTGTCCCGGGTTTTGTTCGGCAAGCTTGCACAACATGTTTTTTTGCCGGAACGTGTGACGGGGCTACCCTTTGGCACACGGCCAGACATGGGAGGCGCATATGACACAGACGAGGTCCGACAGCGTGACTGCAACAGCCGACAACGACACCCTGATCGCCCAGCTAAGTGACATCGTCGGACGAAGGCACTGCCTGACCGGCGACAGGCAGACCGAACGGTTTCGCAAGGGCTGGCGCTCGGGCGAGGGAGACGCGCTTTGCGTGGTGCAGCCCGGCTCGCTTCTGGAGCAATGGCAGGTGCTGCAGGCCTGTGTCGCCGCCGACAAGATCGTCATCCTTCAGGCCGCCAATACCGGCCTGACCGAAGGCTCCACTCCCAAGGGGCGATATGATCGCGACGTCGTGCTGATCAACACGCAGCGCATGGACCGCCTGCAAAGCCTCGACGCCGGCCGTCAGGTGCTCGCCATGCCCGGCTCCACCCTTTTTGCGCTGGAAAAGATGCTCAAACCCCTCGGGCGTCAGCCGCATTCGGTGATCGGGTCGTCGTGCATCGGGGCCTCGGTGATGGGCGGCGTGTGCAACAATTCCGGCGGATCTCTGGTCGAGCGCGGGCCGTCCTATACTGAGCTGTCGCTCTACGCACGCATCGCCGAAGACGGGCAGATCGAGTTGGTCAATCACCTCGGGATCCGCCTCGGCGAGACCCCCGAAGAGATCCTGACCCGGCTGGAGGCGGGCGATTTCGTCCAAACGGATGTCGAGGCGACCAACAAGAAGGCGTCGGATACCGAGTATGTCGCCCGGGTACGGGATGTCGACGCGGGCAGCCCCGCCCGGTTCAACGCCGACAAGCGACGGCTTTACGAGGCAGCGGGCTGCGCGGGCAAGCTTGCGGTCTTTGCCGTGCGGCTCGACACCTATCCGATCCCGGACAGCGAGACGACCTTCTATATCGGCACCAACGATCCGGACGAGCTGACAGCAATACGGCGCCACATCCTGCGCCATTTCGATCACGTCCCGGTCTCGGGCGAGTACATGCAGCGCGCCTGCTTCGACATCGCCGACAGGTACGGCAAGGACACGGTGCGCATGATCGACTGGCTGGGCACCGACCGTCTGCCGATGTTCTTTGCCCTCAAAGGTGCCTTCGACGCGAGGTTCAACAAGTTTCGGCTGACACGTGGGCTGACCGACAAGGTGATGCAGTTTCTGTCCCGGCTGACCCCGGATCACCTGCCACCCCGCCTGCGGGAATGGCGCGATAAATTCGAGCATCATCTGATCCTGAAGATGCGCGATGGCGGCATCGATGAGGCGCGCAGGTTCCTGAAAGACTTTTTCGATGCACGCAGCGGCGATTACTTCGAATGCACCCCGCGCGAGGCCAAGCTGGCCGGGCTCAACCGGTTCGCCGCCGCCGGGGCCGCGATCCGCTATCAGAATATCCACCGCGCCGAGGTCGAGGATATCCTCGCCCTCGACATCGCGCTGCGGCGCAATGACGAGGACTGGCTGGAAAAACTGCCGCCAGAGATCGACGAGCAGATCGAGCACAAGCTCTATTACGGGCATTTCTTCTGCCACGTCCTGCATCAGGATTACGTCGTGAAAAAGGGCGCCGACCCGCACGCGCTGAAAAACCAGATGCTCGCCCTGCTGGACACGCGCGGCGCGGAATACCCCGCCGAGCATAACGTGGGCCATCTTTATGCGGCCAAACCGGATCTCGCGGCGCATTACAAGGCTTGCGACCCCACCAACAGCTTCAATCCCGGGATCGGCAAGATGTCGCGCCGCAAGCATTACGAACAGGCGGGCGAATGAGGCCCGTGGAGGATCCAAGGTATCGTTCAACGCTCAACTTTATTTCTGGACGCCATGCGCCCAGGACATGCAAGTCATGCTTGAGATGGGGTAACCCGACTGCACGCAGTTGGTTAGGACTGCTGTGAGGCCATTATGGTTTACCATTAAACCAAACAGGCGCAGCTTGGCGCCGTAACAGAGGAGAAGGGGGAGAGATGACACAGATCCCAGACATAGACCCGGTGGAGTCGCTGGAATGGCAGGAGGCCGTCGAGGACGTGATCGCCCGTGACGGCCCCAATCGCGCGCATCACCTGCTGGACAAGGCCGTGCAGGCGGCCCGCGCCGCCGGGGCCAATCTGCCGTTTTCGGCCACCACCCCCTATCAGAACACAATCCCCGCCGATGATCAGGAAACCTTCCCGGGCGATATCGAGATGGAATGGCGGATCCGCACGATCAACCGCTGGAACGCCATGGCCACGGTCGTGCGCCGCAACAAGGAAAGCAGCGAATATGGCGGACATATCGCGTCCTTCGCATCCTCGGCGGTGATGTACGATATCGGGCTCAATCATTTCTGGCGTGCAAAATCGGCGATCCATGGCGGCGATCTGGTGTTCTTTCAGGGCCACGTGATCCCCGGCATCTACGCGCGATCCTTCATGGAGGGCCGTATCACCGAGGCGCAGCTTGAAAACTTCCGCTCCGAGGTGGATGGCAAGGGCCTGTCATCCTATCCCCATCCGTGGCTGATGCCCGATTACTGGCAGTTCCCGACCGTCTCGATGGGCCTTGGTCCGCTGATGGCGATCTATCAGGCGCGGTTCATGAAATACATGCACAACCGCGGCCATATCGACATGGCCGACCGCAAGGTGTGGTGTTTCCTGGGCGATGGCGAGATGGACGAGCCCGAAAGCCGCGGCGCGATCGATCTGGCCGCGCGCGAAGGTCTCGACAACCTGATCTTCGTGATCAACTGCAACCTGCAACGCCTCGACGGGCCGGTGCGCGGCAACGGCAAGATCGTGCAGGAACTCGAGGGCGATTTCCGCGGCGCGGGCTGGGAGGTCATCAAGCTTCTGTGGGGCAAGGGCTGGGACGAATTGCTGGAGCGTGACACCTCCGGGCGTCTGCGCCAGCTCATGGACGAGACCGTCGATGGCGATTACCAGACCTTCAAGTCGCGCGACGGGGCCTATATCCGCGAGCATTTCTTCGGCAAGTATCCCGAGACCGCCGCCCTGGTCGAGGACTGGAGCGACGACCAGATCTGGGCGCTGCGGCGTGGCGGGCACGATCCGCAAAAGGTCTATACCGCGTTCAAACGCGCCGCCGACACCAAGGACCAGCCCACCTGCCTGCTGATCAAGACGGTCAAGGGCTACGGCATGGGCACGGCCGGCGAGGGCCAGAACACCACCCACCAGCAAAAGAAACTGGCAGAGGATCAACTGCGCGCCTTCCGCGACCGCTTCAAGATCCCGGTCAGCGACGAGGATCTTCCGAAAGCGCCGTTTGTCACGCTCAACAACGCGCAGAAGGCGTATCTCGCCGACAGGCGTAAGGCGCTTGGCGGCGATTTCCCGAAACGCACGACAGATGCGCCCAAGCTGACCCTTCCGTCGCTCGACGCCTTCAAGCGGCAATTGCAAGGCACGGGCGAGCGCGAGATTTCCACCACGATGGCCTTCGTGCAGATCCTGACCACATTGTTGCGCGACAAGAATATCGGCAAGCATGTCGTGCCGATCGTCCCGGACGAAAGCAGAACGTTCGGGATGGAGGGGCTGTTCCGCTCGGTCGGCATCTATAATCCGAAGGGTCAGCAATACGTCCCTGAAGATCGCGAGCAGATGTCCTATTACAAGGAATCCGAGACCGGTCAGGTGCTGCAGGAAGGCATCAACGAGGCCGGCGGCATGGCCGACTGGATCGCGGCGGCGACCTCCTATTCCAATCACGGCGTGGCGATGATCCCGTTCTACATCTATTATTCGATGTTCGGCTTCCAGCGCATCGGCGATCTGGCCTGGGCGGCGGGCGATTCACGGGCGCGCGGCTTCATGCTGGGCGGCACGGCTGGGCGCACGACGCTCAACGGCGAGGGGCTGCAGCACGAGGACGGGCACAGCCATATCCTCGCCTCGACGATCCCCAACTGCGTCAGCTACGACCCCACCTTCCAATACGAGGTGGCGGTGATCGTGCAGAACGGCCTCAAGCGGATGTACGAGGATGAGGAGGACGTCTATTTCTACCTCACCCTGATGAACGAGAACTACGTGCATCCCGACATGCCGATGGGGGTCGAGAAGGACATCCTCCGCGGTCTCTACCGGCTGCAGAAGACCTCCAGACCGGGCAAGAAGCATGTCAACCTGATGGGCTCGGGCACGATTCTGATGCAGGCGATCAAGGCGGCCGAGCTGCTCAAGGAAGATTTCGGTGTGACCGCCGATATCTGGTCGGTGCCCTCGTTCAACGAGCTTGGCCGCGATTACGAGCATGTGGAACGCTGGAACCGCATGAACCCGCTGGACGAGCCGCGCGAGCCGTTCGTGACCAGCCAGCTCAAGACCGCCAAGGGGCCGTTCATCGCCGCGACGGATTACATGAAATCCTTCGCCGATCAGATCCGCGCCGGCGTGCCGGGCCGCTACACCGTGCTGGGGACCGACGGGTTCGGACGCTCCGACAGCCGGGTGAACCTGCGCCGGTTCTTCGAGGTGGATGCAAATCACATTGCCGCCGCCGCGATGACCGATCTTTACCGCGAGGGCGCAGTGACCAAGACCGAGCTTCGCAAGGCGCTGAAAACCTATGAGATTGACGGCGAAAAGCCGAACCCGCGTCTGGTCTGACGCGACAAGGAGGAGACAGTGACAATGACGAAAGACGTGAAAGTACCCGATATCGGCGATTTCGACGATGTGCCGGTCGTGAGCATACTGGTCAGCGTCGGCGACACCATCGCCGAAGAGGACCCGTTGATCGAGCTTGAATCCGACAAGGCAACGATGGAAGTGCCCTCGCCCGCCGCCGGCAAGGTCAAGGAAATCAAGCTGAGCGAGGGCGACAAGGTGTCCGAAGGATCGCTGATCCTGACGCTTGAAGAAGAAGACGCCGGTTCAGGCGGGGACGAGGCCCCCAAGGCCGACGCGCCCAAGGCCGACACATCCAAGTCCGACGCGCCCGCGCCCGCCGCCCCGGCTGCAGCATCCGCCGCGACACCGGCCCCAGTGACCGATGCAGGCTTTGGCAAGGCCCATGCGAGCCCCTCGGTGCGCGCGTTCGCACGGCAGCTTGGCATCGATCTTGCCAGCGTCAACGGGTCAGGCCGCAAGGGCCGGATCCTGCGCGAGGATGTGACAAAGCATCTCAAATCCACGGCGACCCCCGCCGCTTCCGGTGCTCCGGCACAGGGTGGCATGGGCATCCCGCCGATCCCGCCTGTGGATTTCTCGAAATTCGGCCCGGTCGAGGATGTCGAGATGTCGCGCATCCAGAAACTGTCGGGCCCCGCGCTGCACCGCTCATGGCTCAACATCCCGCATGTGACCCATAATGACGAGGCCGACATCACCGATCTCGATGCCTACCGCAAGGAGATGGACACACAAGCCAAGGAGGAGGGCTACCGCGTCACGCTTCTGTCGTTCGTCATCAAGGCCAGCGTCTCGGCGCTCAAGACGCATTGGCAGTTCAATGCGTCCATCCACCCCGATGGCGACAAGCTGGTGCGCAAGCATTTCTACAATATCGGCTTTGCCGCCGACACGCCCAACGGGCTGATGGTGCCGGTGATCAAGGAGGCCGACCGCAAAGGGCTGGTGGAGATCTCGAAAGAGCTGATGACGTTGTCGAAGTCCGCCCGCGATGGCGAGCTGAAATCGAAGGACATGCAGGGCGCGACCTTCACAATCTCGTCGCTTGGCGGGATCGGCGGCACGTCCTTCACCCCCATCGTCAATGCGCCCGAGGTGGCCATTCTGGGCCTGACCCGATCGAAGATGGCGCCGGTGTGGAACGGCACCGAGTTCGTGCCGCGCCTGATGCAACCCCTCTCGCTCAGCTACGACCACCGCGCGGTGGACGGGGCGCTTGCAGCCCGCTTCTGCGTGTCGCTCAAGACCCTGCTGGGCGACATGCGCAAGCTGATGTGGTAAGGAGAGACATCATGGACATCAAGGTTCCCGATATCGGCGATTTCACGGATGTGCCGGTCGTCAGCATTCTGGTCAGCGTCGGCGACACCATCGCCGAGGAGGACCCGCTGATCGAGCTTGAAAGCGACAAGGCCACGATGGAGGTCCCCTCGCCCGCCGCCGGCAAGATCACCGAGATCAAGGTCGCCGAGGGTGACAAGGTCTCCGAAGGCACGCCGATCATGGTGATCGAGGCCGCAGAGGCAGCGCAGGAGGCACCCAAATCCGAGCCCTCCAAACCCGCAACCCCTGCCCCGCAGGCCGCCACCGGCACCGCGACTGGCAAGGGCGACAAGCACGCCGATCTGGTCGTGCTCGGCTCCGGTCCGGGGGGCTATTCGGCGGCATTCCGCGCCGCCGATCTGGGCAAGAAGGTCATCCTGATCGAGCGCTATCCCACGCTTGGCGGCGTGTGCCTCAATGTGGGCTGCATCCCCTCGAAGGCGCTGCTGCACGTCGCCAAGGTGATCACCGAAGCCGAGGAAATGGCGCATCACGGGATCAGCTTCGGCAAGCCGAAGATCGATCTCGACGCGCTGCGCAAGTTCAAGTCCGACACCATCGGCCAGTTGACAGGCGGGCTCGACGGGCTTGCGAAGGCGCGCAAGGTCGAGGTCGTGCAGGGCACAGGCAAGTTCACCGGCCCCAACATGATCGAGGTGGAGCACGAGGGAAAGACCGTCGCTGTGTCATTCGAGCACTGCATCATCGGGGCCGGCTCCGAGGTGGTGAAGCTGCCCTTCGTGCCGCATGACGATCCACGGGTGATCGATTCCACCGGCGCGCTGGAACTGGA
The DNA here is from genome assembly GCA_041685435.1 of Roseovarius sp. Classification (GTDB taxonomy): domain Bacteria; phylum Pseudomonadota; class Alphaproteobacteria; order Rhodobacterales; family Rhodobacteraceae; genus Roseovarius. The sequence continues at coordinate 9,755 of JAWLFT010000093.1, forward strand.
GGACATCCCCAAGCGGATGCTGGTACTGGGCGGTGGGATCATCGGGCTGGAAATGGCCTGCGTCTACGATGCGCTTGGCAGCCAGATCACCGTGGTCGAACTGATGGACCAGTTGATGCCGGGGGCCGACAAGGACCTCGTCAAGCCCTTCCACAAGCGGATCGAGGGGCGCTACGAGGCGATCAAGCTCAAGACCAAGGTGACAGCGGTCGAGGCGCAGAAGAAAGGCCTGAAAGTCACCTTCGAGGACGACAAGGGCGAGACGAGCACCGACACGTTCGACAAGATCCTCGTCGCCGTGGGGCGTCGCCCCAATGGCAAGCTGATCGATGCCGAAAAGGCCGGTGTCGCGGTGGACGAGCGCGGCTTCATCGCCGTGGACGACCAGCAGCGCACCAATGTGAGCCACATTTTCGCCATCGGCGATATCGTGGGCCAACCGATGCTGGCGCATAAATCGGTGCATGAGGGCAAGGTCGCCGCAGAGGTCGTGGCAGGCCACAACCGCCATTTCGACGCGCGGCTTATCCCCTCGGTCGCCTATACCGACCCCGAAGTGGCGTGGTGCGGCCTGACCGAGACAGACGCCAAGGCCAAGGGCATCAAGTACGAGAAGGGCGTGTTTCCATGGGCCGCGTCCGGCCGCGCGCTGTCGAACGGGCGGTCCGAAGGGCTGACAAAACTGCTGTTCGACCCCGAGGACGAGCGCGTGATCGGCGGCGGGATCGTCGGCACCAATGCGGGCGATCTGATCTCCGAGGTGGCGCTGGCGATCGAGATGGGGGCGGATGCCACAGACCTGGGCCAGACCATCCACCCGCATCCCACATTGTCGGAAACGGTGAACTTCGCCGCCGAGATGTTTGAGGGCACGATCACCGATCTGATGCCGCCGAAGAAAAAGAAGGCGTAAAAGCGGTGTCACAGAAGAGGGGGACGCAAGGTCCCCCGTTTCCCGTGTTCGAACCACTTCGATGTCGGATGGAATCATCATCTGGTTGTCAGGTATGATGCTTTCCTCGTGCACACCTGAATATGCAGCCTCCAATGTAGGAAAGATACAAGGACGTCGAAATTACAAACTCCTACTTTACAAGAGGTCGTCTCCAGGTTCTGGCTACCGTGCACCGATCGTAAGCGCGACGGCCTCCTTGCAGTTACCCACAAGTGTTGTGCGGCGAATTGCTTCACCCATCAGACTTGGTCTTGTCCGAGAGCAACCGATCATGATTCGTCAGGTGGCACCGAATGATTGAGGTGCAGACATGGGACAGAATTGGGTGGAAACGGAAACTGCCGGATGCGACTTGGGTGATGCCCGGCTGAACAGGCGGCTTGAGGCAATGCCCGAGGCTCTCGGAGAGCGTCCGGGGAAATCGCGGCCCACAGCATTTCAGGACTGGTCGAACACCAAGGCCGCCTACCCGCTTCTGTTCCAATGGGAATGTCAGCGAGGACAAGATCCTCGAGGGCCATTTCGCCGCCTCTGCCCTCCGCATCCGGGCAACCGATGGTCCCATTCTGATCTTGCAGGACACGACGGAGTTTTCCTTCAAGCGCGCCGCGCCGGAGAAGGTCGGGTTCACAAAGATTTCGACCGGACGAAAACTGAAGGAGGGCCGCCATCAGAAACATGCGGTCTGCGGGCTCCTGATGCATGCCA
>JAWLFT010000017.1:0-41737 GCA_041685435.1 Roseovarius sp.
CTTCACCGGGCCGGGCAGGTTGGGCGAGCGTGCGGCCTCGAATCGCAGCTCCACCGCGCTCGACACCTTGTTGACATTCTGCCCGCCGGGGCCCGAGGCGCGGGTGAACTGCTCGGTCAGTTCCCAGTCCTCGATGGTGATGCGGTCGGTGATTTTCAGCATGGCGGGTCCGGGCGGCGCAGGGGGTTTCGGGTCGCGGGCTGCGTACCTTTTCCGCGTACGCACTGTACGCAGCGTACACAATCGAAAGGGCCGTCCCCGGTCGGGAACGGCCCCTCAGAAGTCACGGAGGCGTGCCGGTCAGGCGCACCAATCCGGGTGGCTCTCGCCTCGGGGCTGCCCTAGACGGTGCCCTCCCGAACTGTTCCGACACTTTGCTCCAACACCTCTATAGACACTGGACCACCTCCTTTCGTTTGTTGAACTCATTGACAGCATGGCACAATTTTCACGCCTGTCAAAAGAAAACTTTTCCCGATCCGGCCGCGATGTGGCAGGATAGACCCCTGCAGGAGGACGCGACACATGCGCAATCTGGTGGTGGGTGCCGACGGCACATGGAACAGGCCCGACCAGACGGACCGGGGCCGCCACGTGCCCACCAACGTCGTCCGGTTCATCCGCGCCGTCGACGAGGACAATCCGACCCCTAAGCAATTGAAATATTACGATACTGGCGTCGGCACAAAGCAGTTCTGGAACAAGTTTCGCGGCGGTATCGCGGGCCGCGGCCTTTTCAAGAACATGCGCGACGCCTATGCGTGGATCGTCGAAAACCACAGGCCCGAGGACAGGCTCCACCTTGTGGGGTTCAGCCGCGGCGCCTTTACCGTGCGCAGTCTCGCGGGCATGCTGGGGCTGTGCGGCATCCCCGACAATGTCGACGACCCTGACCGCATCGCCATCGAGGCGGCCACGATCTACCGCCATCCGGACAAGGCGGCGCGCCGCGACAGGGCCGCCGAGTTCCGCAAGGCTCATGCCTGCAAGCCCGGTACCGTGCAATTCATCGGCGTCTGGGACACCGTCGGCGCGCTCGGCCTGCCGACACGCGGTCCTCTGGGGTACTTCTTTCGCAAGCGCCACAGCTTCCACGACGTGCACCTCGGCGCCAACGTGCGCCACGCCTGTCACGCGGTCGCCATCCACGAACGCCGCACCCCGTTCGAGCCGACGCTGTGGTGCGGCGAGAAAGCCGAAGAGACCGAAACCGTTGTGCAGGCGTGGTTTCCGGGGGTGCACAACAATATCGGGGGTGGGTACGTGGATACCGGACTGTCGGACCGCGCCCTCGACTGGATGATCGCCCATGCGCGGGATGCGGGGCTGGTCTTCAATCAGGCCTATCTGAAGCGCCGCATCGATCCCAACTGGTTCGGCGAATTGCGCAACTCGGGGTCGCTTCTCTACAGCACCCCGCTGACGGGATTGCCGCGGGACCGCAGGATCGGCAACGGCGCCCTGAACGAACGTCTGCATGTCAGCGCCGTTCGGCGATACGCGTCCCCGAGCCGGCCCGATGAGCCGCCAAGAAATCTCGATGGGGTTGATCTTCCCGTAGATCACACCCGGCTCTAGGCGCCGTTATCTCCAGGGCCGGAGCAGACCCGCGATCATTCCGGCAAGCGCCGAGGCCACGGGGACGGCCAGCAGCCACAAGACCACGAGCCCCCAGATCGGCCAACCCGCGACATGGCCGAAGATTGCAAGCCCCGCGCAGAGCGTGGACGCGCCCAGGGTCATGTACAAGACACCAATCCCCTTCATGATTGTCACCTCCCTTGAACGGGTGGGCGAGATGCCCGATTTCTCTCGGCTTGCAGAGTGGGACCGAAGGCTTGCCGCGCCGTTACCCGAGCGCGCGGTCGCCCAGCTTGCGGCGACTGTTGGCATCGCCTAGGCTCTACCGCGCGGGACGCATCTCGCTTCACAGTTTCGAGGGCCCTCATCATGCGTTTTCTTGTCCTGCCACTGTTGATATGTGCCACCCCGGTGCTTGCCGAGGAGATCGCATTGTCAAGCCGGGTGAGTGCCGTCACGCTTTACCCGCAGGGCGCGACCGTCACCCGCGAGGTGCCGGTAACCGCGCCCGCCGGCGCGCATGATCTGATCCTTGCCGATCTGCCGCGCGACACGCCGCTTGCCTCGGCCCGGGTCACGGTCGAGGGCGCGCGCATGGGCGGGATCACCACACGCACCGATTTTGTGCCGCCCCGCGACATGTCTGAGCGCCCAGAGCTGCAGGCCGCCCGCGCCGAGGTTGCGCAACTGGAAGATGCGCTGCGCCGCGCGCGCGCCGATGTCGAGGATATCCGGCTCGAGGCCGAGGCCGCCCGCGCCCGCACCGCGTTTCTCGACCGGATCGGGACCGGCGACGGGGTGGCGGCCCTTGGCGTGGAGGAACTGCGCGCGCTCGCTGGCATGATCGGTGCCGAATCGCTGGCCGCGCGGCAGGAGGCCGCCGAGGCCACGCGCCGCGCCGACGCCGCAGAGCGCGGGCTCGAGGATCATGTGGAGGCTCTCGAAGCTGCGCAGCAGGCCGTCGAGGCGCTGATCCCCGAGGATCCCGAGCGTGCCATGCTCAGCGTCGCGGTGACGGCCGACGCCGAGATCGACGGGCGTCTGACCGTGACCTACACGATCCCGGATGCAGGCTGGCAGCCATTCTACGATCTGCGGCTTGCGCGTGAGACTGAAACCTTGCGGATCGAGCGCGGCGCGTTCGTGCATCAATCCACCGGCGAGAACTGGCGCGACGTGGCGCTGAGCCTGTCGACAAGGCGCACCTCGGAGCAGTCCGAGCCGGGGCAGATCCGTCCATGGATCCCGCGCATCGGCGATCCCGACGAGGTCCGGCCGATGCGCGTCGAGGAGGGCAAGGCGGCGCGCCAGTCGCAAGGTGCACAGATGGCCGATAGCGCCGTCGTCGGATCACCGCGTTTTGATGGTATTTCAGTGAGTTACGACTATGCGTCGCCTGTCGATTTGGCCACCGGCGCAGACCGCGTGCGGCTGATGCTCGGGCCGGTGGAAACGCAGGCCGAGATCGTCGCAAAGGCCGTGCCGATGGTGGATGACACCGCCTTTGTCACGGCACGGTTCACCAATGACACACGCGAGGTGCTTTTGCCCACGCCCGAGGCGCGGTTCTTTCTCGACGGGGCCTATGTCGGTCAGCAAAATATCGACCTGATCGCGGCCGGGGCCGAGGCTGAAATAGGGTTCGGCCCGATCGAGGGGCTGCGTCTCGCCCGCCGGGTTCAGGACCGGGACGAGGGCGATCAGGGGATCATTCGCAAATCCAGCCGCCTGTCCGATAGCGTCGCGATCGAGATCGAGAACCTGACCGAAGAGCTCTGGCCGCTGCGCGTGATCGACCGGGTGCCGGTGTCCGAGCAGGATGCGCTCGACATTTCGTGGCAGGCCGACCCGTTACCCACCGAAACGGATGTCGACGGGGATCGCGGCATCCTTGCATGGGAGTTCGATCTGCCCGCAGGCGACACGCGGACCATACGTCTCGACACGGAACTGTCGTGGCCCGAGGACAAGGTGCTGCGGTGACGACATGAAAAAGCGACGGTCCCTGTGGGGCCGCCGCTTGTGTCACATTGCGGTGCCGCGCCGCTCAACCGCAGCGTTTCTCGGCCTCTTCGACCGCTGCGGTATAGCCTAACAGCGAGAAGGTGTCCTCGGTCTGGGTGCCGCGCGCCGACCGCGCGGTGAGCACCGCCTCGGACCCGCGCTTCATCGCGGCAAGGATCCGTGCATCGTCATCGGTGCTGGCCGGCCAGGCCCATTCGCCCTCGGTGAAAAGCTCATATTCGCTTCCGCCCAGCTCCATGTTGACGGTCGACCCTTCCGCGAAGGGGTATCCTCCGGTAAAGGTGATCTGCCCCTGCACATCCGCATTGGGACGGAAGAACGTCATCAGAAGGATATCCCCCCGCCGCACCGCGACAACCCTGCCGTCGCGGGTGTTGACGGTCTCTGTCGGGGCCGACACCGCCCAGCATTCGCGCGGATCGGTATCCTCGAACACGCTCCACGCGGTGTCCGAGGCAACCTGATTGCTGCTCGTCTCCTGTGCCGTGCCCCCGGTCGCCCATGCCCCCGCCAGAGCCAGTGCAAATCCAGTCGCTAATCTTGATTTCATGTGTCCAGTCTCCAAGCCGTCCTGAGCCTCAATATCGTCGGGTCGCTTGCATTCCTTCGCGGAATTCTTTTGAACTGCGACCAGCCACGCTGCGATGGCGTGATAATAGTCTGAAACAGCCCGCAAATGAAAGACGTGATTGGCGTGGCCGCGCGCAACTGTCGCCATGACTCGACCCGGAGAAACCCGCATGACCCAAGCCGTTCCCCTGACCGAAATCTGGCGCGGCCCGCGCCCCGAAAGCGTGCATCTGGGCCACGCCGTGATCTGCGATGCCTCGGGCGACATCAAGGCGGCGTGGGGCAACCCGTCAGAGACGGTGCTGGCGCGATCCTCGGCCAAGATGATTCAGGCGCTGCCGCTGATCACCAGCGGCGCGGCGGACGCGTCCCGGCTGACGCCCGAACACCTCGCACTGGCCTGTGCCTCGCATGAGGGGACGCCGGCGCATGCCGACCGGGTCCGCGATTGGGTGGCGACGCTCGATCTCGACGACGCCGATTTCCGCTGTGGCGCGCATGATCCGCTGGCGCGGTCGGCGGATGTTGCGCTGATCCGCGAGGGCACGCCGCCCTGTCAGCGCCACAACCAGTGTTCGGGCAAGCATGCGGGCTTTCTCACGCTGAACCGCCAGCTTGGCGGCAATCCCGACTATGTCGATCCGGACCATGCGGTGCAGACATCCGTGCTGGCGGCGTTCGAGGAGGTGACCGGCGAGACATCGCCCTTTCACGCGATCGACGGCTGTTCCGCGCCCAATTTCGCCAGCAGCCTGATGGGCATGGCCCGCGCCATGGCATGGTTCGCCACAGCCTCGGAAACCGGCCCGGTGTCCGAGCGGGCGGCGGTGCGGCTCTGGCAGGCTATGGTGGCGCATCCCGATCTGGTGGCGGGCGAGGGGCGCGCCTGCACCGAGTTGATGCGCGCCTGTTCCGAGCCCGTGGCGCTCAAGACCGGGGCCGAGGGATTCTTCGTCGCGATCCTGCCACAGCGGGGTCTTGGCATCGCGCTCAAGGTCGTCGATGGCGGAACGCGGGGCGCGAGCTGCGCGATCACGTCGCTCCTCGTGCGGCTCGGGGCTCTCGACGCGGAACATCCCGCCGCACGCAAGTTTCGCAACGCCCCGATTCGCAACTGGCGCGGCATCGACACCGGGATGATCAAGCCCGCCGCAGCCCTTGCCTGAGTCGCGCGGCCCGAAAGCATCGGCGGTTCTTCACCGACCCCGGGCGCCGGGTTTCCGGCGGGGTCCTGCCCAAATCCGACCCCGGCATCGGCGGGGTTTTGCAGGCCGGACGCCGGCGGCGGCGGCCCGCTCATGTGCAGGCTTTGTTCCGGCTGGGTTCCGCGGATTTTCCCCGACTTCGCACGGTTCGGCAGACAGGCGCGCGGCAGTCACGCATCCTCTGGGAACGGATGCGAATCCGCGCCTCCGAAACCCGAACATGAGGATGATCGAGATGACGAAAACGATGCTTGCCACGGGCTTTGCCCTGACTCTCGCCGTGCCCGCCATGGCGCAGGAGACCGATTTCGAGACGCTGGACGCCAACGGGGACGGCTTTGTCACCATGGCCGAATTTCAGGCGGTCATGCCCGACGTGTCTGTCGATGCGTTCATGGAGGCCGATGCCAATGCCGACGGAGCATTGGACGAAGAGGAACTCACCGCGGCCCAGGAAGATGGCAGCCTGCCGAGCGGTGATGGCAACGGTGATGACAACGACGACGATTGATCGTCACCCGTCAACGCGTGGACCGGGGCGTGCCACTGCGCGCCCCGGTCTTTTGGTCAAGTCCTTCAGGTCTGGTTCTTGAACTCTTCCCGCCGGTAGCCTTGCACGTAAAGCAGCGCGGTCAGATCGCCGTGATGGATGCGGATATCGCATTGCGCCGCCACGCTCGGCTTGGCATGCAGTGCGACACCCGTCCCGGCGCAATCCAGCATGCCCAGATCATTGGCCCCGTCGCCGACCGCGATCACCTCGGCCTCTGATATTCCGAGCCGGCCCGTGATCTCTTCCAGCGCCCGAACCTTGGCCGCCCGGCCCAGAATGGGGCGCGCCACGTCGCCGGACAGCTTGCCACCCTTGGCCAGCAGCGTGTTGGCCCGGTGTTCATCAAAGCCCAGATGCGCCGCGACCGGCCCGGTGAACGCCGTGAACCCACCCGAGACCATCGCGGTGTACGCACCATGCGCGCGCATCGTCGCCACGAGGTCCGCGCCGCCGGGCATGTAGGTGATGCGCGTCTCCAACACCTCGCCGACCACATGCTCGGGCAGGCCCTCGAGCAGCGCCACGCGTTCCAGCAGCGCGCCCTCGAAATCCAGCTCGCCATTCATCGCGCGGGCGGTGATGGCGCGGACATGCGCGCCGACGCCCGCCAGTTCGGCCAACTCGTCGATGCACTCCTGCCGGATCATCGTGCTGTCCATATCCGCAAGCAGCATCCGCTTGCGGCGCCCCGCGCTAGGCTGGACCACGAGATCGACGCCCTGCTCTTGCAGATCCTGCCAGACCTTGCGGTGCGTGTCGGGGATCGCCGGCATCTCGAATTCCGCAGCCTCGCCCGCGGCGAGCCAGACCGTTTGCCTGCCGCTCCACGCGTGCTGCAACGCCGCAACAAGGGCAGGCTCCAACGTGCCGGGGGATGCAATCAGCGTGGTGGTGAACATGGCGCAGGCTTCCGATCGTGAACGCGAAATGTCGTAGCAATCTCTCGAGCGTCGCTTTAGCGCCATTTCTGCACTTGCGAAAGGGGCGCCAAACGAGTATCCGCACGGGTGGGACACCCTTCCCCAACGAAGGGCGCTTATCTGGAAGGATAGCAGACATGACCATGCAGAAACCGGCAACGCGGCCGGCAAACCCGCGTTTTTCCTCGGGCCCCTGTGCCAAACCCCCCACATTCGAATTGACCAAACTGTCCGATGCCCCGCTCGGGCGCTCGCACCGCGCCGCCGTGGGCAAGGCCAAGCTCAAGGCCGCGATCGATGGCACGCGCGAAATCCTGCGCATCCCCGACGATTACCGGATCGGCATCGTTCCGGCTTCCGATACCGGCGCGCTGGAAATGGCGATGTGGACCATGCTGGGCGCCCGCCGCGTCGAGATGCTGGCTTGGGAAAGCTTTGGCGCGGGCTGGGTGACCGACGCGGTCAAGCAGTTGAAACTCGATGCCGAAGTCAAGACCGCCGACTATGGCGAGATCGTCGATCTCGACAGCGTCGACACCGACAATGACGTCGTGTTCACCTGGAACGGCACCACGAGCGGCGTCCGCGTCCCCAATGGCGACTGGATCAAACCCGACCGGCAGGGCCTGACGATCTGCGATGCCACTTCGGCCGCCTTCGCGCAGACGCTGCCCTGGAATAAGCTCGACGTGACCACCTTCAGCTGGCAAAAGGCGCTTGGCGGCGAGGCCGCGCATGGCATGCTCATCCTGTCCCCGCGCGCGGTGGAACGGCTCGAGAGCTATACCCCGCCCTGGCCGCTGCCCAAGGTGTTCCGCCTGACCAAGGGCGGCAAGCTGAACGAGGGCATCTTCGTGGGCGAGACCATCAACACGCCTTCGATGATGGCGGTCGAGGATTACTTGCTTGCGCTCGACTGGGCGCGCGATGTCGGCGGCATGGACGCCCTGCGCGAGCGGGCCTATGCCAACCTCGCCGTGGTGCAGGCCTTTGTCGCCGAACATCCGTGGCTGGCCTTTCTGGCGCATGAGCCCGCAGTGCGCTCGAACACCTCCGTGTGCCTCAAGTTCACCGACGGGCGCATCACCGACGGGGCCGCTTTCGCCAAGGCCGTGGTCAAGCGGCTGGAGGCCGAGGATGCGGCCTATGACGTCGGCTCGTATCGCGACGCGCCCCCGGGCCTGCGCATCTGGTGTGGCGGCACCGTCGAGACACCCGATGTGACGGCGCTCATGCCGTGGATCGAATGGGCGTATCAGACGGAGATCGCCGCGCTGTCAGAGACCGCGTAACCACGATTTCTTGAAAAGAAATCGGTCCGGACCCGTTCAAAGGGTCCGGGTCCATCCCCGATGTTTTTCCATAAAAGGAACCCGATAATGGCCCCCAAGGTACTCGTCTCCGACAAGCTTTCCGGAACCGCCGTGCAGATCTTCCGCGATCGCGGCATCGAGGTGGATTTTCAGCCCGACCTCGGTAAGGACAAGGACAGGCTGGCAGAGGTGATCGGCGATTATGACGGTCTCGCCATCCGCTCGGCCACCAAGGTCACCGAAAAGATCCTCGACGCGGCGACCAACCTCAAGGTGATCGGGCGCGCCGGAATCGGCACCGACAATATCGACAAGGCCGCGGCGTCGAAAAAAGGCGTGATCGTGATGAACACGCCGTTCGGCAACATGATCACCACCGCCGAACACGCGATCGCCATGATGTTCTCGATCGCCCGGCAGATCCCCGAAGCGTCGGCCTCGACCCAGGCCGGCAAGTGGGAAAAGTCGAAATTCATGGGGGTGGAGCTGACCGGCAAGACCCTCGGCGTGATCGGCGCCGGCAATATCGGCAGCATCGTCTGCGACCGGGCGCGCGGGCTGAAGATGAAGGTGGTGGCCTATGATCCCTTCCTTGGCCAGGAAAAGGCCGACAAGATGGGTGTCGAGAAGGTCGAGCACCTCGACGATCTCTTGAAGCGCGCCGATTTCATCACCCTGCACGTGCCGATGACCGACCAGACCCGCAACATCCTCAGCCGCGAGGCGCTGGAGAAAACCAAGAAGGGCGTGCGCATCATCAACTGCGCGCGGGGCGGCCTCGTGGATGAACAGGCGGTCGCCGATCTCATCAGGTCGGGCCATGTGGCAAGCGCGGCCTTCGACGTCTTCGCCGAGGAACCCGCGACCGAGAACCCGCTTTTCGGTCTGCCCAACGTGGTCTGCACGCCGCACCTGGGGGCCGCGACCACCGAGGCGCAGGAGAACGTCGCCCTGCAGGTGGCCGAGCAGATGTCGGACTACCTGCTGACCGGGGCTGTCGCGAACGCGATCAACATGCCCTCGGTGACCGCCGAAGAGGCCAAGATCATGGGGCCGTGGATCAAGCTTGCCGATCATCTGGGCAATTTCATCGGCCAGATGACCGACGAGCCGATCAAGGCGATCAACATCCTCTATGACGGTGTGGCCAGCGAAATGAACCTCGACGCGCTCACCTCCGCCGGTGTGGCGGGCATCATGAAATCGGTGAACCCCGACATAAACATGGTCTCGGCGCCGGTTGTGGCCAAGGAACGCGGGGTCAAGATCAGCACCACCCGGCAGGACAAGTCCGGCGCCTTCGAGGGCTATATCAAGATGACCGTGGTCACGAGCAAGCGCGAGCGCTCGATCGGGGGCACGGTCTTTTCGGATGGCAAGCCTCGCTTCATCCAGATCAAGGGCATCAATATCGATGCCGAGATCGGCCAGCACATGGTCTACACCACCAACGAGGATCAGCCCGGCATCATCGGCACGCTTGGTCACACGATGGGCGAGCACGGCGTCAACATCGCCAATTTCACCCTCGGTCGCTCGGATGCTGGCGGAGAGGCCATCGCGCTCTTGTATGTCGACGGGCCAGTGCCCGATTCGGCGATCAAGGCGCTGCAGGCGACGGGCAAGTTCCAGCAGATCCGCCCGCTGCAATTCGACATGGGCTGAGACCGCCTGCCACCCGATGAGCGATGGACGAGGTCGCCTGCCTGCGCTATCAGGCAGGCGATTTCGCGTTTGAAAGGTGACTGCAGCCCATGTCCGGCCATGCCATGCCGACGCCCATGACGTCGCATCCAAGCGGGCCCTTGACGGGGCGTGCGGATGTGCCGGGCGACAAGTCGATCTCGCACCGGGCGCTGATCCTCGGGGCCCTTTCCGTGGGCGAGACGGTGATCACCGGTCTGCTCGAGGGCGAGGATGTGCTGGACACGGCCCGCGCGATGCGCGCCTTCGGGGCCGAGGTGGTCCAGGGCGCGGACGGCACATGGCATGTGCATGGTGTGGGCGTTGGCGGATTTTTCGAGCCCGATCAGATGATCGATTGCGGCAATTCCGGCACCGGGGTGCGGCTGATCATGGGGGCGATGGCGACCACCGGGATCACCGCCACCTTCACCGGCGATGCCAGCCTCGCCAAGCGGCCCATGGCGCGCGTGACCGACCCGCTGGCGCTGTTCGGGGCGCGGGCGGTCGGGCGCTCCGGCGGGCGGCTGCCGATGACGATTGAAGGTGCCGCCGATCCGATACCCGTGCGCTACACGGTGCCGGTACCGTCGGCGCAGGTCAAATCCGCCGTGCTTTTCGCCGGGCTGAACGCGCCGGGTGAAACCGTGGTGATCGAGCGCGAGGCAACCCGCGACCATACCGAGCGGATGCTGGCCGGCTTTGGCGCGCATATCACCACCGAGACCACATCCGAGGGCCGTGTCATCACCCTCACCGGCCAGCCAGAGCTTGTGCCGCAAGCCATCGACGTGCCGCGCGATCCGTCTTCGGCGGCGTTTCCGGTCTGTGCGGCGCTGATCACGCCCGGCTCGGATGTGCTCGTGCCGAATATCGGCCTCAACCCCACCCGCGCGGGGCTCTTCACCACGCTGCGCGAGATGGGGGCGCAGCTTGCCTATGAAAACGAGCGCGAAGAGGGCGGAGAGCCAGTGGCGGACCTGCGTGCGCGGTTTTCCCCCGACCTGCGCGGCATCACCGTGCCGCCCGAACGCGCCGCGAGCATGATCGACGAATACCCCGTGCTGTCGGTCGTCGCCGCTTTTGCCAATGGGCCGACGGTGATGGGCGGGGTCAAGGAACTGCGCGTCAAGGAAAGCGATCGAATCGCGGCAATGGCCGACGGTCTGCGCGATGGCGGCGTCCCGGTCGAGGACGGCCCCGACTGGTGGATCGTCGAGGGGCGCGGCCACGGAAATGTGCCGGGCGGGCAGGTCTGCGCCAGCCATCTCGACCACCGGATCGCGATGGCGTTTCTGGTGATGGGCATGGCCAGCAGCGCCCCCGTGGGCGTCGATGACGCCAGCCCGATCGCCACGTCCTTTCCGATCTTCGAGCCGCTGATGGCGCGCCTCGGGGCCGATATCCGTCGCGGCTGAGACCCGTTTCCCGGGTCAGACCCATGAGAGCATGGGCTTGCCTGGAGACCATGCGGTGATACAAGATTGCAAGATGTATCGGCGGCAAATGGAAGCTGCCGGCGACAGATATCCAGACGGCGCGGATGTCTGCGTTCACGGCATCGATTTGGACGTATCAGGCGCCAATACGTCAATTTGCATGGGCCGAATTTCCAGATGGCAGCCCATCACGGCTTATGCGCCACGTTCGCTGTAGCAAGATTGACGCCCTGTCCGTGGAGAGCTTTGCCGCGCCACCGGGCGGAAAGCTGCAATTCGCGCACAGCGTTGACACCGGCTTCTTTATCCAGTCACCCTTGTAGTACCGAATATCAGGGGCCTTTGGCGACGGGTTGCTGTCGGGGCTGTCGAAAATCGCCCGGTCCGTCGCGAATGGCAGCCGGGCTTTTCGTGACACAGGTTCATGACACAGGGAGGAAAGCGCATGAACGATCAACTCGACAAGCAGGGTCTTGGCGGCACCGAGGAAGGTCAGCACGCTTCCGGCAGGAGGACATGGTTTCTGCGCGCGCTCGGTTTGATCATGGCCGCGCTGGTCTGGATCCTGCTCGCCGGGGCCGAGGGTCTGAGCCCTGACGCGCGGGCGGTTGCCGCGGTCGGGACGCTGATGGCGGTCTGGTGGATGACAGAGGCGGTGCCCCTGCCGGCCACGTCGCTCTTGCCCATCGTGCTTTTGCCCGCGCTGACCGAGCGGACCGTGGGCGAGGCCACGGCGCCTTACGCAAGTTCGCTGGTGTTCCTCTTCCTCGGCGGCTTCCTGATCGCCATCGCGATGGAAAAATGGGATCTCCACCGCCGCATCGCCCTTCTGGTGCTGGACCGGGTGGGCGTCTCGCCCAAGCGGATCGTTCTGGGGATGATGATCGCCACGGCCTTCCTGTCGATGTGGGTGTCCAACACCGCCACGACCCTGATGATGCTGCCGATCGGACTGTCGGTGCTGGCGCTGGTGGTCGAACGCAGCGCCGGAGAACAGACCGGTGCCGAGATGCACGAGAACCTGAAGGAGGGCACGATCGCAGACGCGGTGGCGGATCCCAATGTCAAGATGTTCGGGATCTGCCTTGTCCTGTCGATCGCCTGGTCGGCATCGATGGGCGGGCTTGGCACGCTTCTGGGCTCGCCGCCGAACGCAATCGTGGCAGGCTATGCCGCAGACGAGCTGGGACGGCCCATCGGGTTTCTCGAATGGATGCTTCTGGGCGTGCCTCTGGCCGCGATCTTCGTGCTGATCGGATGGGTGCTGATGGTCAACGTCCTCTACCGGTTCAGGCTGGATGCGATCTCCGGCGGGCGCGAGATGATCCGCGACCAGATCAGCGGGCTGGGGCCGATGAGCCAGGCCGAAAAGATGGTCGCCGTCGTGTTCGTCGGCGCGGCCTTCCTGTGGATCGTGCCGGGGCTTCTGGCCAACATCCCGGGGCTCGGGTTTCTTGACGCCCTCAACGATACCGCCATCGCCATTTTCGCGGGGCTGATGCTGTTCCTGCTGCCGGCGCGCGGGCGCGGCGAGATGGTCCTGACATGGAACGACGCCGAGAGAGGGCTGCCCTGGGGGGTGCTTCTCCTGTTCGGGGGCGGTCTGAGCCTTGCGAGCAGTGTGGCCGCGTCGGGGCTGGACGACTGGTTCGGGGCGCAGGTCAGTGGTCTCGGCATGCTGTCGACGATCCTGCTGATCGGGTCCGTCGTCCTGATCGTTCTGTTCCTGACCGAGATCACCTCGAACACCGCGACCGCGGCGACCTTCATTCCCGTGCTTGGCGGCGTGGCGCTCGGGATCGGGGTCGAGCCGCTTCAGCTTCTGATCCCGGCGGCATTTGCCGCGACCTGTGCCTTCATGCTGCCCGTCGGCACGCCGCCCAATGCCATCGTCTTCGGCACGGGCACCGTGACCATCGGTCAGATGATCCGGGGCGGGGTGGTGCTCAACGTGGTGGGCGTGCTGCTGATCACCGGGCTGTTCTATCTCTTGGGCGGATTGGTCCTGGGGATATGACCTCACAGGAACGCAATGATCGCGGGGCTAGACCATCCCACGTTGCGCTGCCTGCACCGGCATGAACCCCGCTGATCATCCGGCGGCGCGGGCTCGATCCCGCGCCGCCGGATCTGGCGTCAGATGATCTGCAGCGTGCCCCAAAGCTGGAACAGCAACCCCGCGGCGAAGGCCCCCGACAGCGACAGCGCGACATAGAGCACGAACACCCGCGGCTTCACCAGCGCCCAGACCGCGATCGCGGCGGGCAGCGAGGTCACTCCCCCGGCCACCAGAAAGGCCAGCCCTGCGCCGTGGGCCATGCCCTGATCGATCAGCCCGCCGACAAGCGGCAGCGCGGCATAGCCGTTGAGATAGGCCGGCACGCCCACCAGCGTCCCGAGGGCTATTGGCGCGAGCCCCTCACCCCCCAGCACAGAGGTCACCGTTTCGGCGGGGATGAATTCCAGCATCAGGCTTTCGAGCAGGAAGGCCAGCGTCAGCCATTTCGCCAGAAACAGCGTCACCTTCAGCCCCTCGCGCCCGAATTTCGCGCGGCGTTCGTCATTCTGCCAGAAGCGCCACATCACCGGCTTGGGATCGCGCACCTTGCCGCCGCCGCAGCCGCCATTGCCGATGCCTTCGCGCAACGGATCGGCCAGCCCCCCGGCGCGGCCGATCATGTGGACGATGGCACCCCCGGTCACGCCGAGTCCCACGGCGGCCAGCGTCTTGGCGACAGCGAACTCGACCCCCAGAACGCCGGTGGTCAGCACGAACATCGACGGGTCCATCACCGGCGAGGCGAGCCAGAAGGCCATCACCGCAGATAGCGGCACCCCCATGGCCAGCAGCGCCGCGATCAGCGGGATCACCCCGCACGAGCAGAACGGCGACAGCCCGCCGGCAAGCGCGGCGAGCACGATCATCACCGCCGGCGCGCCGGTGAAGGCGCGCGCGATCAGGTTGTCCGCACCGGTCGCCGTGGCCCAGGCCGCGACCCCGATCGACAGGACGAGAAACGGCGCCGTGCGCAACAGCGCGTCGGCGGTAAAGCCCAGGCTTTGCCCGGCCATGCCCGGATCGACCAGCGTGAGTACTGCAAGGATCAGAGCCGAGGCCAGCCAGACGCGATGATCGCGCCATGCCGCGCGGACCAGCGCCGCAGGGCGCGAGAGGGGGAAGGCGGTGTCTGTCATATCTAAATCTCCGGAAATATAGTTTCTTTTGGGGCGAAAATACCGGCGCTCAGGCCGCATCATCGCGGGATTTCAGTGTCACGCCGGTACAGCATTCCATGGTCAGGAACTGCACAAGCCCGTTCATCGCGGCGTAATCGGCCATGTTGACCACCTCGCGCCCGCGTTTTTCCTGCACCACGAGCCCGGCCTCGACCAGCGCCTTGAGGTGATGCGCCAGAGTCGAGGGGGCAAGGCCCAGATGCTCGGCGATCTCGCCGACGCGCAGACCGTCATCGCCGGCCTTCACCAGAAGTCGGTAGATCGTGAGCCGGGCGTCATGACCAAGGGCGGCGAGCGCGCGGGCGGTGGGGCTGGTGATACTCATGACGCAAATATAACTGTAATACCGGTTATGTCGAGTCCTTTCTGTTCTGCGTGCCGTCTTCGGACGGATGCGACCGATCCGCTTGCAACTTTGCCCGCTCCCGGCGCAAATGGCTCAGACAAAAGGGCTCAAGGAGGCGACATGATACCTGTCAGGGGCGTCGAGGGTGCAAGACTGGCCGTTCTGGGACTGGGCCGGTCCGGCCTGTCGGCGGCGCGCGCGGTGCATGCGGGCGGGGCGCAGGCGCTGTGCTGGGACGACAACCCGCAGGCCCGCGCGCAGGCCGAGGTCGAGGGGCTGGAGGTGCACGACCTGACCCGGGCGGATGCGCTCGACGGGATCGACGCGCTGATCGTCAGCCCCGGCATCGCCCATCTCTACCCCGCGCCGCACAAGGTGGTCGCGGCGGCGCAAGCGGCCGGCGTGCCGGTGGACAACGATATCGGGCTGTTCTTCCGCTCGCTCGCCACCGATGACTGGGACGGCTTCGATCTGGCGCCACGGGTGATTGCCGTCACCGGCTCGAACGGCAAATCCACCACGGCGGCGCTTATTCATCACGTGCTGAGTTCGGCGGGGCGGAAGGTGCAACTTGCGGGAAATATCGGACGCGGGGTGCTCGATATCGACCCGCCGGCGGATGGCGGCGTGGTGGTGCTGGAGCTGTCGAGCTACCAGATCGAACTGGCCCGCGCGCTGACGCCTGATGTCGCGGTCTTCACCAATTTCTCGCCCGACCATCTGGAACGTCATGGCGGTCTGGGCGGGTATTTCGCGGCCAAGCGCCGGCTGTTCGTCGAGGGCGGACCGGATCGCGCCGTGATCGGCGTCGACGAGCCCGAGGGGCGCTTCCTTGCCGGGCAGCTCAGCGAAGGGCGCGGCGATGACCGGGTGATCCGGGTGTCGGTCGAAGGCAAGCTGTCGGGGCCGGGATGGGGCGTGTTTGCCAACAAGGGTTTCCTGAGCGAATACCGCAAGGGCAAACAGGTGGGCGCGATGGATCTGCGCGCGGTGCGCGGTCTGCCGGGGCGTCACAACCATCAGAACGGTTGCGCCGCCTATGCCGCCTGCCGCACGCTCGGGCTTGCTCCGCGCGTGATCGAGCAGGCCTTTCACGACTTCGCCGGCCTGCCGCATCGCAGCCAGACCTTTGCCGAGAAGCACGGCGTGCGCTTCATCAATGACAGCAAGGCCACCAATGTGGATGCCGCCCTTCAGGCGCTGCTGGCCTTCGACAAGATCCGCTGGATCTGCGGCGGGCTGGAAAAGCAAGGCGGTCTGGCGGCCCTCGCACCGGGGCTGCAGAATGTCCGCAAGGCCTATGTCATCGGTCGCGAGGCGGCGCAATTCGCGCTTGGGCTCGAGGGCGTGGAGGCCGAGATCTGCACCACCATGGCGCGCGCCGTCGAGGCGGCGACGGCCGAGGCCGAACCGGGGGACGTCGTGCTGCTGGCCCCATCGGCGGCGAGTTTCGACCAGTATGACAATTTCGAGCGGCGCGGCGAGGATTTCATGATCGAGGTCCGCGCCCGGCTGTAAGATCCGGAGCTTGAGAATTTCTGGAAAGATGAAATGGCGGGATCCGGTTGCTTCCTCGTCCGGATATCAAGGTCCGACGTCTCAGGCACGCGCCGCGATGGCCCGGCCCGCGGCCCAGCCCGAGGACCACGCCCACTGGAAGTTGTAGCCGCCCAGCCAGCCCGTGACATCGACGGCTTCGCCGATGGCGTAGAGCCGGGGCAGGTGGTGCGATTCCATGGTTTTTGACGACAGCCCATGCGTGTCGATACCGCCAAGGGTCACCTCGGCGGTGCGGTAGCCTTCGGTGCCGGTGGGCTTGAGAGACCATCCGCGCAGGGCCTGCATGATCGCTTGGAGGCTGGCATCGGAATGGTCCGCGAGGTTGCCCGTCAGATCACAGCTGCGCGCCAGATGGGCCACCAGTTTCACGGGCAGGTGCTGGCCGAGCTCGGTGGTCAGGTTGCGACGGCCATGCGTCTGGCGCTGATGGCGCAATGTGTCGAGAAGCTGTGCGGCGGGGTCGAGATCGAGGCGGATCGGCACCCCCTCGCGCCAGAACGACGAGATCTGCAGGATCGCCGGGCCCGAAAGCCCGCGATGCGTGAAAAGCGCTGCCTCGTCGAAGGACGCCACACCGCATGAGGCGCGCACCGGCAGGGCGGTGCCGGCGAGATCCGCGAAGGGCGCATCCGAGAATGTGAACGGCACCAGTGCGGGGCGGATGCCGGTGACGGCGTGACCGAAGCGTTCGGCGATCTCGTAGGCAAGCCCGGTTGCCCCCATCTTGGGGATCGACTTGCCCCCTGTTGCCAGCACGAGGTTGCGCGCGGTGACCGCGATCCGCGTCCCCTCACGCTCGACCTCTGCGTGAAACCGGCTGCCGTCATGCGACAGATCGGCCAACCGGGTCTGCAGCCAAAGATCCGCGCCCGCGCCCCGCGCCTCGTCCACGAGCATGCTGATGATCTGCGTCGCCTTGCCGTCGCAGAACAGCTGACCGAGGGTCTTTTCGTGCCAGGCGATCCCGTGGCGATCCACCAGGTTGATGAAATCCCATTGCGTATAGCGCGACAGCGCGGACTTGCAGAAATGCGGGTTGCCCGACAGGAAATTGTCCGGCCCGGTATGGAGATTGGTGAAGTTGCACCGCCCGCCGCCCGAGATCCGGATCTTTTCGCCCGGGGACCTCGCATGGTCGATCACGAGGGTGGTGCCGCCGCATTGCGCAGCACAGAACAGGCCCGCAGCGCCCGCGCCGAGGATCAGTGTGTCGTAGGTCATGCTCATGCCCGTGGCCCTGACGCGAAATCCTGCCGAGAGGCAAGGGGATAGTTCTGGCCTCGCACCCGAAAAATCGCTACAATCTTCAACTAGACCCCGAAAAGGGGCGCAGACAGCACGAGGCGGCAGGCAGATGACGGAAATGGTCTATGGGGCAGTGCCCCAAAGGGATGTCGAACCCGTGCTTCCGGCATGGTGGCGCACGATCGACAAATGGTCGTTCTCGTGCGTTCTCCTTTTATGTTGCGTCGGAATCCTTCTGGGCCTTGCCGCATCGCCCCCGCTGGCCGAGAAAAACGGCCTGCCCCCCTTCTATTATGTGCAGCGGCAGGTGTTTTTCGGCGGGCTGGCGTTGGTGGCGATGGTCATGACCTCGATGATGCGGCCCGATCTGGTGCGGCGGCTTTCGGTGATCGGATTTCTCGGCGCATTCGTCGCGCTGGCCCTTTTGCCGGTGCTGGGCACGGATTTCGGCAAGGGCGCGGTGCGCTGGTACAGTCTGGGTGTCGCATCCGTTCAACCCGCCGAATTTCTCAAGCCGGCCTTCGTCGTCACCGCCGCGTGGATGATCGCCGCCAGCCAGCAGATCAACGGGCCGCCGGGGCGCAGCTGGTCGTTCCTGCTGGCCATGGTCATCCTTGGCTTTCTGGCGCTGCAGCCCGATTTCGGGCAGGCGGCGCTGGTGCTGTTCAGCTGGGGTGTGATGTATTTCGTGGCCGGTGCGCCGGTGACGCTGATGCTGGGGATGGCGGGCTGCGTGGTGTTGGCGGGCACCTTTGCGTATTCCAATTCCGAGCATTTCGCGCGCCGGATCGACGGTTTCCTCAGCGCCGAGGTGGAGCCCACCACGCAGCTGGGATTTGCCACCAACGCCATCCGCGAGGGTGGCTTCTTTGGCGTCGGTCTGGGTGAGGGGCAGGTGAAGTGGTCGCTGCCCGACGCGCATACCGACTTCATCATCGCGGTGGCGGCCGAGGAATACGGGCTGGTGCTCGTGCTCGTGATCATCGCGCTTTACGCCTGCATCGTGCTGCGCTCGCTCGTGCGCCTGATGCGGGAACGCGACCCGTTCATCCGGCTGGCCGGGACCGGGCTGATCGCGGTGCTGGGCGCGCAGGCGCTGATCAACATGGGTGTCGCCGTGCGGCTCTTGCCGGCCAAGGGCATGACCCTGCCGTTTGTCAGCTACGGGGGCTCGTCGGTGCTGGCCACCGGGATCGCCATGGGCATGCTGCTGGCCTTCACCCGGACCCGGCCGCAGGGGCAGATCGGCGATCTGCTGCGCGGCCGCCGCTGACGCGCAAGAGGCAAGGCATGACGAGGACGCACCCCTATCTGATCATCGCCGCCGGCGGCACCGGCGGGCACATGTTCCCCGCTCAGGCCCTGGCCGAGGTGATGCTGCGCCGTGGCTGGCGCGTGCGGCTGAGCACCGATGCGCGCGGCGCGCGCTACGTGGGCGGATTTCCCCATTCGGTCGAGATAGAGGAGGTCGCGAGCGGCACCTTCGCGCGCGGCGGGCTGATCAACAAGATCCTGACGCCGCTGCATATCGCCGGTGGTGTGGTGGGCGCTGTGCTGCGGATGGGGCGTGACAAACCGGACGCGGTGGTGGGCTTTGGCGGCTATCCGACGATCCCGGCGCTGTCGGCGGCGTGGATCCTGCGCCGTCCGCGCATGGTGCACGAGCAGAACGGCATCCTTGGCCGCGTCAACGCGATCTTCGCGCCGCGTGTCAATGTGGTGGCCTGTGGCATCTGGCCCACCGACCTGCCCGACGGGGCCGAGGGCCTGCATGTCGGCAACCCGGTGCGCGCCGCCGTGCTGGAGCGCGCGGGCGCGGCCTATATTCCGCCCGGCGACTATCCGATGTCGGTGCTGGTCATCGGCGGCAGCCAGGGCGCGCGCATCCTCAGCGACGTGGTGCCCGACGCCATCGCGGCGTTGCCCGACGAGATCCTGCGCAATCTTCGCGTCAGCCATCAGGCTCGCGAGGAGGATCTGGACCGCGTGACGCGCGCCTATGCCGGGGCTGGGATCGACGCCGATGTGCGTACCTTTTTTCGCGACGTGCCGGCCCGGATGAGCGAGGCGCAGCTTGTCATCAGCCGCGCGGGGGCCTCCAGCATCGCCGATATCTCGGTGATCGGGCGTCCGGCAATCCTCGTGCCTTACGCTGCTGCCGCCGCCGACCACCAGACCGCCAATGCGCGCGGGCTGGTCAAGGCCGGGGGCGCGATCCGTATCCCCGAACGCAAGCTCGACGCGTCCAGCCTCGCTGCACAGATCGCCGCCGTGCTGGGCGATGCGCAGGGCGCCAATCTGATGGCGCAGGCGGCCCTGGGGCAGGGCCTGCCCGACGCGCCGCAAAAACTGGCCGACCTGGTCGAGGAACTGGCCTGGAAGCTGGACAATGCAAAGGATGCGATACCATGAACGCCGCCACCAAGCTGCCAACCGATGTGGGCCCCATTCATTTCGTGGGCATCGGCGGCATCGGCATGTCCGGCATCGCCGAGGTGCTGCTCAATCACGGCTACGATGTGCAGGGCTCTGACCTCAAGACCACGCCGATCACAAAGCGGCTGAGCGGCATGGGGGCGCGCGTCTTCGAAGGGCAGCGCGCCGGCAACCTCGAAGGGGCCGAGGTCGTGGTCATCTCCTCGGCCATCAAGCCCGGCAATGCCGAACTGGACGAGGCGCGCCGTCTGGGCCTGCCCGTGGTGCGCCGGGCCGAGATGCTGGCCGAACTCATGCGGCTCAAATCCAACATCGCGGTAGCCGGCACGCACGGCAAAACCACCACCACCACGCTTGTTGCGGAATTGCTGGTCGGCGGCGGGATCGACCCGACGGTGATCAATGGCGGGGTCATCCATGCTTATGGCAGCAATGCCCGCATGGGACAGGGCGAATGGATGGTCGTGGAGGCCGACGAGAGCGACGGCACCTTCAACCGCCTGCCCGCCACCATCGCGATCGTCACCAATATCGACCCCGAGCACATGGAGCATTGGGGCAGTTTCGACCGGTTGCGGCAGGGGTTTCACGACTTCGTCAGCAATATCCCGTTTTATGGTCTCGCGGTGTGCTGTACCGATCATCCGGAGGTGCAGGCGTTGGTCGGCCGGATCACTGACCGACGGGTGATCACCTATGGCTTCAACGCGCAGGCCGATCTGCGCGCGGTCAACCTGCGCTATGCGCGCGGCGTGGCGCATTTCGAGATCGCGCTTCAGGCCGAGGGGCTGATGATCGAGGGCTGCACGCTGCCCATGCCCGGCGATCACAATGTCAGCAATGCGCTGAGCGCCGTGGCAGTGGCACGTCACCTCGGCATGAAGCGCGACGAGATCCGCGCGGCCCTTGCGGCATTCGAGGGCGTCAACCGCCGCTTCACTCGCGTGGGCGAGGTGGGCGGCGTGACCGTGATCGACGACTACGGACATCATCCGGTCGAGATCGCGGCGGTGCTGCGCGCCGCGCGGCAGGCCACTGAAGGCCGCGTCATCGCCGTGCATCAGCCGCATCGCTATTCGCGCCTGTCGAGCCTGTTTGACGAGTTTTGCGCGTGTTTCAACGAGGCTGACGTCGTGGGGATCACCCCGGTCTACGGGGCCGGAGAAGATCCGATCCCAGGTGCTGCGCGCGATGATCTGGTGGCCGGTCTCAAGCGGCACGGCCACCGCCATGCGACAGCACTCGACGACGAGGACGATCTGGAACGCCTCGTCCGGGCCGAGGCCCGGCCCGGCGACATGGTCGTCTGTCTTGGCGCGGGAACGATCACCGCATGGGCCAACGGATTGCCAGACCGGCTGGCGCGGGCCGTAGCGGGCTGAGCGGCGTGTCGCGGCTGGGCGGCCTTTATCTTTGCGGCGCGAACGGGCAAAGACCGATCTCATGACAGAGCTTCCACAGACCAAGGGGCGGCTGAGCCGCGACCGCCCATTATCCGATCTGACATGGTTACGCGTCGGCGGCCCGGCGGAGTGGTTTTTCCAACCTGCCGACGAGGCCGACCTTGCCGCGTTTCTTGCCGCCTTGCCCGACGACATCCCCGTGTTTCCGATGGGGGTGGGCTCGAACCTGATCGTGCGCGATGGTGGCATCCGGGGCGTGGTGATCCGGCTGGGGCGCGGCTTCAACAGCATCCGCATAGAGGGCACCCGTGTGATTGCGGGGGCGGCAGCGCTCGACGCGCATGTGGCCCGCCGCGCCGCCGAGGTCGGCGTCGATCTGACATTCCTGCGCACCATCCCCGGCAGCGTCGGCGGGGCAGTGCGGATGAATGCGGGCTGTTACGGGGTCTATGTGGCCGATCATCTGATCTCGGTGCGGGCGGTGACGCGGGCGGGCGAGATCGTGACACTGACACCTGATGACCTGCGCCTTGCCTACCGGCACAGCGAACTGCCCGAGGGATGGGTGATCTTCGAGGCGACATTTGAGGGGGGCATTGGCACGCCCGAGGCCCTGACCGCGCAGATGGACGACCAGATCGCGAGGCGCGACGCAACGCAGCCCACCAAACAGCGCAGCGCCGGCAGCACCTTCCGAAACCCGGGCGGGTTTTCCTCGACCGGGCGCGCCGATGATGTGCATGATCTCAAGGCCTGGAAGGTGATCGATGCGGCTGGCCTGCGCGGCGCGCGCCGCGGCGGCGCGCAGATCAGCGAAAAGCACCCCAATTTCCTGCTCAACACCGGTTGCGCCAGTGCCGCCGACCTGGAAACCCTCGGTGAGACGGTGCGAAAAAGGGTTTTCCAAAACAGCGGAATAACGTTACAGTGGGAAATATTGAGGGTCGGCGAACCGGCCCCGGGCGACAGCCCACAAGGCGACAAGGGCGCAAGCCCACAGGCAGATCAGGCATAACCATAACAGGGCCCGCCAGAACGGCCCGGAATTTCGAGGCAGACGGTGGTTGGTTCGCAACGAACAGCCTCCCTCATCGCGGTGATCATGGGCGGACCCTCGGCAGAGCGCGAGGTGTCGCTGTCTTCCGGGCGCGAATGCGCCGCCGCATTGCGGGACGCAGGCTACACTGTGATCGAGGTCGATGCCGACCGCGACCTCGCCGCGCGTCTTATGGACATATCCCCCGATGTCGTCTTCAACGCCCTGCATGGGCGATGGGGCGAGGATGGCTGCGTCCAAGGCCTGCTGGAATGGCTGGGCCTGCCCTACACGCATTCCGGTGTCCTCTCCTCGGCGCTCGCCATGGACAAGGAGCGCAGCAAGGCCGCCTTTCGCACCGTCGGTCTACCGGTCGTGGAAAGCGTTCTGGCCGCGCGCGACGCGGTGCGCGCGGCGCATGTGATGCCGCCGCCTTACGTGGTCAAACCCAACAACGAGGGCTCGTCGGTCGGCGTCTATCTGGTGCAGGAGGCGGCGAACGGCCCGCCGCAGCTATCAGGTGACATGCCCGAAACGGTGATGGTCGAGGCTTTCGCGGCGGGGCGCGAACTGACCACCACGGTGATGGGCGACCACGCCCTGACCGTCACCGATATCATCACCGATGGCTGGTACGATTACGACGCGAAATACACCCCCGGTGGGTCCCGCCATGTGGTCCCCGCAGACGTTCCGCCCGAGATTTTCGAGGCGTGCATTGAATATGCGCTGCGTGCGCATCAGGTGCTGGGCTGCCGCGGGCTGAGCCGCACGGATTTCCGCTGGGATGAAAGCCGGGGCCTTGACGGGCTGATCCTGCTGGAGATCAACACCCAGCCGGGGATGACGCCCACCTCGCTCAGCCCGGAACAGGCGCAGGCGGTCGGGATTTCCTTTCCCGAACTCTGCGCGTGGATGGTGAGGGATGGGTCATGCGACCGGTGATCCCGCGCATCGACCCGGCGCCGTCGCGGCTGAACTACCGTATTCAGCGGCTGATGCTGACGCCGACCTGCCGGTGGTTCCTGCGCATCGGGTTGCCGGTGCTGGTCGTGACTGGCGGCATCGCGGGGTACCTTGCCGACGAGGCGCGCCGTACCGCGATTGTCGATCAGGTCGCCGATATCCGCCGCCAGATCGAGACGCGCCCCGAATTCATGGTCGAACGGATGGCGATCGACGGGGCCAGCGACGGGGTGGAAGACAGGATCCGTGCGGTTATCCCCCATGATCTGCCCGCAAGCTCGTTCGATCTGGATCTGCCGGCGATCCGGGCGCGGGTCAAGGAAATCCCCGCGGTTGCGCAGGCCGCCGTGCGGGTCCGGCAAGGTGGGATTCTGGCCGTCGATGTCACCGAACGGGTGCCGGCCGCGCTCTGGCGCATGCGCGGCGGGATCCGCGTGCTCGACCGCGAGGGCGTGTCCATCGCCCGGATCGACAACCGCGCCGCACGCCCCGAATTGCCGGTGATGACCGGGGCCGGGGCCGATGATCACGTGACCGAGGCGCTGGATATCCTCGAGGCCGCGCAGCCGCTGAAGATGGACATTCGCGGGCTCGTGCGCATGGGCGAGCGTCGATGGGACGTGGTCCTGCGCGACGGCAAGCGGATCATGCTGCCCGAGGCGGGCCCGGTGCGCGCGCTGGAACGGGTGATCGTGCTCAACGCGGCGCATGAGATGCTGGACCGGGATCTGGTGGCGGTGGACATGCGGATCGGCGCGCGTCCAACCGTCAGGCTGAGCGGGTATGCCACGCAGGAATGGTGGCGAATCAAGAAAATTGTATCTGGGGCGGGTAACTGATGATCGAGCTTTACGAATCACAACGGGCGATGCGCGCCATGCGGCAGGCGGCGCTGCAGCGCGGCGTGGTGGCGGTGCTGGATATCGGCACCTCCAAGATTGCGTGTCTGGTTCTGCGCTTCGACGGCACGCCGCGCATGGCCGAGGCCGAGGAGGTCGGCCGCATGGCCGGGCAGGCTGGCTTTCGGGTGATCGGCGCGGCGACGACACGCTCTCGCGGGGTGCGCTTTGGCGAGATCGACGCGATGGTCGAGACCGAGCGCGCGATCCGCACCGCCGTGCAGGCGGCGCAACGGATGGCCAACATGCGTGTCGATCACGTGATCGCCTGCTTTTCCGGGGCGGACCCGCGCAGCTACGGGCTGGCCGGAGAGGTCGAGCTTGAGGCCCAGATGGTCAGCGAGCACGACATCAGCCGCGTCCTGAGCGCCTGCGACGTGCCCGAATACGGCGAGGGGCGCGAGGTGCTGCATGCCCAGCCTGTGAACTTCGCGCTGGACCATCGCACCGGGCTGATCGATCCGCGCGGGCAACTGGGTCAGACACTGTCCACGGACATGCACATGCTGACCGTCGAGGCCGACGTGATCCGCAATCTTGCACATTGCATGACGCGCTGCGATCTGGAACTGGCGGGGCTTGCCAGCTCTGCCTACGTGTCGGGCGTCTCCACACTCGTCGAGGACGAGCAGGAGCTGGGCGCCGCCTGCATCGATCTGGGCGGCGGCACATCCGGCGTGTCGATCTTCATACGCAAGCACATGATCTATGCCGATAGCGTGCGCATGGGCGGGGATCACGTGACCGGCGACATCTCCATGGGGCTGCAGGTGCCGATGGCCACGGCCGAGCGGATCAAGACATTCTACGGCGGTGTTGTCGCGACCGGCATGGATGACCGCGAGATGATCGATATCGGCGGTGATACCGGCGATTACGAGCATGACCGACGTCAGGTCAGCCGCGCCGAGTTGATCGGGATCATGCGCCCGCGCGTCGAGGAGGTTCTCGAGGAGGTGCGCGCCCGGCTCGATGTCGCAGGGTTCGATCATCTGCCCAGCCAGCAGATCGTGCTGACCGGCGGCGGCAGTCAGATCCCCGGGCTCGACGGGCTGGCCAGCCGCATCCTCGGCCAGCAGGTGCGGCTCGGGCGGCCGATGCGGGTGCACGGGCTGCCGCAGGCGGCGACCGGGGCCAGCTTTGCCAGTGCCGTGGGCATGTGCCTGTTCGCCGCCAATCCACAGGACGAATGGTGGGATTTCGAGATCCCGGTGGACCGCTACCCGGCACGGTCGCTCAAGCGGGCGGTGAAGTGGTTCAAGGACAACTGGTAGAGGATCGGGGGAAATCACGAGGTGACGCGGGACGGGCTTTCTGCTACACTTGACAAATAAAGGGTCGTTAAAGGCCCAGAGGGCAGTCGAGCAGTGTCTGCCAGAAAATCTGAACCGGATATCATGCGCGTTTCGCGCAACCGGTATGCGTGACTTGGGGTGTATCCTAGAGGAACCGCGAGATGTGCGGTTAACGGCGAAATTTTGCGTATGGGACATGAAAAACAGCGAAATATGGGGGCAGATCGGTGTTTTTTTGATGACGATTGACACCATGACCAGTAGAATTCCCTATAATGAGGCGGAAAATGGCCCGTAAACGAGGCCACAGAGACAGGCGGACACAAGCTATGACACTCAATCTTTCAGTACCCGGACATGACGAACTCAAGCCCCGCATCACCGTTTTCGGTGTCGGCGGTGCTGGTGGCAACGCGGTGAACAACATGATCGAGAAGGCGCTCGATGGTGTGGATTTCGTGGTTGCCAACACCGACGCACAGGCACTCAGCCAGTCGAACGCCGAACATCGCGTGCAACTGGGCGTGAAGGTCACCGAAGGGCTGGGTGCCGGTGCGCGGCCTTCCGTCGGCGCCTCCGCCGCCGAGGAAAGCATCGAGCAGATCGTCGATCATCTGGCCGGTGCGCATATGTGCTTCATCACCGCCGGCATGGGCGGCGGCACCGGCACCGGGGCTGCCCCGATCATCGCGCAGGCCGCCCGAGAGTTGGGCGTGCTGACTGTCGGCGTCGTGACCAAGCCCTTCCAGTTCGAAGGCGGCAAGCGGATGCGTCAAGCCGAAGAGGGTGTCGAGAGCCTGCAGAAGATGGTCGATACGCTGATCATCATTCCCAACCAGAACCTCTTTCGCCTCGCCAATGAAAAGACCACCTTCACCGAGGCGTTCAGCCTTGCCGACGACGTGCTCTATCAGGGCGTCAAGGGCGTCACCGATCTGATGGTGCGTCCGGGCCTGATCAATCTCGACTTTGCCGACGTGCGCGCGGTGATGGACGAAATGGGCAAGGCGATGATGGGCACCGGCGAGGATGATGGCGAGAATCGCGCCATTCAGGCCGCCGAAAAGGCGATTGCCAACCCGCTGCTGGACGAGATCAGCCTGCGCGGTGCCAAGGGCGTGCTGATCAACATCACCGGCGGGCATGATCTGACGCTGTTCGAGCTGGACGAGGCCGCCAACCGCATCCGCGAGGAAGTCGATCCCGATGCGAACATCATCGTGGGCTCGACGCTGGATCCGTCGATGGAAGGTGCAATGCGGGTGAGCGTCGTGGCCACCGGCATCGACGCCACGGAGGTGCACGAGACACCGCTGCCCCGCCGGTCGCTGGCAGAGCCGCTCAAGCAACCCGAGGCGGTGCATGTCGACACCCCCGCCGTGGCCGAGGCCGACGCGCCCGAGCCCGTCTATGCCGAAGAACCCGAGCCGTCGCTCTTCCAGGAGGCAGAGCCGCAGAGACCGGTCGTGGACGAGCGGATGCAGGACGTCTTCGACGAGGATGAGACGTTCGATGAGGCGATGGAGCCGGCGTTCCGGCCACGGGTCGAGGAGTTCGCGCCCGCCCGGCAGTCCGGCCACACTGCGGCGCAACAGCCCCGCACCCCCCAGCCCACGGCAAAGGTCGGTGGTCCGCGCGCGCCTGGCACTCCGTCGCCCGAAGCGCTCCAGCGGCTGCAGACAGCGGTGAACAAGGCGCCCGTGCAACCGCAGCAGCGCCGCCCCGAGCAGGCCACCGATGACCGCCAGCGGTTCGGCATCAATTCGCTGATCAACCGGATGACCGGGCAGGGTGGCCCCGAAGCGCCACGTCCGCACCGGCAACAGCCGCAGGTGCAGTCACAGCCCTCGCAACAAGCCGCCCCGCGCCCACAGGAACGGGCACAGGAAGACGACGAACAGATCGAGATCCCCGCGTTCCTCAGGCGGCAGGCGAACTGATACAGGCCGCGTTTCATTGGCATCTGGGCCGCTCCGAGAGGGGCGGCCCTTTGCATGGGATCACCCCCGCGTTGCTGTGACGAGGCGCGTGCGTGAAATGTGCCAAAGGCGTTTTGCACCGCAAACTTCTGTGCTAGGACCGAGACGAAGCGGACGGCGAGGCCGCCCGATCGATAGCTGGAGCGAGAACGCGCATGAGTAAGGGGAAGTCCCGTGTCACGTTGATCCTTGCCGTTTCGGCGGGGATCGCGCTGAGCGGATGCGGCAATAATGAAAGCGTCGAGCGTGGCAACATCAATTACGAGAACTTCACCGCGGAGCAGATCTTCGAGCGCGGCGAATACGATCTCGCACAGAACGACCCCGATCTGGCGGCCCGCAACTTTTCCGAGGTAGAGCGGCTCTATCCCTATTCCGATCTCGCCAAGCGGGCGGTGATCATGCAGGCCTTCGCCCATCACAAAGCCCGCAATTACGAAGAAAGCCGGTCTGCCGCGCAGCGCTACATCGATTTCTACCCCGCCGACGAGGATGCCGCCTATGCGCAGTATCTGCTGGCGCTCAGCTATTACGACCAGATCGACGAGGTCGGGCGCGATCAGGGTCTGACCTTTCAGGCGCTGCAGGCGTTGCGCGGCGTGATCGAACGCTATCCCGACAGCGAATACGCCAATACCTCCGTGCTGAAATTCGATCTGGCCTTCGATCATCTCGCGGCCAAGGAGATGGAGATCGGGCGCTACTATCTCAAGCGCGACCATTTCCCGGCGGCGATCAATCGCTTCCGCGTCGTGGTCGAGGATTTCGAGACCACCTCGCACACCGCCGAAGCGTTGCATCGTCTGGTCGAATCCTACCTGTCGCTCGGCCTTACCAACGAAGCGCGCACCGCCGGTGCGATCCTGGGCCACAATTTCCGCGGCACCAGCTGGTACGAGGACAGCTACAAGCTGTTGACCGGGCAGGGTCTGACGCTCGAGGCGGCGGGCGACAATTGGCTGCGGCAGATTTACCGCCAGACAATTCAGGGCCGCTGGCTGTAGGGGGCACCGGGCGGTCCCCCGCCCGATGGGATGGCTGAATGCTGGGCGCGCTCGAAATCCGTGACATGCTGATCATCGACCGGCTGGATCTTGCCTTCCAGCCGGGTCTGAACGTGCTGACCGGCGAGACCGGGGCGGGCAAATCGATCCTGCTGGACAGTCTGGGGTTCGTGCTGGGCTGGCGCGGGCGCTCGGATCTGGTGCGCGCGGGCGCCGAGCGCGGCGAGGTGACGGCGGTCTTCGATCTGGCCGCTGGCCACCCGGCGCGCGCGGTGCTGGACGAGGCCGGCTTTCCCGACAGCGACGAGGTGATCCTGCGGCGCATCAACACCGCCGACGGGCGCAAGACGGCCTATGTCAATGATCGGCGCGCCTCGGGCGAGGTGTTGCGCCGGCTGTCGGGAACGCTGGTGGAGTTGCACGGACAACAGGCCGATCGTGGCCTTCTGGATCCACGCGCGCACCGCGACATGCTGGATGCCTTCGGCAAGCTGCAGCCCTTGCGCGAGGCGGTGCGCGCGGCGTGGCGCGCGCGGGTCCGCGCGCGCAAGGCATTGACCGAGGCCGAGGCGGCGCTGGACAAGGTGCGCGCCGAAGAGGACTACCTGCGCCATGCCGTGGCCGAGCTGGACGAGCTAGACCCGCAGCCGGGCGAGGATGACGAGCTCGACAGCCGCCGGCGGCTCATGCAGGGGGCCGAGCGGATCCGCGAGGATATCACCCGCGCCGCCGCCCTTGTGGGTGCCGAGGGGGCCGAAGGGGCCGCGGGTGACGCGCTTCGCTGGCTCGAGGGGGTATCAGAGCAGGCCGATGGCGCGCTCGACGGGGCCATCGCGGCGCTTGGCCGGGCACTGGTGGAGCTGGACGAGGCCGGGCGCGGCGTCGATCAGGCGCTGCAGGCGATGAATTTCGATCCGCTGGAGCTGGAGCAGGCCGAGGAGCGGCTGTTTGCCATCCGTGCGCTGGCGCGCAAGCATAACGTGCCGCCCGACGATCTCGGCGCCTTTGCCGACGGGTTGCGCTCGCAGATTGCGGCGCTTGATGAGGGGGACGCCGATCTGCGGGAGCTGCGCAGCGCCCTCGATGCGGCAGACACCACCTTTGATGCCGAGGCGCAGGCGCTGAGCGCGGCGCGGCACGCGGCGGCAAAAGCGCTCGACACGGCGGTGATGGCGGAGCTTGCGCCGCTCAAGATG
The DNA here is from genome assembly GCA_041685435.1 of Roseovarius sp. GTDB lineage: Bacteria > Pseudomonadota > Alphaproteobacteria > Rhodobacterales > Rhodobacteraceae > Roseovarius. The sequence continues at coordinate 29,892 of JAWLFT010000017.1, forward strand.
GAACGCGCGGTGTTCACCACCACGATCAGCGCGGCGGATGCGGGGCCCTCGGGTGTGGATGACGTGACCTTCACCGTCGCCACAAATCCCGGTGCGCCGGCCGGGCCGCTCAACAAGATCGCGTCGGGTGGCGAGCTGAGCCGCTTTCTGCTGGCGCTCAAGGTGTGTCTCACGGGCACGCAAAGCGGCCTGACGATCATTTTCGACGAGATCGACCGCGGCGTTGGCGGTGCGACGGCGGATGCGGTTGGCCGCCGTCTGGCGCAATTGGCGGATGAGGGGCAGGTTCTCGTGGTCACGCATTCACCGCAGGTCGCCGCGCGCGGCGCGCATCACTGGCGTGTCGAAAAGCGTATCGAGAACGAGGTCACCCTGTCCACGGTGCGTGCGATGCAGGGTCCGGACCGCGTCGACGAGATCGCTCGCATGCTGTCGGGTGACCGGGTCACCGAAGAGGCCCGCGCGGCGGCACGGGCGCTGATGGATGGCTGATCAGGGTCGGTGACCGCAGCTTGGCGCGCGCCTCATGGATCGATCTTGCGCGCCTCGTCCACAAGCATAACCGGAATACCGTCGCGGATCGGAAAGGCGAGGCCGCCCGCCTCGCTGACCAGTTCCTGCCGGTCGGCGTCATAGCGCAACGTGGCATGCGTCTGCGGACAGATCAGCCCTTCAAGCATGCGTCGGTCAAAGGCCGGGGCGGCATCGGAGGCCTTTCTCATTGCATGATATCCTCGTTGTCACCGCCGCGCATGGCATATTCGATCAGGGTGACCAATGTCTCGCGCCGGGTGCTGAGCGACGGCGCCTCCAGCAGCGCCTGCTTGTCCTCGGGTTCGAACCCCAGAAGCATCGAAAGCGAATTGATGAGCAACTCGTCATCAGCTTCTTGCAGCGACTCCCAGTCGGTCTGCAATTCCTGCGCCGTGAAATAGCGCGACAAAAGGTTTATGAACCTGTCGCGATTGAACCCGTCATCGGTTTCCGACGGTCCCTTGTCACGCTCGAACCCGGTCCAAGATACTTTGGCCCGGCGATAGGGCGTAAAGCCTTCGACCTCTTCGAGGACCCGAAACCGGGACAGACCCGACAACGTGACCATGTAGCGCCCGTCCTCGGTTTCCGAGAATTGCGTGACCCGCCCGACACAGCCGATGGTGTGCAGCCCGGTGCCGCCATTGCGGCCGGGCACGCGATTGGGCTGCACCATGCCGATAAGACGCTCCGGCGTCTTGAGCGCGTCATCGAGCATCGTCAGATAGCGCGGCTCGAACAGGTGCAACGGCAGCCGCGCGCGCGGCAACAGCAAGGCGCCCGGCAACGGGAAGATCGGGATCATTTCGGGCAGGTCCATGTGCTTTGTCATATCGCAGAGTTAGCCCGTGCCGGAGTTCAGGCAAATATCATCGAACTCAATCTGCGACGACCGTTCAGAAGCACCGGATCGTTGGGTTTGAGCGTCTCGAAGATGGTCAGAAGCTGGGTCTTTGCAGCCCCGTCATTCCACTCGCGATCACGGCGGAACAGCTCCAGCAGCTCGTCCACCGCGGCTTGGACCTGACCGCTTGCATAAAGCGCCTGCGCCAGATCGAAGCGCGCCTGATGATTGTCCGGGTCGGCCTCGACCGCGGCGCGTAGGTCATCGACCGGCCCGGCGTTTTCCGCCTGCCGCGCAAGCTGCAACTGCGCATGCGCGCCCTCGACCTCCGGGCTTTCGCTGATTTCGGCCGGTGCGCCGTTGAGAATCGCCTCGGCCTGATCGAGATCTCCTGCCGCGATCTGCGCGCGGGCCATGCCGGCATAGGCGCGGGCGTTCTTGCCATCCTCCTGCACGATGGCGGCATAGGTCTGGGCCGCGTCCTGCACCGCACCTTGCTCGAGCATCTGGTCGGCCGCATCGAGCGCCTCGTCGAGCCCGCCGCCCTGCTGCCCGCCATCCCCGCCGGCAGCCTGCACGACACGGGCGACGAAGGCGTCGATCTCGGACCCGGAGATCGCACCCTGAAAGCCGTCGATCGGCTGGCCCTGCCAGAAGGCGTAGACCGTCGGCAGCGACTGGATGCGCAACTGCCCGGCGATCGCCTGGTTTTCATCGACATTGACCTTGGCCATCTTGACCGCCCCGCCCGCGCGCGTCACCGCCGCCTCGAGCGCAGGGCCGAGCGTCTTGCACGGTCCGCACCACGGCGCCCAGAAATCGACGATCACCGGCACGCCCTGCGACGCCTCGATCACCTCGGCCATGAACGTGGCCTCGGACACGTCCTTGATCAGATCGCCCGTCTTGGGCATCGCCTTTCCTTGACCCAGTTCCAGCATGGTTTGCATCCCCTAATTCGTGTGTTTCGTCCGATTTGCCCTAATATGAGCGGTCGGGCCTTGAATTCAAAGGTCGAACTGCGCGAAAACCGGCGCATGGTCGGATGGTTTTTCCCAGCCGCGCGCAGAGCGCAGGATGCGGCTGGAGTGTGCCGCACCCGCGATATCCGCGCTGGCCCAGACGTGATCGAGCCGACGCCCCCTGTCGCTGGCGTCCCAGTCGCGCGCGCGGTACGACCACCACGAATACAGCTGTCCGTCGGGAATGTCGGCGCGCGTCACGTCGTGCCAGCCGCCGGCCTCCTGGGCCGCGCCGAGGTGATCCACCTCTATGGGCGTGTGGCTGACAACCTTCAGAAGCTGCTTGTGCGACCAGACGTCATCCTCGCGCGGGGCGATGTTGAGATCGCCGACAAGGATCGACTTTTCCGGATGGTTGTCGCGGAACCAGTCGCGCATGTCCGTCAGATAATCTAGCTTCTGTCCGAATTTGGGATTGGCTTCGCGGTCGGGCACATCGCCGCCGGCGGGCACGTAGAAATTGTGGATCACCACCCCCGATGCCAGACGTGCCGCCACGTGCCGCGCCTGTCCGAGATCCGCGAAATCCATGTCGCCCGCATCCTCGAGGCGCTGTTTGGAGAGGATCGCCACGCCGTTATAGCCCTTTTGCCCGCGCGCCACCATGTGCTCGTAGCCAAGGGCGCGGAACTGCTCCAGCGGTATCTTCTCGACCGGGCTCTTGCATTCCTGCAAGCACAGGACGTCTGGCGCCTCCTCCTGCATCAGGCGCGCGACGAGGCCCTCGCGCAGGCGAACCGAGTTGATGTTCCATGTGGCAAGGGTGAACGGCATCGCGCCTCCGGCGGGTTGTCGAGAATTTGCGGCAACTGATCTTATAGGTCTTTCGAATACAACCCCGAAAACCACGACCGTTCTGCACGCGCCGCGTTTACAGCGTCACGGGGGAACGGGCGCGCTCCGAAGACAGGCGGGATTTGTCCGCGACGCCCGGAAAGGCACGCAAAGCTCAGCCCGTGACCGCCCATACCAGCGTCACGACAAGGGCCACAAATCAGCCGTCCCACGGCGGGCAGCGTCCGAGCTTGCCGGAATGCGTGTCTTCAGAGGCGTGCCGGCCAGTGCCCTCGTCCGTTTCATTGCAGCTTTACACCCGCGCTTCTCAGAAGCACCATCCGCGTTCCTACAAGAAAAGCATCAGATCGGGTGCCGGGAGGTCCGAATACCGGGTGTCCGATCTCCGGGCCGGCTGTCATTCCGGCGTGCCATACCCGCCGGCGGTCGGGGGGATGAGGGTGATCGTCTCGCCCGCCTCGAGGCTGGTCTGGGCGCAGGCGTCAAGCTCTTCGTCGCGTCCGTCGCGGCGGTGCACGATGGTCCGGCCCGGACGCCCGGCGCCGCCGCCTGCAATGCCCTGCGGCGGTCGGGTGCGGTGCGAGGACAGGATCGCGCAATCCATGGCCTCGAGGAACCGCAGCCGCCGATGCGTGCCGTCACCGGCATGAAACGCCCCTGTGCCGCCCGAGCCCTTGATCAGCGAGAAATCCTCCAGCAGCACCGGAAAGCGCAACTCCAGCACCTCGGGATCGGTCAGGCGCGAATTGGTCATGTGCACATGCACGCCGTCGGTGCCGTGAAACCCGGCACCCGAGTTCATCCGGCCCGCCGGTGAGCCCGAGCAGATCGTCTCGTAATACTGGTAGGTGTCGTTGCCGAAGGTGAGGTTGTTCATCGTGCCTTGGGAATTGGCGATCGCGCCGAGGGCTGCAAACAGCGCGTTGGTGACATGCTGCGAGGTCTCGACATTACCGGCCACCACGGCGCGCGGATATTCGGGCGCCAGCATGCAGCCATCGGGGATGCGGATCCGCAAGGGCTCAAGGCAGCCCGCGTTCATCGGGATCGGCGCCTCGACCATCACGCGGAAGACGTAGAGGACGGCGGCCCGCGTCACCGGTTCGGGCGCGTTGAAATTGTTGGCCTGCGCGTCGCTCGTGCCGGTGAAATCGATCAGCGCCTCGCGTGCATCGTGATCGACGGTGATCTTCACGCGGATCATCTGGCCGGTATCGGTGGGATATTCGTATTCGCAATCGTCAAGCTTGCCGATCAGGCGGCGCACCTCCTCGGCGGCGTTGTCCTGCACGTGAGACATGTAGGCCTGCACAACGTCCAGCCCGAATTCCCTGACCATGTGCCTCAACTCGGCGATGCCGCGCGCATTGGCGGCGATCTGAGCCTTGAGGTCGGCGACGTTCTGATCGGGATTGCGGCAGGGATAGGGGTGATCGGTCAGCAGCTCGCGCAGCGCGTCTTCGCGGAAACGGCCGCGATGCACGACGCGGAAATTGTCGATCAGCACGCCTTCCTCGTCGACAGTGGTGGCCAGCGGTGTCATCGAGCCGGGCGCAGTGCCGCCGACATCGGCGTGATGCCCGCGTGAGGCGACCCAGAACAGGATCGCCTCCCCGGCATCGTCGAAGACCGGCGTGACCACGGTGATGTCGGGCAGATGGGTGCCGCCATTATAAGGCGCATTGAGCGCAAAGACATCGCCGGGGTTCACGTCATCGCCGTTGAGCCGGATCACGGTTTCCACGGATCGGTCCATCGAGCCCAGATGCACCGGCATATGCGGCGCATTGGCCACCAGCGCGCCCGACGCATCGAAGACCGCGCAGGAAAAATCCAGCCGTTCCTTGATGTTGACCGATTGCGCGGTGTTCTGCAGCGCGACGCCCATCTGTTCGGCGATGTTCATGTAGAGATTGTTGAACACTTCCAGCAGCACCGGGTCGGCCTTTTCGGTGCCGATGGCGTGGTCGCGGCGCAGGGTCTCAAACCGGGTCAGCAGCACATGGTCGCGGGCGGTGATCGCGGCCTGCCAGCCCGGCTCGACCACGATGGTCTGATTGGGCTCGATGATCAGCGCCGGGCCGCGCAGGCGGTTGCCGGGCCTCAGCCCCTCGCGGTGAAACACCTTCGCCTCGTGCCATGTCCCACCGGAAAAGAGCGGCGCGTGGCGGTCGCTGCCGGCCTCCGCGTCGGTCTCTGGCTGGGCGTCTTCCGGAGCTCCGGTCGTCTCGGTCTCGACCCCCTCCATCTCGACGGCTTCGATCATCAGGCGCTTTTCGGGGCTGACGAAGCTGAACTGCGCCTCATGCGCGGCCTCGAAATCGGCTTTCGCGGCGGCGAGATCGGCCCCGTCGAAGGCGACGGGCAGGGCCGTGTCGGTGCCTTCGTATTTCAGGTGCAGCTTGGCGCGCGTCTCGACGGCATCGCGCCGCAGGCCCTGTTTTTGCAACTCGTCCAGAACCTCGCCCCGCAAGGTCTCGACCGCGTCGTCGATCTGCTCGCGGCTGGCCTCTTCCAGCACGACCTCCAGCGCCTTTTGCCGTGTGGTGAAGACCTGGCTCAGCCCGATGCCATAGGCCGACAGCAGACCCGAAAGCGGATGGATCAGGATTGATTGCATGCCAAGTGCATCGGCCACGAGGCACGCGTGCTGCCCGCCCGCGCCGCCGAAGGAATTGAGCAGATAGCGCGTCACGTCATAGCCGCGCTGCACGCTGATCTTCTTGATGGCGCCGGCCATGTTCTCGATGGCGATATGGATGAATCCCTCGGCGACCTCCTCGGGCGAGCGGCCTTCGCCGGTCTCGGATGCGATTGCCTTGAACTGCCCGGCCACGGTGTCGCGGTCGAGCGGCTGATCCTGATCCGGGCCGAAGATGGCCGGGAAAAGCTCCGGGTTGAGCTTGCCCAGCATGACATTGGCATCGGTCACGGTCAGCGGGCCACCGCGCCGGTAACAGGCCGGGCCGGGATCGGCGCCCGCTGAATCAGGGCCGACGCGAAAGCGTCCCGGTTCGGCATGCAGGATCGATCCGCCGCCCGCCGCGACCGTATGCACGCGCATCATCGGCGCGCGCATCCGCACACCTGCGACCTCGGTATCGAGCGCGCGTTCGTAATCGCCCGCGAAATGCGCCACATCGGTCGAGGTGCCGCCCATATCGAAGCCGATCACCTTTTCGAACCCGGCGATCTCGGCAGTGCGCGCCATGCCCACGACGCCGCCCGCCGGACCCGACAGGATCGCGTCCTTGCCCTGAAACCGCTCGGCCGCCGTCAGCCCGCCCGAGGACATCATGAATTGCAGCGTCGGGCCGGCCACGCCCGCGGCCGTGGCGCCAAGCGCGTCCTTTACGCGTGCCACGTATCTGGCCAGCATGGGCGAAAGATAGGCATCGACCACGGTCGTGTCGCCACGCCCCACCAGCTTGATCAGCGGCGAGACCTCGTGACTGACCGAGACCTGACTGAATCCCATGGCGCGGACATGGCTTGCCAGGGCCACCTCGTGCTCGGGGTTGCGCCAGGCGTGCATCAGGACGATGGCCACCGCGTCGATACCGTCCTTTTGCAGGGCCTTCAGATCGGCGTCGAGGCTGGCGGCGTCGAGCGGCGTCTCGACCGTGCCATCGGCATGCAGGCGCTCGTCCACCTCGGTCACGCGCTCATAAAGCATCTCGGGGAGGATGATTTCCTTGGCGAAGATGTCGGGCCGGGCCTGATAGCCAAGGCGCAGCGCGTCGCGAAAGCCAGCCGTGATCAGCAGCGCCGTGCGGTCGCCCTTGCGCTCCAGCAGGCCGTTGGTGGCCACTGTCGTGCCCATGCGCACGGTGCCGATCAGGTCGGGGTCTATGGTGGCGGCATCGGGGGCCTCCAGCAGTTGCCGGACGCCTTCGATGGCGGCGTCGTCATAGGCCTCGGCATTCTCCGACAGCAGCTTGAGCGGGTGCAGCGCGCCATCCGGCGCGCGCCCGATCACATCGGTGAAGGTGCCGCCGCGGTCGATCCAGAAATCCCACCGCTTGCCCGCATCCGTCATGGTCTACCCTCTGCTCCCGTTTCATTGATGCCAGTTTCAAGCGGATACGCTTCGTTGACAAGCCACGACTTTGCGCTCAGCATCTCACCTGTTCAACGTCGCATCACGGCGTTTCGGAAAAACGAAAAAAGAGGGAGATATCGATGACCATCATCAGCCGGAATCTTGTTGCGGGGGCCGTTGTGACGGCGACGCTTGGCGCCGCACCGGCCCTGGCGCAGAACTGGGACATGCCCACGCCTTACGCCGACGCCATCTTTCACACGCAGAACATCATGCAATTCGCCGATGATCTGCGCGAGGCGACGGACGGCGAACTGGACATCACCGTGCATTCCGCCAATTCGCTGTTCGGCCATGCCGAGATCAAGGACGCCGTCCGCCAGCAGCTTGTGCCGATCGGCGAGATCCTGTTGTCGCGTATGGCCAACGAAGATCCCATTTTCGGTGTCGACTCGATCCCGTTCCTCGCCTCGAGCTATGAAGAGGCCGAGGCGCTGTGGGAGGCGTCGCGGCCCGCCGTCGAGGAAAAGCTCGCAGCGGAAGGGCTGACGGTGCTTTACGCCGTGCCGTGGCCGGGTCAGAGCCTTTATCTGCGCGAGGAGGTCACCGAGCCCGCGCAGATGGAGGGGCTGAGTTTTCGCGCCTACAATGTCGCCACCGAACGACTGGCGGAATTGCTGGGCGCCAACCCCACGCAGGTCGAAGAGGGCGACATCCCGACCGCCTTCTCGACGGGGCGCGTCGAGGCGATGATCACCTCGCCCTCCACGGGGGCCAACGCGCAGGCGTGGGATTTCGTGTCGCATTACATCGACACGCAGGCCTGGCTGCCCAAGAACATCATTCTGGTGAACTCGGATGTGTTCAACGGTCTCTCGGACGAGATGCAGGCGACGGTGATGGACGCCGCGGCCGAGGCCGAGGCGCGTGGATGGGAGATGTCGAAGGAAGAAACCGAAGAGAAGATCGCCGAACTGGTCGAGGGTGGCATGGAGGTGTCGCAGCCCTCGGACGCGCTGAGTGCCCGGTTGGCCGAGGTCGGCGAGACGATGACCGCCGAATGGCTCGAAGATGCGGGTGACGAGGGACAGGCCGTCATCGACGCCTATCGCGAGAACCTCGAGAACTGACGCCTCGGTGCGGGCGGCATCGGGAACGATCCGCCCGCACCTGTTTTCAATGAGACGATCGGCAGGAGGGCGCGATGCGCAAGGCTCTGGATACGGTCTATGGTGCCGCTCTTGCAGGGGCGTGCCTTGCGATGGTGACAATCGCGACGCTGGTGATGATTCAGGTGCTGGGCCGGGTCATCGATCAGGCGCTGACGGCTTTCGGCATGGCCCGGATGGGCATGTCCATTCCATCCGTTGCAGAATTCGGCGGGTTCCTGTTCGTGGCCGCGGCCTTTCTGGCGCTGCCCGCCACGCTGCGATCCGCCGGTCACGTGCGCGTCACGCTGATCCTGCGGGGCTTTGGCCCCTTGGGCAATCGCGTGCTGGCGGCAGTCGTGCTGGTGATCGCCATCGGGCTTGCCGGCTATGCTGCGTGGTACGTGATCCTTGACGTGCTCGACGCCTACCGGGCCGGCTCGGTGTCCTACGGGCAGGTCGTGGTGCCGCTATGGATCCCGAAAACCGTGATGGCCTTCGGTCTGGTGATCTTCACCGTGGCGCTGGTGGACGAGCTTGTCACCGCCCTGCGCGGCCATGATCCGGCCTTTCGCAAGGCCGAGCGGGAGCGCGACGTGCAGGCAGGGCCGGGATAATGGATATCGCGACGCTGTCGATCATCCTTCTGGTCGTGCTGTTCGGTCTGCTTCTGCTTGGCCTCTGGGTCGGGTTTGCGCTGCTTGCCGTCGGGATCGTGGCGATGGAGCTTGCGACCGGTGCGCCGACGGGGTCGATCCTTGCGACCAAGATCTGGGGGTCGCTCAACGTCTGGGATCTGACGGCGTTGCCGATGTTCATCTGGATGGGTGAGATCCTGTTCCGGTCGCGGCTGTCCTCGGATCTGTTCACCGGGCTGTCGCCATTCATACGGCGCCTCCCGGGCGGGTTGTTGCACGTCAACATCCTCGGGTGCGCGCTGTTCGCCGCGGTTTCGGGGTCGTCGGCGGCCACGACGGCAACGGTGGGGCGCATGTCGCTGCCCGAGCTGAAATCGCGCGGCTATGACATGCGCATGGCGATCGGCACGCTGGCCGGATCGGGTACGTTCGGCTTTCTGATCCCGCCCTCGATCATCCTGATCGTTTACGGCGCGGCGACAGAGCAATCCATTGCGCGGCTGTTTCTTGCGGGGTTGCTGCCGGGGCTGATGCTGGCGGGTATGTTTGCGGGCTACGTCATGCTGTGGTCCCTGCTGCACCGCGACCGCGTGCCGGCGCCAGAGCCGCGCCCGACCCTGCGCCACCGGGCGCGCGCGCTCAGGCTGCTCTTGCCGACGGTTCTGTTGATCGTGGCGGTGATCGGGTCGATTTACGGCGGTCTCGCCTCGCCGACCGAGGCCGCCGTGATCGGCGTGGCGGGGGCCTTGGGGATCTCCGGGCTGACCGGGGGGCTGGACAGGTCGAGCTTCACGCAATCGCTGCGCGGGGCCGCGATGACCACCTGCATGATCGCCTTCATCCTCGCCGGCGCGTCGTTCCTGACCGTGGCCATGGGGTTCACCGGCATCCCGCGCCTGCTGGCCGCATGGATCGGCGAGCAGGGGTATTCGCAATTCGCGCTGCTGTCGGCGCTGCTGGTGTTCTTCATCGTGCTGGGGTTTTTTCTCGACGGGATCTCGATCGTGGTGCTCACCACATCGGTGATCCTGCCGATGGTGACCGCCGCGGGGATCGATCCGATCTGGTTCGGCATCTTTCTGGTGCTGGTCGTGGAGATGAGCCAGATCACGCCGCCGGTGGGGTTCAATCTCTTCGTGCTGCAATCCATCACCGGGCGCGGTATCTTCGAGATCGCAGCGATGGCGCTGCCGTTCTTTCTGATCCTCGTGCTGGCGACCGCGGTGCTGTCGGTCTTCCCCGAGATCGCCCTGTGGCTTCCGGGCACGATGATGTCGCGGTGAGGGGGGCGGCGGTGTGATGCTGGCTTGGGTGGCGCGCCACGGGCGGCTGGTGCTGATCGCGGGGCTCGTCATCGGGATCGGCTGGCCGGCTCTGGCGCAGCTGATGCAGCCTCTGATCGTGCCGCTGATCGCGTCGATGCTGTTTCTGTCCACGCTGCGCATCGGCACCGATGCCGCCCGTCCGCGCAAGCGCGACGTGCCGCTTTATCTCGGCATGGCGGTGCTTTTTCAGACGGTGATGCCGCTGGCCGCCCTTGCCGTGCTGGCGCTGATTGGCTGGCAGGACAGCATCATCGGGCTCGGCGTGGTGCTGGCGCTTGCGGCCAGCCCGATCACCGGAAGTCCGGGGCTGGCGATCCTGTCAGGGGCCGATCCGATGCCCGCCTTGCGCGCGCTGGTCGTGGGAACCGCGCTGCTGCCGCTGACGGTCCTGCCCGTGTTCTGGGTCATGCCGATCTTTCCAGACCCCGCCGCGACGCTGCTCGCGGCCGGGCGGATTCTGGCGATCATCCTTGTCGCCGGGGGTGGTGCGCTACTGGTGCGGCTTGTGTGGCCCAGCCTGCGCGCGCCGCGCGCCCAGCTTGGCATCGACGGGCTCATGGCGCTGAGCATGGGAATCGTGGTGATCGCGCTGATGTCGGCGGTCGGCCCGGCACTGATGTCCGGTGATCCGGCGCTGTGGTGGATCCTCGGGCTTGTGCTGGTGCTGAATTTCTCCACGCAGCTTTCCGTCTGGGCGGCGTTTCGCGGGGCAGGGGCCGTCTCGATCGCCCCGTCGATGGCGATCGTGGCGGGAAACCGCAACCTGGCGCTGTTTCTTGCTGCGGTGCCGGCCGGCATGGCCGACGATCTGCTGCTGTTCGTCGGGTGTTTCCAGATCCCGATGTATCTGACGCCGCTGACGCTGGCGCGGCTTTATGCGAGAGCCATCCCCTGAGATGGCCAGAGGGCGGGGCATTGCGGCTGGACAGATCGGCTGCAAAGTGACGTAGTCGGGGCACAGAGAGCAAAAGGATCGAGTCGATGAAACCTTCAAATCTGATTCTTGCGGCGCTGCTTGCGATGCCGGCTACCTTCGGCGGAGAGACGCAGGCGCGCAGCCTTGGCAAGATGCTGGAGACTGCGGGGCTGGTGCCGGGGGATGTATCGGTGATGGAAACCGCCGCGCTGCAGCTGGTCGACCCGCTCGGGCAAACCGGCGACGCGCGGCGCTGGAGCAACCCTGCGAGTCGATCCAAGGGGGCAGTGACGCTCGGCCGGATCGAGGGTAACTGCGCCGAACTGGTGCACCGCGTGGCCACCGTGAGACGGCCCGAGCCGATCACCTATCGCACCTGGCGTTGCCGGACCGCGGATGGTGGATGGCAGATCAGCCCGGGACCGGATTGACACCCGGGCTGGCCACCTTTCATGGATCGGTGGCCGAGGGTGGCGCTGCGCTCGGCGTGCGGAAGGTGGGGGAAATGGCGTTGGCCGTATCCTGAAGCTTCGGCAGGATCTCTGCTATGATCCTGTCGCGGCTCCATGTATGGGCCGAGAC
>JAWLFT010000018.1:0-40478 GCA_041685435.1 Roseovarius sp.
ATCTCGGCCACCCGCTTGGCGGTTCCCGTGGTATCGACGGCGAGCAGCGCCTCGCCAGCGGCGTCGGGTTGCGTCGTGAGGCGGGTATAGCCACCTAGCGTCAGCGCGGCAAAGCAGCGTTCGGTCGCGGCCATCATGCCGCTGCGATGGGTATCGCGATAACGCCGGATCGCCGCCTCGGCCTGTGCGTGTCCCAGCGAGAGTTCCAGATGGGTGCTCGCCGCCTCTTGCAGGTCCAGCTCCAGCGTGGCGCGGCGCTCGGTTAGCGTGGCGACATTGGCTTCACCCGTCACCTGCGCCACCGCCTGCCGGGCGGTCACCCGGGACTCGGTCGCGTCGGTCAGAGCGGTCTCCGCGCGGTCGAGGTCGGCCTTGCAGCCTTCGGCCTCGGCTTCGAGCGCGACGGGATCCGCACCCTCCAGCCGATCGCGGGCTGTGGTCAGATCCCCGGCGCCCAGCTCTGACATGATCCGGCGGGTCAGCGCGGCCTGTGCCTCGCGGTCTTTGATCACTTCGCTGGCCTGATGCGCGGTTGCGCGCAACGCGTCGAGCGTGTCCACCGCCGGGCCCTGCGGAAAGGCGCGGCCCAGTTCCGCGGCCGTCCGGGCGATCTCGTCCAGCCGCCGCTTGGCCTGGGCCCGCGCCTCTTGGGCCATCTCTTTTCGCGCGGCGAGATCCTGCGCCTGCGTCGCTGCCGCGCGGGCGGCCTCGGAGATGGCGCGCAGTCTGGCGAAGGTGTCGGCGGGCGTGTTCCCGGGGGGGAGGTCGTGTTGCCCGGCGAGCGCCGCTATCCTTTCGGCAAAAAGTGTCTGGTCGCGCTCCATCGTGTTTACGCGCTGCGCGGCCTCGGCGCGTTTTTCATCTTGCGCAACGAGACTGCGCAGCGGGTCGAGCGCGGAGAGCAAGGTCTCCGGCGCGACCGCATCGCCAAGGCTGTCGGCAACACGCGCGCGCCACGCCTCCTCTGCGCTGTCGGCTTCTTGCTGGCATGTGGCGTGTTTTTCGACCCGCGCGGCGAGGTCAGCCTCGGCCCGACGCAGCGTGTCGCGCGCTGTTTCAAGCGTTTGACGCGTCGATTTCTGCGCTTCCGCCATGCGGCGCGCGGCGGCCACGGCGCGGGCCGGATCCGGTGCGGCGAGGTCCAGATGCGGGGTCAGCACCTCCAGCAAGGCCTGCGCGCGGGCCAGCATCGCGCCGTGCGTGTCCTGTACGAGCGCGGCGGCGCGTTCCGCCTCCTGCACGGCGCCGTAGCGCGTCACCCAGTCCAGCCAGTCGGCGGGGCGTATCGGGGCGGGCAGGCCCACTGAGGTGGCGGCGGCAGTCACCTCGGCCGCGATAGCGTCCTCTGCGGCTCGATGTTCGGCCAACCGCGCATAGGCCTGATCAGCGCGGGCCTGTGCCTCGGCCTGCGCCTGCAGGATCTGTCGCAGCTGGCCGAGGTCGCTGGCATGGGTGAGGCGGGCCTCTTGCGCGGCATCCAGTGCCTGCATTGCGGCCCCGAAGGTCCGTGCGGTATCTTCGGTCAGCGCCTCGAGATGCGCTTGCCACTTGTGGTCCCGTTCGGCGATCATCGCGGCAGCCTGCGCGTCCGCGACCAGCCGCCCGTCGCCAAGCAGCGCACCGGCTTGCGCATGCCGCGCGGCGATATCCTCTTGGTGCTGGGCGCGGCTCACGCACTCCTGTGCAATCTGCTGGCGCAAGCTGTCCTGCGCCTCGGCCAACTCGCGGGCGTGGGCGGCCGTCATCGGGCAATCGGGCAACGTGTCGAAACGGACGGTGCCCATGGCCAGAGTATCCAGCGCCCTGCGCGCGGTTTCCTTGGCGCTGCTGATCGCCTGCATCGCGGAGCCATGGGCCGGCATCAGCGTTTCCGCCTCGTGCCGGGCAAGGATCGCGCCGATATCCGCATGCGCCTGGCTTTGCGCGCTCAGCCGGTCCAGTTCGACCCGCGCGTGGTCCCGCTGTTCCGTCAGCTCGGCGACCTCCCGCGCCTCGGTGTCCACCGCTGTGCGGGCGCTGCGCAGCCGGTCGCGCGCGGCGTCGAAATCGGCCATTTGCGCGGGGGTAGGCACGAGGGTCTCCGGGTCGCAGGCTTCCGGCGCGCCCAGATCGCGGGCGGCACGCGCCATGGCCGCCTCGGCTGCGGCCAGTTGATCGCGGCGGCGCGGCAGGTCCAGCGCATTGGCCCGGTCGCGCGCGCGAAGATCTTCCAGCGCGTCCAGATCCTCGGCCAGCGCGACAAAGGCGGGCGACAGGGCTAACGCTTCGCGCTGCGCGGCCAACGTCTCTATCTCGGTCGTCAGACGCGCCACATCACCCTCGGCGCGGGTCTGTTCGGCCTTGAGCGTGACGAGCGTTTCGGGGTCGAAATCGAGCCGTGCTGGATAGTCGGCAACGGGCTCGAGCCGCGCGTCCAGCGCATCTAGGTCGGCCAGCAGCGGCAGCGCGCGGCGCCGCGCGGCCAGATCGGCGGCGCGTTTGTGCAAATCGTTGCGCATCGCGCGCGCCGTGGCCTCTGCCGCCTCTGCCTCGGCCTGCGCCTTTTTCAGCTCGCGCCAGGCGCTTGCGGTGACATCGTGCTTGCGAATATCCCTTTCAACTTCGGCCACTTCACGCTTCAACGCGGCGATGCGCGTCTTGCTGGCACGCTTGCGCCAGATCGTGTCGGCCTCCTCGCGCACGCCGTCGAGCACCGTGCTCAGGTCCGCCACGCCGGCGGCGGCGGAAAACAACAGCCGACCGGTATCTCCGCGCGCCTGTGCTATCTCTTCGCCGCCGCGTTCGATCGTGTCGTCGTCAAGACACAGAAGGTTCCGGTAATCCGCTTCGCCCAGACCACCCAGGTGCGCGGCCAGCGCGGCCTCAGGCAGTGCGGTGCCCGCGTCATCCACCAGCGCGCCACTGCGCTTGGGCAGACGGGTGAAGGCGCGTGTCTCGCCGCCGATCTCCAGCTCGCACGAGACCTGCAGGTTCGCGCGCTGATGCTTGAAGGCATAAGGGTCGCGGTGAGGAAACCCGTAGAACAGGCGCAGCGCGGCCTCCATCATGGTGGTCTTGCCCGCCTCGTTCGGGCCATACACAATGTGAAAGTCCGGCCGGTCGCCTGCGGCCCCGAAGTCAATCGCGTGGTCGGTGAAATGGCCGAACCGGTCGAGCGAGAGCCTGCGCAGCCTCATCAGCCCTCGGCCCCCTTCATCCGCGCCAGCACCCGACGCGCGCCCGATTTGGCGAGGCTGTCGGTCAGGGCCTCTACCGCGGCCGCGTCGGGCATGAGCGCGGTGCGCACCGCGTGCGGCAGGTCGCCGATCACCTCCTCGATCTCGGCGCGGGCGGTGGCGGAGAACCCGGGCTCGTTCCGTATCGCGGCCATGAGCACGGCAAGCTCATCCGTGGCGCTGCCCCGGTGGCCTGCCGCCAACGGCGCGTCGAATTCCAGCCGCAACGTGTCCAGCCAGAGCCGCCCTGTGTCGCGCGCCAGCGCAGAGACAGCCTCGGCCCATATGTCCTGATCGCGCAGGATCTGCCAATGGCGGGGTGGCGTGCCGACCAGCGTCAGGCGCACGACGCCCGCCTCGCTGGATAGCGCGTCGGCGACACCCCGCAGATGGTCGCGCAGCATCGTTCGCAGGGTATCGTCGCTGTCCACCTCTGTGATATCCAGCGTCGCGGCTGTGAATACCACCGCCGAGGTTGGCACCTCGGCTACCTCGATACGCCCCTCGGACACCGTCAGCAGTGTGGCGGATTTCGCACCCGCCTCGCCGATATCACGGCCCTGCGGCATGCCGGGCATCACCACCCAGGGCACCTCGGAATGGACCTGCCGTTTGTGCACATGGCCAAGCGCCCAGTAATCAAACCCCATCACGGCAAGATCGGCCACTGTGCAGGGCGAATAGGTATCGTGCCCCGCCGCGCCCGCAAGCGATGTGTGCAGCATGGCGATATTGACCGCCGCTGGCACCGGGGCGGGAAAACGCGGCAAGAGGCTCTCGGGCGCGTGACGGTCGGCAAAGCTGACCCCGTGGATCCAGAGATCGTCGGCCAGTTGCACCTTGCCGCCGCGCGCATCAAAAACATGAACATTGTTCGGCAGGTCCAGCGCGCCGGTGATCGGGTTTTCGGCGTCGTGGTTCCCCTTGATGTAGAAGACATTGATCTCTGCAGCACGCAGGCGGTCAAACTGCGCCGTCAGGAAAGCCGCGGTCCGGGCGCTGCGCGCCTTGCCGTCGAACAGGTCCCCTGCGATCAGCAGCGCTGCCACCCGCTCCGACAGCGCCACATCGACAATTCTGACGAGCGCCGCCCGCGTCGCGGCATGAACCGCTTCGCGCAGGCTTTCATCCCGAAGGGCCAGTGAGCGCAGCGGCGCGTCCAAGTGGATATCGGCAGTGTGAAGGATCTTAATCACGGGCGTGCGAGCCTTTTTTTCTATGCGCCTCGACCGTGCGCCAGCCGGGCCGTGCACACAACCAAAAGGTGCCCCCAAAAGGCGAAAGACCTGCGACTTGGAGCCGAAAACAGCCGCTTGCGCCGCACGGCAGGAGACACGAAACGCGTCTTGCGGCAGGGCTGCCCATATCAATCCATTACGGGATTGTCCGAAGGAGCAATTCCGGTCTGCACAGAAGGTCACGCACCCTGTTCAATGCGCCGCGCAGGTCATCCGACCTGATGGTGGCGCTCGATGACGTGAATAATCGTTTCGGCAAGAAGACGATGGTCCTGGCCAGCGTTGTGGGCGCGCACCGACGGGGCCGTGGCCTCCGTCGCGCAAGATCTCTAGCTGTTCTTGTCGTCCATGGTCTATTCTCGTTCGATGGAAAAATAACGCTATGAACTGCCTCAGGAAACCATGCCCCAACCCACAGTCGGGTGGAAATCTTGCGGGTCTGGCACCTCCTGACCAAAGACCAGAATGCAGACCAAGGCAAACGATCTCGTTGTGGCTCGCTATCGTCACCTGATTGTTTTTGGTTGGAAAAATGAGGTTGTTGATGGGTTTGTGCGGTCACGCGCCGTCAGTAAGGTTTACAAGTGACGGGTTTATCAAATGACCATAAGCATATGACATATCGGCTCAGGGCTCGAGGCATTGAGCACGTAAGCGTGGCTTTTGCTCATCAACCCTGCGGTCTCGTCGTGTTTTTTCGCCTTTCAATTTCCGCTTTTGCCAATGCGAATGGGCTTATAGTTATATGCTATGGACAACCGACGTGACCCCGATCCCGGCAAACTGGACAAGGACGTGCCACTGCCAGAGCCCACGGGTGACGGAAACAGCCTTGTGCCGGTTGCGCAGCCCCTATCAGCTCGCACCACGTCACGGTCAACACGACGCATCGGGTTGATTGCCATTGCCGCGAGCCTGATCGCGGCGGGCGTGCTCTGGCTCACCCTGGGCAGTGGGCTCGGCCCGCCCTCGGTTCCCGTGCAGACACTCGACGCGGGACCGGTCAGCCGCGTTCTTGCGGTGACCGGGCGCACCGCCGCCGAGGCCCAGGTCAACATCACGGCTGCGACCAGCGCGCGGGTGGAGGCCGTGCTGGTTTCCGAGGGAGATCGGGTGGCCGCAGAGGATCTGCTTTTGACGCTTGACGACAGCCGCCAGCAGCTTGCGGTGCGCCAGGCGCGGTCCTCGCTTGATGCCGCGATCCTGGCACGGCAGGCCGCGCAGTCGGACGCGGACCGCGCCGAGGCCCTCGGTGCGAGCATTCCCGCCAAGGCGCGCGAGGACGCCGAGCTGGCGCTGCAGCGCGCCGAAAAAGAGGTCGAGCGGCTGACCGCGGCATTGGAGCAGGCGCAAGACGGCTTGTCCGATTTTCAGATAACGGCGCCATTCGGGGGAAAGATCCTGACCCGGTCGGTGGATGCCGGCGATATGGTTGACCCTGCACAGGTGCTGATGCGCCTCGCCGATCTGGATCCGGTTCATGTGGAGGTCGAGGTCGATGAAACCTACGCCGCCGTGCTGCGCACCGGACAGAGCGCGGATCTGCAACTGACCGGGCGCGAGGATGTCCTTGCCGGGCAGGTCGCGTTCATCGCCGACGAGGTCGATCCGGTCACCGGCGGCGTGCGCCTGAAGGTCGCGTTTGACACGCCCCCCGAGGCCCCGACCGGATTGACCACCGTGGTGAACATCCAGGTGGCGCGCGTGGCGGACGCGCTCACGGTGCCCCGGACGGCGCTGCTGGACGGCGCTGAAAATGGCCCGGCGGTGTTCGTCCTGCAAGACGGGCGCGCCGTCAGAACGCCCATCGATATCATCGACTGGCCCGCAGACCGCGTGCAGGTGACGAACGGCCTTGCCGAAGGCGCGACGATCATTCTGATGCCCGAGGGCATCGCAGATGGCGACCGCGTGACGCCACAGGACGACGGGACAGGCCCATAAATGCCCTACGCGTTCAAGATCGCGCTGCGGTACCTGACGGCCAATATCGGCCAGACCGCATTGCTGGCTTCGGGCGTCGCCATGGCGGTTTTCATCTTCATCTTCATGAGCGCGCTGATCGGCGGGCTGGCGGATCTGCTGGTCAACCGGACGCTCGGAAACCTCGCCCATGTGACCGTCGAGGCCACCGAGGCCGACCCGCCGCTGTTGTCCCGGAACACCAGTGAGACGGCTCTGGTCGTGCGGCAGCCCTCCACCCGCCGCGAGACCGGCATCCTCGACGCCGGCTCTTTTCGTGACGTGATCGAGACGCTCCACGGCGTGTCCGATGCCACATTGGAAGTGGACGGCGGTGCCGTGCTGATTCGGGGTGAGAGGGTTGAGCGCGTCTCCGTCAGCGGGCTGGAGCCTGACCGGCTGAACGCGATCATCCGGTTCGACCGCGCCATGCAGACCGGCACGGCGCGCCTGACCGGAGATACGCTGCTGATCGGGGCGACCCTGGCCGACGATCTGGGCCTGTCGGTGGGGCAAACCGTCGTGCTTCGGGGTGACACCGGCAACAGCGTCACACTGACGGTCGGCGGCGTGTTCCGGATCGGGGCGGGCCAGATCGACGGGGCTGCGGCCTTCATCGACATCACGACCGCCCGCGCGCTCTTCGACAGCCCGAACACGGTCTCGCGCATTGCGATCCGGCTGGAGGATTTCAACGCGGCACCGCGCACCGCGGCGCGCATCGAGGCCGCGACCGGGTTGAATGCGACGCCCTGGACCGAAACCTCGGAGCAACTTTTCGACGCGCTGGTCGCGCAGGCCCGCACCGGGCTGGTACTCAAGAGCTTCGCGATGATCACCATCGTGATCGGCATCGCCTCATCGCTGATGCTGACGACCTATCGGCGTCGCCCCGAGATCGGGATCATGCGCGCCATGGGGGCGACGCAAGGCTTCATCGTGGTTGTGTTCGTGACCCAGGGGGCTTTGATAGGGCTGATCGGTGGAATCTCGGGAGGTATCCTCGGCCTTGTCGCCCTCGTACCGTTCCCGTCGATCGAGGACGTTCAGCCCGGACAATTGCCAATCGACGTCACACAAGGTTCGATCGGGCTGGGCATTGCGCTGACAACACTCGCCGCGACGCTGGCCGCGATTCTGCCGGCCCGCGCGGCCTCGCGGATCGACCCGGTCGAGGCGATTGGCCAATGACAGCCGTGCGGCCATCCGATGCGTTGTTGCAACTCCGCAATCTGGACAAGACCTTCGGGTCGGGCGAGACCGCGACCCATGTCCTCAAAAGCCTCGACCTGAGTCTGCAAACCGGCGAGATGACCGCCCTGATCGGGGCATCAGGGTCGGGCAAGAGCACGCTTCTCAACATTCTCGGCACGCTTCTGAGCCCCAGTTCCGGTCAGTTCCGGATGCTCGACGAGGATCTGTTCGCCGCGGATGATGCGATGCTGACCGCGTTTCGCAACCGCCATATCGGCTTTGTGTTCCAGTTCCACAATCTGCTCCCGGATTTCACGGCGCTTGAGAACGTAATGTTCCCCAGCGCGATTCGGGAAGGGCGGGAACGGCCCGCCGCGCGGCGCCGCGCGACCGAAATGCTGGATCGCGTCGGACTGGCCGACAGGATCGGCTACAGAACCACGAAGCTTTCGGGCGGACAGAAACAGCGCGTGGCGGTCGCGCGCGCCCTGATGAACGATCCCGCGCTCATCCTCGCCGACGAGCCGACGGGCAATCTCGATCGCGCATCGGCGGTAAAGGTCATGGACCTACTGGGTGAGATCAACCGCGATGCCGGCACCACGTTCCTGATCTCGACCCACGATGACAAGATCGCCGCCGCTTGTTCTCGGCGTATCGAGATTTCCGATGGCAAGATTGTTTCCGACCATTCTTGATCAGGCCCGCGACCTCGAGACCGGGTGACAGTGCGGGGAATAGAAAAGTCCGGGGCGCGAGTCCACAAACGGGGCTGCGGACGCATGGCTGTGTTCATGTTCGCGTCGGCGTACGGCCTCGGGCCGTTTGAGGGACAGCCCGTGACGTCTGCCTCTCGACTTCAGATTTCCACGCCTTCCGAGATTGTCAGCGCATCTTCAAGGTCCACACCGAGATAACGAACGGTAAAGCCCCCATGCCTCAGGCTATCAGGCCGCGCCCGCGCAGCAAGGGCTCCACCCCCGGCAGACGCCCACGAAATGCCTCGTAGAGCGCGACCGGATCCGCTGATCCGCCGCGCGACAGGATGTGACGCTCGAGTGCCTGCGCCCGATCTGCATCGAACGGCCCCTCGCCATCCTCGAAACTGGCGAAGGCATCGGCGTCCATGAGTTCGGACCACATGTAGCTGTAATACCCGCTGGAATAGCCATCGCCCGCAAAGACATGCGCGAAATGCGGGCTGGCATGGCGCATCGCGATCGCATGCGGCATCCCGAGACTGTCCAGAACCGACTGCTGCGCGGCCATCAGATCGTCGGGCGGCCCTCCTTCGTGAAGGTCCAGATCGACCAGCGCCGAGGCAAGGTATTCGACCGTCTGGAACCCCATGTCATGCGTCGTGGCGGCCAGCAGTCGCTCCAACAGATCGCGCGGCATCGGCGCGCCGGTCTCGACATGGGTCGCGTAGCGTTCCAGAACCTCCGGCACCTCCAGCCAATGCTCGTAAAGCTGGCTGGGCAGTTCCACGAAATCGCGCGCCACCGAGGTGCCCGATAGCGACTCGTAGGTGACATCCGACAAAAGGTGATGCAGCGCATGACCGAACTCGTGAAACAATGTGCGTGCATCGTCATAACTCAGCAGCGCGGGATCGCCCATGGCGAAATTGCACACGTTGATCACGACCGGCCCCTGCATGTGCGGTCGTTTGGCCTGCCCGCGCATGGAGGAACACCACGCCCCCGAACGCTTGGTGGCACGTGCGAAGTAATCCCCGATGAACACCGCAACATGGCGCCCGTCGCGCGTCACCTCCCAGGCGCGACAATCGGGATGATAGAGAGGTACGTCGAGCGGTGTGAACTCGAGCCCGAAGAGTCGGCTCGCACATCCGAACGCCGCCTGGATCATCCGGTCGAGTGACAGATAAGGCTTGAGCGCGGCCTCATCCAGATCATGCTCGACCTGCCGCCGTTTCTCGGAATAATAGCGCCAGTCCCACGGTTCCAGTTCGCCGTTGATCCCGTCGGCGCGCATCATTGCGGTCAGGGTTTCTGCGTCCCGCTCGGCCTGCGCGCGCGCCGGCTCCCACACCGACATCAGCAGATCGCGCACCGCATCCGGCGTTTTTGCCATCTCTGTTTCCAGCTTGTAGGCGGCAAAATTCTCAAAGCCCAGCAGCGCCGCCCGCTCGGCCCGCAGCGCCAGAACCTCCTGGGCGACGGTGCGGTTGTCGGTCTCGCCGCCCATGGCACCGCGAGACGTCCAAGCCTCAAACGCCCGGCGCCGCAGATCCCGGCGGGACGAGAATTGCAGGAACGGCACGATCAGCGACCGCGACAGGGTGATGACCGGCGCATCCAGCCCCTTTTCGCGCCCCGCCGCGCGGGCGCTCTCAATCACGAAATCCGGCAACCCGTCGAGATCGGCCTCACCCAGTTCCATGTGCCAGCCCGCCTCATCGACCAGCAGGTTCTGCGTGAACGCGGTGCCAAGCTCTGCCAGCCGCGCCATGATCGCGCGCATCCGGGCATCCTCGTCCCCGGTCAGCGCCGCCCCGGCCCGGCGGAACGCGCGATGCGTCAGCATCAGCAGCCGGTCCTCCTCGGGGGTGAGCCCCAGATCCTCGCGCGCCTGCCACAGCACCTCGACCCTCGCGAACAGCACCTTGTTACCGTAAATCTCGGACGCATGCGCGGCAAGCTTCGGCCCAAAGGCGCGCTGCAATTCCTGCCGTTTGGCGTTGCTGTCTGCGCCGGCGAGCGTGAAGAACACCGACAGCACGCGGTCCAGCGCCTTGCCGGACGTCTCCAGCGCCTCGATGGTGTTGGCGAAACTGGCCGGCTGGCGGTTGTCGGCAATCGCCGTCACCTCGGCTCGCGCCTCGCGCAGCGCCGTCTCGAAGGCGGCCGCGAAATCGTCGTCCTTGATCCGGTCGAACGGCGCAATGGCAAAGGGTGTCTGCCAGTCAGCCAGCAAGGGATTGGTCATCTCGGTCTCCTTTTATGCCGCAAATCGGACAGTCTGTACGACGCTGCAGGCCGATCTTGCGCGTCTCGCCGTAAAGCGCATCATAGATCAGCATCTCGCCGCGCAAGCATTGCCCCGCCCCGGTGATCAGCTTGATCGCCTCGACTGCCATCATTGCGCCAATCACCCCGGGCAACGGTCCGAGCACGCCGGCCTCGGCACATGACGGGGCCAGACCCGGCGCGGGCGCCTCGGGAAAGATGCATTGATAACAAGGCGTGCCATTTGCGGGATCGAACACGCTCAGCTGTCCCTCCCATTGCGACAGGGCCCCCGAAATCAGCGGCTTGCCCAGCGCTGCGGCCGCGGTATTGGCAAGATAGCGCGTGTCAAAATTATCGGTGCCGTCGAGGATCAGATCGTAATCGGCGAAAAGATCGGCGGCAATCTCGGACGTCAGACGGCGGCGGTAGGGGCGCATCACGACATTCGGATTCTGCGCCGCGACCCGCTGAAGCGCGGACTGCGCCTTGGGCCGACCGATATCGGCATCGTCATGGATCACCTGCCGTTGCAGATTTGCATTCTCGACATCATCATCGTCGATCACGCCGATCGTGCCCACCCCGGCAGCCGCCAGATAGAGGATCGCAGGCGATCCAAGGCCGCCGGCACCGATGACCAGCACGCGCGCCTCCTTCAGCGCCTTCTGCCCGGGTCCACCGATCTCGCGCAGCACGATATGGCGGGCGTAGCGATCAAGCTCCGCCGCGCTGAAAAGCGGCGTCTCGGTCTGGTCAGCAACCTCCTGCGCGGCTCTGGCCTCGCGCGCCTCTGCCCTGCCCCGCAACCCGCCAAGGGCCGCGCGGTAGATCAGTACGACGCCCGCAGCGCCGCCGATCAACAACCACAGCGCCGCGTCCTCGCCCGTGGCGGCTCGAACGGGGTGGCCCGTGGGCAGCGCCAGATGCGCCAGCGTCACCGCCACCCATAGAACCGCAATCATCGCCCACCTCTGGCGCCAGGGCGCACCCATGGCCGCCCCCACGCCCCACAGAGCCGCCGCCATGACCAGAACCAGCAGCATCAGTTCGCCCCTGTCGAGCCAAAGCCGCCCGCCCCGCGCGGTGTCTCGTCCAGATCGGAAACGACGTCGAACCTTGCCTGCATCACCGGGGCCACCACCATCTGCGCAATGCGCGCGCCATGCTCGATTACGAACGGCTCCGTCCCGCAATTCATCACGATCACACCCAGAGGTCCGCGATAATCGCTGTCGATCGTACCGGGACTGTTGGGCAGGGTGATGCCGTGGCGCAGGGCCAGACCGGAGCGCGGGCGCAGCTGCACCTCATACCCCGCAGGCACCGCGATCCGCAGGCCCGTAGTCACCAGCACCCGCGCGCCGGAGGTCAGAACCACCGCGCGCCGGTCGGAAAAATTGGCACGTAGATCGGCTCCGGCCGCGCCTGCAGTTGCATAGGCGGGCAGCCCGAACGAGCGATCCGCGCCTTCATCCCATTGCACCATGACAGTCAGCATCCGCCACCTTCATCTTGCCAGAAATACTCGAAAAGTGTCAGCCCAGCACCTGCGCGATCCGGTGCGCCAACTGGCGCGCAACATCGGTCTTGCCCATGCGCGGCCAGCTTTCGGACCCGTCTTCGGTGATCAGGGTCACGGCGTTTTCCGTGCCGCCCATGATCCCCGTCGCATGGCTTACATCATTGGCGAGAATCCAGTCGCACCCCTTGCGCGCGCGTTTCGCGGTGGCGTGTTCGACGACATCATGTGTTTCGGCGGCAAAGCCGATGACCAGTTGCGGCCGGTCGACGCCGCGATGCGCCACCGTCGCGAGGATGTCGGGGTTTTCCGCAAATTTCAGAACCGGCATCGCGTCGGCCGTTTTCTTCATCTTGCGGTCGCTTTGGCCCGCAACATGCCAATCGGCCACTGCCGCCGCGAATATCGCGACATCGGCGGGCAGGTTTGCATCGACCGCCGCCAGCATTTCGCGCGCAGTCTCGACGCGGATCACCTCGACACCGTCGGGCGGCGGCACCGTGGCAGGACCGGTGACGAACACCACCTCGGCCCCGAGCGCTGCGAGCGCGCGGGCGATGGCCGTTCCCTGCGCCCCTGACGAGCGGTTGGCGATGTAGCGCACCGGGTCGATGGGTTCATGCGTCGGCCCCGACGTGACCACGATCCGGCGCCCCTTCAGAGGGCCCTCGGACAGCGCGATCTCGATGGCCGAGACGATCTCGGGCACCTCGGCCATGCGACCGGGCCCGTATTCGCCACAGGCCATGTCACCCGCATTCGGGCCGACAAGGCCGATCCCGTCGCCCTGCAGCGTCGCGAGATTGCGTTGTGTCGCCGCGTGCTGCCACATCCGGACATTCATGGCCGGGGCGATCAGCACCGGCGTGTCTGTGGCCAGAAGCAGCGTCGAGGCCAGATCATCCGCATGGCCCTGTGCCATCTTCGCCATCAGATCTGCTGTCGCTGGGGCCACGACAATCAGATCGGCGGAGCGGCTGAGCTCGATATGGCCCATCTCCGCCTCGTCGGTCAAATCGAAGAGGTCGGAATAGACCTTACGCCCGGCCAGCGCCGAGACCGACAGAGGCGTAACGAATTCCGCCCCCGCCCGCGTCAGGACGGGCGTGACCGCGGCGCCGCGTTCTCTCAACCGGCGCATCAGGTCGAGCGCCTTGAACGCCGCGATGCCGCCGCCGATGATCAGAAGAATGCGTTTCGAGCCGAGCATGGACGATCCTTGTCGTTCGACGCAGACATTAGGCGCGACACCGCGCCTGCACAAGAGCACGCGCAGCTACTGAAACGCCGCGCAAGGGTCGGGGCGATCGGGTTCGGGTGCGGATTTCACCCTGTCGAAATCACCGTCGAGAGGGCGATCCTCTTCGGTCTGGCCAAGCACCCAGATGTCCAGATCGGGCGCTGCGCGTTCCAGCATCGCGGGCATGCCCCAGTCGCGACGCGCATGGCCGTTGCCCGTGATCACCGCGACAGGCCCGCCGGTTTCGTCCATCGCCTGAAGGGTCACCCGCGCCAGCTCGGCATCGCGCAAGCGCTGCACCGCGACCATCCCGGGCAAAATGTCCTCGGGCAGCGCATCGCAATGCGCCTGCATCTGCAACGCCTCGCGTTTGGCCTGCTGATTCTCGGGCAGGTCCTGATCCAGCCCGTAACGCGCCGCATCTCCCTCGAAAGCCGCGACCGGGCCATCCTCAAACACCACCGGCGCAGCGTCCCGCGGAACCAGCGCACCGTATATCGCGGCCTCCGGGGCGGCTGAGAAGATCGGGTGATACATGGAAAAATCGGGCCAGCCGCCGGCGTCCCAGTCGAGCGCCGCAGCAAGAGCGTCGGCATCACTCCGCAGATCGGGTGTAACGCGCGCCGCCTGGTCTTCGGTCAGCATCTCGAAGACGATCGCCGCCGGTTGCAACTCCGCGACATGATCGGCCTGTTCGGCATGGTGGTGCGGGTTGTCGTGGATCTCGCCAAGGACAAAAACGTCCTGCGCCGCCCCCGGAAGGGCGGCGCAGATCGCGAGTGCCGTCAAAAGGCAGCGCATGCTCATGCCAGCAGGCTTTCCACTTCTCCACCGTGCTTTTCGAGATCCTTGCGCATCTTCTGGAATGCCGCCGCCTCGAGCTGGCGCACACGTTCCTTGCTGAGGTTCAACTCCTCGCCAAGGCTCTCGAGTGTACGCGGCCCATCCCGCAGCTTGCGCTCGCGCACAATGAACCGCTCACGCTCGTTGAGATTGGACATCGCATCGGTCAACCAGTCGCGCAGGGCCTGAAGATCGTGATCCTTTTCGACCAGTTCGTCCCCGCGAGAGCCATCATCCTCGATCGTGTCGATCCATTCGCGCCCCTCGTCCTCCGAGGATTGCGTCGCATTGAGCGAGAAATCGGACCCCGACAGGCGCCCTTCCATCATTTCCACGTCACGCAGCGGCACCCCGACCTCATGCGCGATCATCTCGCGCAACTGGTAGCCGTCGAGTTCCTCGCCGCGCGCCATCGCCTCACGCTCGATCCGGGCCTGTACCCGGCGCATGTTGAAAAACAGCGATTTCTGGCTGGAGGTCGACCCGGTGCGCACCATCGACCAGTTGCGCATCACGTAATCCTGGATGCTGGCCTTGATCCACCAAACGGCGTACGTGGAAAACCGCACGCCCCGATCGGGGTCGAACTTGTCCGCCGCCTTCATGAGGCCCAGACCCGCCTCCTGGATGAGATCGTTCATCGGCGCACCGTAGCGACGGAATTTCGACGCCATCGATATGGCCAGTCGCATGTAGGCGTTGATGAGACGGTGCAGCGCGGCCTCGTCCCGCTGGTCGCGCCAGGCATAGGCGAGCGCCAATTCGGTCTCTGCGTCCAGCATCTCCGCCTTCATGGCGGTGCGGGACATGTTGCTTGTCTGCGGTGCATCGAGTGGCATTTTGTTTCCCCTGTCATGCAAGTGGTGCCGAGGCACTCTACCGTATATGTGTACAAAGTGTTACGCCGCTCGAGGAACACCGGATCACAACGAGGCGAGGCAAAAGGCGCATGATGCCACCCCTGACACTCATTCTCGGCGGTGCGGCTTCGGGCAAGTCTGCCCATGCCGAAGCGCTGGTCACCGCCACCGGGAAAGCGCGCGTCTATCTCGCCACCGCAGAGGCGCATGATGCAGAAATGGCTGAAAAACTTGAATTGCACCGCAAAAGACGCGGCCCGGACTGGCGCACCGTCGAGGCCCCGCGCGATCTGCGCCCGGCACTCGCGGCCGCAGGCGCGGATGAGGTGGTGCTGCTCGATTGTGCGACAATGTGGCTCAGCAACCTTCTGCTGGCCGGAAGCGATCTGTCGCCGGCAGCACAGGATTTGATCGACGCGCTGAATAATTGTGCAGCTCCGGTCGTCGTCGTGTCGAACGAGGTCGGCCTTTCGGTCGTGCCCGACAACGCGCTCGGGCGCCGGTTCCAGACCGCGCAGGGTCGTCTCAACCAGACCCTTGCGGCGCGCGCCGACGTGGTGATCAACGTCATCGCGGGTCTGCCGCAGGTGCTGAAGGGACAAATGCCATGAGCCGCTTCTTCTGGGTGCGCCACGGCCCCACGCATGCCAGATCCATGGTGGGCTGGTCCGATCTGCCCGCCGATCTCGGCGACACCGCGCGCATCGCGCGGCTTTCGGCGCATCTGCCCGAAAACGCGCTGGTCATATCCTCGGATCTCGTGCGGGCGCGCGCCACCGCCGATGCCATCGCCGGGCCGCGCATCCGCCTGCCCGACGTGCGCGATCTGCGCGAGATCCATTTCGGCGATTGGGAGTTGCAGGCCTTCGACACCATCCCCGATCAGGACCATTTGCGCGCCTTCTGGGAACAGCCCGGCGATATCCGGCCTCCCGGCGGCGAAAGCTGGCACGAGGTCGCAGCCCGGGTCACACGCAGGGTCGATCACCTCTGCCGCGCGCATCCGGGCCGCGATATCGTCGCCGTCGCGCATATGGGGGCGATCCTGACGCAGGTACAGACCGCCCTCGGGATCACCGCCTACGAGGCTTTCGGGCACAAGATCGACAACCTGTCGGTGACAGAGCTTCACCGCCACGGCGCGGGCTGGCATGCAGAGGCGATCAACCGCATCCCCTGGGACATGCCGGGCTGAGGTCGCAACGCGGTCGCCTCGCTCGCCATGGACCCTCTCGACGCGGTCCCGCATGCCGGTCTAGTGTGCGCACAACAGACCTCACACGGCGCGGGGAGGCGCGGATCGTGACAGCATTGATTATCCGGCGCCTTGCCCTCGGGCTGGTCACGATCTGGTTGGTGTCGGTCATCATCTTTCTTGGGGTCGAGGCGCTGCCGGGTGATGCCTGCACCGCCATTCTGGCGCGGGATGCGTTCGGCGAGGCACTGGCCCGGTGCCGCGAGGTAATGGACCTCAACACACCCGCGCTGATCCGCTACGTCGAATGGGCCGGGGGTATCCTCCGCGGCGATCTGGGGGTTTCGGCCGGCGGTCAGGAACGGATCTCGGAACTGGTGGGCTACCGCATGCGCAATTCCCTGTTGCTGGCGGCGGGCGCGCTCGCCGTCGGCATTCCGCTGTCGCTTCTTGCCGGCGTGATCGCCGGCCTGTGGCGCGATCGCTGGCCGGATATCGTGCTGTCGGTGGGGGCTATCTTCGCCATGACCATCCCGGAATTCGTCGCCGCAACGATCCTGATCCTGATCTTCGCGATCTGGCTGGGCTGGGTGCCGGCGATCGTGCTGACCCCGGCCGATGCGCCGCCGCTGGCGTTCTTTCCGGAGTTCATCCTTGCCGCCACGGTGTTGACCATGCTGATGATCGCGCATGTCATGCGCATGGTGCGCGCCTCCGTGATCGAGGTGATGGCGGGTGATTACGTGCAGATGGCCACACTCAAGGGCGTGCCCTACTGGCGGATGGTGTTTCGCCACGCCCTGCCCAATGCGCTGTTGCCGGCGATCAACGTGATCGCGCTGACCATCGCGTGGCTTCTGGGCGGGGTCGTGGTGGTCGAGGTCGTGTTCAACTATCCCGGCATCGGGCGGCTGCTGGTCGATGCCATCTCGGACCGGGACCTGCCGGTGGTGCAGGCGATCACGATGATCGTGGCGCTGACCTATATCGGGGTGAACCTCGCCGCCGATCTGCTCAGCCTGATGCTCAACCCGCGTCTGCGCAGCCATCAGGCGAGACGCACGTGAGGGCGGGTCGCAGCCTGAGACGCGGCGCGCGCGGTGTCGAAACCCTGCGCGCCATGCTCGGCCGGCTCTCCGGCGTGATCGGGCTGACGCTGGTGGCCCTGCATCTGGCGCTCGCCCTGATCAGCCCATGGATCGTGCCCTATGAATACACGTCGATGGACTCGGCGCAGACCCTTGCCGGGCCGTCGGCGGCGCATTGGCTGGGCACCGATCACCTTGGACGCGACGTTCTGACCCGCGTGCTTCTTGGCGGGCGCGAGGCGCTTCTGGTCACCGGCACCGCCACGCCAGTCGCCCTTGTCTGGGGCGGGGGGCTGGGTGTCTATCTCGGGCTGAAAGGCGGATGGCGCGACGAGGTGGCGATGCGACTGGTGGATGCAGTCCTCGCGCTTCCGGGCATCCTGCCGCTTCTGGTGCTGATCACCGTGTTCGGAACCGGGGGCGAGGTGCTGATGCCGACGCTGGCGTTCTTCTTCGGCATCCCGGTGATCCGCGTGGCCCGCGCCGCCGCACATGAGGTGGTGGCCCGCGATTTCATCTCGGCGGCGCGGGCGCGCGGGCACAGCCCCCTGTCGATCGTGCGGCGCGAGCTTCTGCCCAACGTGACCGACACGCTGCTGGTCGAGGGCGCGATGCGCTGGTCTTGGATGCTTCTGGCGTTCTCGGCGCTGTCGTTTCTGGGCTTCGGCGTGTCGCCGCCGAAACCGGATTGGGGGCTGATGGTGTCGGATGCGCGGATCTACATGTCGCTTGCCCCGTGGGGTGTGATCGCGCCGGTGATCGCACTTTCCACGCTGATCATCGGGATCAACCTGACCGCCGACGCGCTCGCCAAGACGCTCGGCCTCGACCACAGCCGCAAGGCGGTCATCTGACATGGCAGGCGCCGCCCCGCTGATCGACATTCGAAAACTGTGCGTCGGGTTTCGCGGGCGCGCGGGCGCGATGCTGCCGGTGTTGCACGAGGTCGATCTGACGGTCCACCCGGGCGAAAGCATCGGCATCGTCGGCGAAAGCGGCTCGGGCAAGAGCACGCTGGCGCTCGCGGCCATGGGCTATCTCAAGCACGGGCTGCAGAAGATGTCGGGCGAGGTGATCTATGACGGGGCCGACATGTTCGAACGTTCGGACCGCGACCTTTCGCGCATCCGGGGCGGGCAGCTTGGCCTCATCCCGCAAAACTCCGGTCAGGCGCTGACCCCGACCATGCGCATCGGGCGGCAGATCCGCGAGGCGCTGCACCTGCATTGCGACCTGCCCGAAGCCGAATACAGCCGTCGCGCGCAGGAGCTTCTGGCGCAGGTGCGGCTGCCCGATCCCGGCGTGATGCTGCGCCGTTACCCGCACGAGCTGTCGGGCGGGCAGCAACAGCGCGTGGCCGTCGCCATGGCGCTTGCCGGAGAGCCGGACGCGCTGTTGCTGGACGAACCGACTACCGGCCTCGATGTCACCACGCAGGCGCATATCCTCGACCTGCTGCGCGATCTGGCCGCATCGCGCAACATGGCGATGGTCTATGTCAGTCATGATCTGGGCGTGATCGCGCGGGTCTGCGACCGGGTTCAGGTGCTATATGCGGGCGAGACGGTGCTGGATGGGCCGGTGCGCGCAGTCCTGCGCAACCCGGCCCATCCTTACGCGCACGGCCTGCTCGCCTCGATCCCCCGGCTTGGGGAAGCCACCCTGCCCCGCGCGCTTGACGGGCGCCCGCCCGGGCCGGCCGAGGCCCGTCAGGGATGCGCCTTTGCCCCCCGGTGCCCGCTGGCCACTGGTGATTGCCGCGCCGCGCGGCCGCCGATGATCGACGGGCCCGAGGAGCAGATCACACGGTGCCTCTACCCCGATCACGTCGCGGGATTGGAGGCGGACACGAAGCGCACCGAACCGCAGCCCTGCCCGCCCGACAGCCCGGAGGCGCTGAGCCTGTTTGGCGTCTCGATCCGGTACGATCAGCGGGGGCCGATCGACCGCCTGCGCCGCGCGCCCCGCCCGCCGGCGACGGTCGACGGGATCGACCTGCAACTGGCCAGGGGCGAGACGCTGGGGCTGGTGGGCGAATCCGGCAGCGGCAAGTCGACGATCCTGAAATCCATCGCCGGGCTGCTGCCCCCGTCGGCAGGCGCGATCACGCTCGGCGATGGCACGCCCCTGCCGCGCAGCGTCGAGCGGCGGCGCCCCGACCAGTTGCGCCGCATCCAGATGATCTTTCAGAACCCCGATGACAGCCTCAACCCGCGTCAGTCGGTGGCCGAGATCCTCGCGCAACCGCTACGGCTGTATTTCGGGCTGAAGGACGACGCGCTGCGCGACCGCGCGGCGGGCCTGCTGGAGGTCGTCCGCCTTGGTGCGGACTATCTCGATCGCCGTCCCGGGCAGCTCTCGGGTGGCGAGAGACAGCGCGTGGCGGTGGCGCGCGCCTTTGCCGCCGGACCCGAGATCGTGCTCTGTGACGAGATCACTTCGGCGCTCGATGTGTCTGTGCAGGCCGCCGTGCTCGACCTGCTTAATGATCTCAAGGCCGAGCATGGCACGGGCTTCGTCTTTGTCAGCCATGACCTGACGGTGGTGCGGGCATTGTCGGACCGGATCGCCGTGCTCTATCAGGGGCGGATCTGCGAGATCGGCCCGGCGGGCGCGGTCTACGGCACGCCGTCGCATCCCTATACAGCGGTCTTGCTGGGCGCCGTGCTAACCCCCGACCCCGATCACGCGCCGAGATTGATGGCCGAGGATGCGGCCGAACTGTCCCCGCCCGCACGCGGCTGCCCGTTCCAGAACCGTTGCCCGGTGAAACGCGGCCCGATCTGCGACACCGAGACGCCGCCACTGCGCGATGCCGGGGACGGCCACGGGATTCGCTGCCACATCGAACTGGACGATCTGCGCAGGATCGCCCGGCGCTGACCACCGAACCGCCCGGCCCTTCGGTATCGGTGCATCTGGGCATTTTCCGCCGTGTCGCCTTGCGTCCGCGCGCGTGTGGGGTGTCGCGGGTGAGCTTGTTCTGGGTCGCAACGCATCCGGTCAGCGTCCTTTGACGCCTTCGACCTGCCAGTCACTTTGGGGCAGCCCCTGACCGGGGGTCACTTTTTCGCAAAACGGTTGATGATCGGTGCAGCATCTTTATGCTTTGCAACCACGCGACCCGACACGGGACGGCGGAAACACGAAAAAACAGGGAGTTCATCCATGAAAACCACGACCGGATTACTGGCCGCGGCGCTGCTGGCCTCGACCAGCATGGCCGCCTATTCCGAAACCCTGAGATGGGCGCGCGCGGGGGACTCGCTGACACTCGACCCGCATGCCCAGAACGAGGGGCCGACGCACACGCTGTCGCACCAGATCTACGAGCCGCTGATCATCCGCGACATGGATGGCGAGTTTCAGGCCGCGCTCGCGACCGACTGGGCCCCCAAGGAAGACGACCCCAATGTCTGGGTGTTCAACCTGCGCGAGGGCGTGACCTATCACGACGGGGCCGATTTCACCGCCGAGGACGTGGTGTTCTCGATCAACCGCGCCAAGTCCGACAATTCCAACATGAAGGAACTCCTGTCCTCGATCGTCGAGGTGCGCGCGGTCGATGATTACACGGTCGAGTTCGAAACCGACGGACCCAACCCGATCCTGCCGGCGAACCTGACCAACCTGTTCATGATGGACAAGGGCTGGACCGAGGCGAACGATTCTGTCGATGTGCAGGATGTCGAGGGCGGCGAGACCACGTTTGCCGCCAGCAACGCCAACGGCACCGGGGCCTTCACGCTGATCAGCCGCGAGGCCGATGTGCGCACCGTGCTGGAGCGCAACGACGATTACTGGGGCATGGATGAGTTCTCCATGGAGGTGAGCGAGATCATCTTCACCCCGATCCAGAACGCCTCGACCCGTGTGGCAGCATTGCTGTCGGGCGAGGTGGATTTCATCCAGGACGTGCCGGTGCAGGATCTGGAGCGCGTCGAGAATGCCGATGGCCTGACCGTCAAGAAAGCGCCGCAGAACCGGACCATCTTTTTCGGGATGAACCAGGGCGCGGAGGACCTTGACACCGACAATGTCGAGGGCGCGAACCCGCTGGCCGATGTGCGCGTGCGCCGGGCGATGAACATGGCGATCAACCGCGATGCCATCAAGCAGGTCGTCATGCGCGGACAGAGCGAACCCGCGGGCATGATCGCGCCGCCCTTCGTCAATGGCTGGACCGAAGAGATGGACAGTTCCGTCGGCACGGATGTCGATGCCGCCAACGCCCTGATGGACGAGGCGGGCTATGGGGACGGATTCTCGATCCAGCTCGATTGCCCGAACGATCGCTACGTCAACGACGAGTCGATCTGTCAGGCGGTGGTCGGCATGATGGGCCAGATCGGCGTGACCGTGAACCTCGACGCCAAGCCCAAGGCGCAGCATTTCCCGCTGATCACCAACGCCACCACCGATTTCTACATGCTGGGCTGGGGGGTTCCGACCTACGATTCGGAATACATCTTCAACTTCCTGGTGCACACGCGGGGCGATCAGCGCGGCAGCTGGAACAATACCGGCTACTCGAACCCCGAGATCGACGAGAAGATCGTCAGCCTTGCCGCGGAGACCGATCT
Source organism: Roseovarius sp. (assembly GCA_041685435.1). Lineage (GTDB taxonomy): Bacteria > Pseudomonadota > Alphaproteobacteria > Rhodobacterales > Rhodobacteraceae > Roseovarius. The sequence goes on from JAWLFT010000018.1 coordinate 21,913, forward strand.
CGATGCGCGCAACGAGATGATCGCCGAGATCTGGGAGGAGGTCCAGGATCAGGTGCTCTACCTGCCGGTCCACCATCAGGTGCTGAACTGGGGCATGGCCGACAAGGTCGGTACCGAGGTCAGCCCCGAAGATGATCCGAAGATGAAGTTCTTCTCGATGAACTGACTGCCTGTGTCGGGCGGCGGTCCCGCCGTCCGACCTTTACCGCGCCCCTGACACGGGGTACGGCCTTACCGAACGGGGTCCACCGCATGCTTGCCTTTATCATCCGCCGCGTTCTTCAGTCGGCGCTGGTCCTGCTGATCGTCGGGCTTGTCGCCTTCTCGATGTTCAGTTTCGTCGGCGATCCGATCGACAACATGCTGGGGCAGGAACGCACCCAGGCCGATGTCGAGCGGCTGCGCGACCGCCTCGGCCTGAATCAGCCCTTTCCCGTCCAGTACATCAAGTTTCTCGGCGAGGCCGTGCAGGGCAATTTCGGGATGAGCTACCGGCAGGGGCGCCCGGTCTCGGACATCCTGATGGAGCGCGCGCCCGCGACGCTGGAGCTGGCCTTCGTGTCGGGATTGATGGCGCTGGCGGGCGGGATCGGTCTTGGTGTCTTTACCGCGATCCGGCGCAACGGAGTGTCTGCCAATATCATCATGTCGGCGTCGCTGATCGGGGTGTCGCTGCCGACGTTCCTGATCGGCATCCTGTTGATCTATGTCTTCGCGGTCGAGCTTAAATGGCTGCCGAGCTTCGGCCGTGGCGTGGTGGTGAATGTGGGCGGATGGAGCACGGGGTTCCTGACCGATTCGGGGGTCAAGGCGCTTATCCTGCCCTCGATCACGCTCGGGCTGTATCAGATGACGCTGATCATGCGGCTGGTGCGCACCGAGATGCTCGAGGTGCTGCGACAGGATTATATCCGATTTGCGCGGGCGCGGGGTCTGCGAGAGAAATCGGTAAATTTCCGCCACGCGCTCAAGAACACGCTGGTGCCGGTGATCACCGTGACTGGTCTGCAGCTCGGATCGATCATCGCCTTCGCGATCATCACCGAAACAGTGTTTCAATGGCCCGGCGTGGGGCTGCTTTTCATCAATGCGGTCCAGTTTGTCGATATCCCGGTCATGGCCGCGTATCTCATGCTGATCTCGGTCATGTTCGTGGGCATCAACCTGATCGTCGATCTTCTGTATTTCGCCATCGATCCGCGCCTGCGGCTCGACCAGAAAGGATGAACCCGACATGAGCGACATGGAGACACAGATTCACGGACCGGATCTGGTACCGGTGGTCCCGTCGCGCCTGCGGCGGGCTCGGGATTCGGACTTCCTCTACGCGTTCCGGCGCTCGCCCGTGGCCGTGGTCGCGGCGCTGACGGTCACGCTGATGGTGCTGGCGGCATTGTTCGCGCCGCTGATCGCGACGCATAATCCGTTCGATCCGGCGACGCTGAACCTGATGAACGGCTTCACCGCGCCGATGACCGAAAACGAGTTCACCAGTCAGACCTTCTTTCTTGGCACCGACGATCAGGGCCGCGACGTGTTTTCCACCATCCTTTACGGGTTGCGCATCTCTTTGTTCGTCGGGTTCTCGGCGGTGCTTCTGGCGATGGTGCTGGGGGTGACGCTGGGGCTTCTAGCAGGCTATCTCGGCGGCTGGACCGAAACGGTGATCATGCGGGCTGCCGATGTGCAGCTGACCTTTCCCGCGATCCTGGTGGCGATGTTGATCTTCGGGGTCGCCAAGGGCATCACCCCGCCGGAACATCGCGACGAAGTGGCGATCTGGGTCCTGATCCTCGCTATCGGCCTGTCGGACTGGGTGCAGTTCGCGCGTGTGGTGCGCGGGGCCACGCTGGTCGAGAAGAGCCGCGAATACGTGCAGGCCGCGCGCCTGATCGGGCGCCGGCCCGGATCGATCATGCTGCGCCACATCCTGCCCAACGTCCTGAACCCGGTACTGGTGATCGCCACGATTTCACTGGCCTTGGCGATCATCGCCGAGGCGACGCTGTCGTTCCTCGGGGTCGGTGCACCCCCCACGCAACCCAGCCTCGGCACGCTGATCCGCATCGGGCAGGAATTCCTGTTTTCCGGCGAGTGGTGGATTCTGCTGTTCCCGGCGCTGACGCTTCTGACACTGGCGCTGTCGGTCAACCTTCTGGGGGACTGGCTGCGCGACGCATTGAACCCGAGGTTGAAATGAGCATACCCGTCCTTTCGGTCCGCGATCTGGTGGTCGAGATCCCGACCCGCCGTGGCGTGCTGCGCCCGGTGGACCGGATCAGCTGGGACATCGCGGCCGGCGAAGTCCTCGGAGTCGTGGGCGAATCCGGGGCCGGCAAGTCGATGACCGGCAATGCGGTCATCGGGCTGCTGGATCCTCCGGCGCGGATCACCGGCGGCCAGATCCTGCTGTCGGGCCAGCGGATCGACGACCTGCCCCGCGCCGGGCTGCGCAAGCTGCGCGGCAACAAGATCGGCATGATCTTTCAGGATCCGCTGACATCGCTCAATCCGCTTCTGACCATCGGCGACCAGTTGACGGAGACGATCCTCGAACATCTCGATGTCAGCCAGTCCGAGGCCCGCAAACGCGCCATCGCCGCGCTCGAAGAGGTCGGCATTCCCGCCGCCGCACAGCGTATCGGCAGCTACCCGTTCGAGTTTTCCGGCGGCATGCGCCAGCGGGTGGTCATCGCGCTGGCGCTTTGCGCCGAGCCGGACCTCGTGATCGCCGATGAACCGACAACCGCGCTCGACGTGTCGGTGCAGGCACAGATCGTGGCGCTTCTGAAGCGGCTTTGTCGCGACCGGGGCGTCGCGGTGATGCTGGTCACGCATGACATGGGGGTGATCGCCGAAGCGGCCGATCGTGTGGCAGTCATGTATGCCGGGCGTCTGGCGGAGATCGGCCCGGTGCGCGACGTGCTGACCGCGCCCCGCCACCCGTATACAGAGGGGCTAATGGCCTCCACCCCGCTGGCCAGTCAGGGGCGCGCGCGGCTCCGGCAGATCCCCGGATCGATGCCCCGGCTGGAGGCGCTGCCCGAGGGCTGCGCATTTCACCCACGCTGCGACTATGCGCAGGAAAAATGCCGCCACGCGCCGGGACCCGATATCGCAGCCTGTGACGGGCATGCCGCCTGCTGGTTCCCGCTGACACGGACCGCGACGAAAGAAGAGGCCAAGGCATGAGCGCGCTGATCTCGGTCCGCAACCTTACACGGGTGTTCGACGTCTCGAAACCATGGCTCAACCGGGTGATCGAGCGCCTGCCGAAGTCCCTGCTCACGGCGGTATCGGATGTATCCTTCGATGTCGAGGAACGCTCGGTCTATGCTCTCGTCGGCGAAAGCGGGTCGGGCAAATCCACCATCGGCAAGATCGTCGTCGGTCTCGTGCCGCCGTCCGAAGGCAATGTCGAGGTGCGCGGCGTGGATCTGTCCAACTCTGGCGACCGGGAGGCGATCGCGGCAGTGCGCGCCGATATACAGATGATCTTTCAGGATCCGTTTGCCTCGCTCAATCCGCGCTGGCGGGTGCACGACATCATCGAGGAGCCCGTCAGGGTCCTGGGCGGCAACACGACCGGGCTGGCCGAAAAGCTGCTGGAACAGGTCGGGCTTTCGGCCTCGGATGTCGGCAAGTTCCCGCACGAGTTCTCGGGCGGTCAACGCCAGCGGATCTGCATCGCGCGGGCGCTGGCCTCCGAGCCGAAGGTGATCGTCTGCGACGAGCCGACATCGGCGCTGGACGTCTCGGTGCAGGCGCAGGTGCTCAACCTGATGAGCGATCTGCGCGAGGAATACGGCCTGACCTATCTCTTTATCAGCCATGACCTGACCGTGGTGCAGCACATGGCCGACGTGATCGGCGTGCTCTATCTGGGCCGGCTGGTCGAAGAGGCGCCGCGCGATACGCTGTTCGAGACCCCGAAACATCCCTATACCAAGATGCTGTTCGAGGCCGCGCCGCGCATGGACGGGTTCGAACGCGATATCGACGTGCCAAAGGGCGAGATCCCCGACGCCATCAACCCGCCGCCCGGCTGCGCCTTTCACCCGCGCTGCCCGATTGCGGTCGAGCGCTGCCGCGTGGAACGCCCCGAAATGCGAAAGCTCGGCCAGACGCGCGTGGCCTGCCATCTCGCAGAGTGACCAAGGCGTGCCCTTGCGGGGCCGCATGCCTTTCGCCCGGTGCTTTCCCTATGGGGCTCACCCGAGTTCAGTGTTTGTTCACGTTTTCCGTCTTATGGTCCCGAACAAGGACACGGAACGCGAGAAGGCTTGGCCATGGGTGCACCACCGGCACGGATAGACGCCCCCGCACGACGCACGCCGTCGGCATATCTCAGCCGTGCACAAAAGGCCGCGATCATCGTGCGCTTTCTGCTGAACGAGGGGACGGATGTGCCCCTGACCGACCTGCCCGAGGATCTGCAGGCACGACTGACCACTCAGATGGGATCGATGCGCTATGTCGATCGGGGCACGCTGGCCGATGTGGTCGCGGAATTCGCGCAGGAACTCGAAGGCATGGGGCTGACCTTCCCGCGCGGGGTCGCGGGGGCGCTGTCGGCCCTCGACGGGCGGATCAGCCCGCAGACGGCGATGCGCCTGCGCAAGGAGGCCGGCGTGCGCCAATACGGCGATCCCTGGACGCTGGTGAAGGCGGCCGAGCCGGGCGCGATCCTGCCGATCCTCGAAGGCGAAAGCGCCGAAGTGGCGGCTGTGGTCCTGTCAAAACTCGAGGTGGCGCGCGCCGCCGATTTGTTGGGCCGCCTGCCGGGCCCCGTGGCGCGGCGCATCACCTACGCAATCTCGCAGACCGGTTCGGTCAGTCCCGCCGCGGTCGATCGCATCGGGCTCGCGCTCGCAGCACAGCTTCACGACGTGCCCGAAAGCGCCTTTTCCGAAGATGCCGTGGAACGTGTGGGGGCGATCCTGAACTCTTCCACAAGCTTCACCCGCGACGACGTGATGGTGGGGCTTGAGGAAACCGATCAGGATTTCGCGGCGCTGGTGCGGCGCGCGATCTTCACCTTCGAACATATTCCGGACCGGATCAATCCAAACGACATCCCGCGGATCGCCCGCGAGGTGGATCAGCCGGTTCTGGTCAAGGCGCTGGCCGGCGCATTGGCGGGCGATCTCGCCCCGGCGGCCGATTTCGTACTGGACAATATGGGCACGCGCTTGGCCGACGCGCTGCGCGAGGAAATCACCGAAGCCGGTCAGGTGCGAACGTCCGACGCCGAGAGGGCGATGACAGAGGTGATCAACGCGATCCGACGGCTTGAGGCGGCAGAAGAAATCAGGCTTCGCGAGAGAGAGGACGAACCCGACGCCGAGTGACGGCCCCTCCGGGGACGCTCTCGATGCAGCCAGAAACGAAAAAGCCCGGCCAGATCTGGCCGGGCTTTCGTTGCGCAAGGCGCCTTTTCTCAGTCGTCGCGGCTTTCGGGTGTATCGACGAAGTTGTCGAACGCATCGCCGCCCACCACGTCATCCTCCATGACCGGGGCGGCCAGCGCGGCCGCCGCAGCGGCCTCTTCCTGACGCGCCTCGATGACCACATTGTCACGCGAGGTGGCAATGCGGCGCATTTCCTGCGTCGCCCGACCGGTGCCCGCCGGGATGAGACGACCGACGATGACGTTTTCCTTCAGCCCGACCAGCTTGTCGCGCTTGCCCTGCACCGACGCCTCTGTCAGCACGCGGGTGGTCTCCTGGAAGGACGCGGCCGAGATGAAGGACCGGGTCTGAAGGCTGGCCTTGGTGATGCCCAGAAGGATCGGTTCGCCCTGGGCCGGTCGCCCGCCTTTCGAGATTGCCTTTTCGTTGGCCTCCTCGAACTCGACCTTCTCGACGTGCTCGCCCTTGAGAAGGGTCGTGTCCCCGCTGTCCTGGATCTCCCATTTCTGGAGCATCTGGCGCACGATGACCTCGACATGCTTGTCGTTGATCTTGACGCCCTGCAGGCGGTAGACCTCCTGCACCTCGTCGATCATGTAGTTGGCCAACGCCTCGACCCCGAGAATGGCGAGGATATCATGCGGGGCGGGATTGCCGTCCATGATGTAGTCGCCCTTCTGGACGTAATCGCCTTCCTGCACCGGTATGTGCTTGCCCTTGGGCACCATGTATTCGAACGGCTCCAGCGAATCGTCGGCAGGCTGGATGCTGATGCGACGCTTGTTCTTGTAGTCCTTGCCGTAACGTACATACCCGTCGATTTCCGCGATGATCGCGTGATCCTTGGGGCGCCGCGCCTCGAACAGTTCGGCCACACGCGGCAGACCGCCGGTGATGTCCTTGGTCTTGCCACCCTCGCGCGGGATCCGCGCAACCACATCGCCGGCCTCGACCTTCTGCCCGTCCTCGATCGACAGGATCGCATCGACGGACATCTGGTAGGCCACCGGGTTGCCGACATCGTTGCGGATCGGTTCGCCGTCATCACCCACCACGAAGATCTCGGGCTTGAGCTCGTTGCCACGCGGGGCCGCACGCCAGTCTGTCACGATCTTCTGGGTCATGCCGGTCGCCTCGTCGGTCACGTCGCGCACCGAGACGCCCGAGGTGAGATCGACGAATTTGGCTGTCCCCGCCTTCTCGGCAAGGATCGGCAAGGTGTAGGGATCCCACTCGAACAGCTTGTCGCCACGTGTCACCTTGTCGCCTTCCTTGACGAAAAGCTTGGTGCCGTAGCCCACCTTGTGGCTGGCCAGTTCGACGCCCTTGTCGTTCATGATCCGGATCTTCATGTTCCGGCCCATCACGAGGGTCTCGCCACTGGAATTTTCCAGCGTCTGCGGGTTCTCGTACTCGATCGTGCCTTCCTGGGACGCTTCCTGGAAGGATTGCTGCCCGCCCTGGGCAACACCGCCGATGTGGAAGGTCCGCATCGTCAGCTGCGTGCCCGGCTCGCCGATCGACTGCGCCGCAATAATGCCCACGGCCTCGCCGATATTGACCATGGTGCCGCGCGCGAGGTCGCGCCCGTAACACATGGCGCAGACGCCGTCCTCGGCCTCGCAGGTCAGCGGCGAGCGCAGACGCACGGTCTGAACCGCGGCCTCTTCGAGCGAATCCGCCATCCGTTCGTCGATCAGCTCGCCCGTTGAGGCCAGCACCCGGTCGCTCAGGGGATCGACGATATCTTCGGCAACCACACGGCCGAGGCACCGCTCGGACAGGGTGGCTACGACCTCGCCGTCATTGACCGCTGCCTCGACGGTGACCGCGCGTTCGGTGCCGCAGTCGTGCTCGCGCACGATGCAGTCCTGCGCCACGTCCACCAGACGGCGTGTCAGATAGCCCGAGTTCGCCGTTTTCAGCGCGGTGTCGGACAGACCTTTCCGCGCGCCGTGGGTCGAGTTGAAGTATTCGAGGACGGTCAGGCCTTCCTTGAAGTTGGAGATGATCGGCGTCTCGATGATGTCGCCATTCGGCTTGGCCATCAGGCCGCGCATTCCGCCCAGCTGCTTCATCTGGGTGACAGAGCCACGCGCGCCCGAATGCGCCATCATGTAGACGCTGTTGGGCTCCATCGTGGCGCCGTTGTCGTCCTTCCGCTCGGCCGAGATCGAGCCCATCATCGCCTCGGTGACCTCGTCGTTGCACTTCGACCACGCATCGACGACCTTGTTGTATTTCTCACCCTGGGTGATCAGGCCGTCCATATATTGCTGCTCGAAGCCTTTCACATGCGACCGGGCCTCTTCCACGATGGTCCATTTGCCATCCGGTACGACCATGTCGTTCTTGCCGAACGAGATACCGGCGCGGAACGCTTCGCGGAACCCGAGCGTCATGATCTGGTCACAGAAGATGACCGATTCCTTCTGGCCGCAATAGCGGTAGACGGTGTCGATGATCTGCTGCACCTCCTTCTTGCGCAGGAGGCGGTTCACGAGGCTGAAGGGCGCCTTTGCGTTCTGCGGCAGAAGCGCGCCGAGACGGGCGCGGCCCGGGGTGGTCTCCACCCGGTCCATGAGCTCGTCGCCATGCTCGCCGATCTGCGGCACGCGCACGGTGATCTTGGAGTGCAGATGCACTTCGCCGGCATCCAAGGCATGCTGCACCTCGTCGAGCGAGGAAAACACCATCCCCTCGCCCTTCATGCCCTCGCGCATGAGCGTCACGTAGTAGAGACCAAGGATCATGTCCTGGGACGGCACGATGATCGGCGCGCCGTTGGCCGGTGACAGCACATTGTTGGTGGACATCATCAACACGCGCGCTTCAAGCTGCGCCTCGAGGCTCAGCGGCACGTGCACGGCCATCTGATCGCCGTCGAAATCGGCGTTGAAGGCGGCACAGACCAGCGGATGAAGCTGGATCGCCTTGCCCTCGATCAGCATCGGCTCGAACGCCTGAAAGCCCAGACGGTGCAGCGTCGGCGCGCGGTTGAGCATCACGGGATGCTCGCGGATCACCTCGTCGAGGATATCCCAGACCTCCGGACGCTCTTTTTCCACAAGCTTCTTGGCCTGTTTCACCGTCGAGCTGAGGCCCTTGGCCTCGAGCCGCGAATAGATGAACGGCTTGAACAGCTCCAGCGCCATCTTCTTTGGCAGACCGCATTGATGCAGCTTGAGTTCCGGCCCGGTCACGATGACCGACCGGCCGGAGAAATCGACACGCTTGCCCAGAAGGTTCTGGCGGAAGCGGCCCTGCTTGCCTTTCAGCATGTCGGACATGGATTTCAGCGGGCGCTTGTTGGCACCGGTGATCACCCGGCCGCGACGGCCGTTGTCAAAGAGCGCATCCACCGATTCCTGCAGCATACGCTTTTCGTTGCGCACGATGATGTCCGGTGCGCGAAGTTCGATCAGCCGCTTGAGACGGTTGTTGCGATTGATCACCCGGCGGTAAAGATCGTTGAGATCCGAGGTCGCGAACCGGCCACCGTCCAGCGGCACCAGCGGGCGCAGTTCCGGCGGAATCACCGGCAGGACCGTCATCACCATCCATTCCGGGCGGTTGCCGGATTCAAGAAACGATTCCACCACTTTCAGACGCTTGATGATCTTCTTGGGCTTCAACTCGCCCGTCGCTTCCTTGAGGTCGGCGCGCAATTGCTCGGCCTCGGCCTCGAGGTCGATATTGGCCAGCATCTCGCGGATCGCCTCGGCGCCGATATTGGCGGTGAAGGCATCCATGCCATACGCGTCCTGCGCATCCATGAACTCCTCTTCGGTCAGCATCTGCCCATAGGTCAGATCCGTGAGGCCAGGCTCGATCACCACATAGTTTTCGAAATAAAGCACTCTTTCGAGATCGCGCAGCGTCATGTCGAGCATCAGCCCGATGCGCGAGGGAAGTGATTTCAGGAACCAGATATGCGCGCACGGGGCGGCCAGCTCGATATGGCCCATACGCTCACGGCGGACCTTCTGCAGGGTCACCTCGACGCCGCATTTTTCGCAGACGACGCCGCGATACTTCATGCGCTTGTATTTGCCGCAGAGGCATTCGTAATCCTTGATCGGGCCAAAGATACGCGCACAGAAAAGCCCGTCACGCTCTGGCTTGAACGTGCGGTAATTAATGGTTTCCGGCTTCTTGATCTCGCCGTAGGACCACGACAGGATCCGCTCGGGGCTGGCCAGCGAGACCTTGATTTCGTCGAACACCTTGGTCGGAGCCACGGGGTTGAACGGGTTGTTCGTGAGTTCCTGGTTCATTTTCTAATCCTTAGAGACTGGCGGAAGGAAGTGGTGAGGCGCCGTTTTCCGACACGGAAAACGGGACCGGACCCTTTGAAAGGGTCCGGTAGGCGGCGCTTACTCATCTTCCTCCGAATCCAGGAGTTCCATGTTGAGGCCAAGGCCACGCACCTCTTTCACGAGGACGTTGAACGATTCCGGCACGCCGGCCTCGAAATTGTCCTCGCCTTTCACGATGCTCTCATAGACCTTGGTGCGACCTGCGACATCGTCGGATTTCACCGTCAGCATCTCCTGCAGGGTGTAGGCGGCGCCGTAGGCCTCGAGTGCCCAGACCTCCATCTCGCCCAGACGCTGTCCGCCGAACTGTGCCTTGCCGCCAAGCGGTTGCTGGGTCACCAGGCTGTAGGGCCCTGTCGATCGCGCGTGTATCTTGTCGTCGACAAGGTGGTGCAGCTTGAGCAGGTACTTGATGCCAACAGTCACCGGACGGCTGAACGCCTCGCCGGTGCGTCCGTCATGGACGATAGACTGACCGGAATCGTCGAATCCGGCCCGCCTGAGGGCGTCGTTGATGTCGTCCTCCTTGGCGCCATCGAAAACCGGGGTCGCGATCGGCACACCACCCGTCACCGAGTCGGCCGATTCGATCAGCGCCTCCTCGGTCATGTCCTTGATGCCTTCCTCATAGACGTCATCGCCATAGGCGTAATGCATCGCCTCACGCACCGGGGTGAGATCGCCGGAGCGACGGTATTCTGCCAGCGCCTCGCCGATGCGAAGCCCGAGCGCCCGGCTGGCCCAGCCCATATGGGTTTCGAGGATCTGGCCCACATTCATGCGCGACGGCACCCCGAGCGGGTTGAGACAGACATCGACCGGCGTGCCGTCCTCGAGGAACGGCATGTCTTCTTCGGGGATCACCTTGGAGATGACGCCCTTGTTGCCATGCCGGCCGGCCATCTTGTCGCCGGGCTGAAGCTTGCGCTTTACGGCGACGAACACCTTGACCATCTTCATCACCCCCGGGGGCAGGTCATCACCGCGACGCACCTTCTCGACCTTGTCCTCGAACCGCGCGTCGAGGGCGCGCTTCTGCACTTCGTACTGGTCATGCAGCGCCTCGACGATCTTTGCGTCTGCCTCGTCCTTGATCGCGAGTTGCCACCACTGGCCCTTGCTCAGCGTCGCCAGCAGGTCCTCGGTGATCTCGGAATTGGCCTTGACGCCCTTGGGCCCCTTCACCGCGACCTTGCCGAGGATCAGAGTCTTCAGGCGCGCATAGATGTTGCGGTCGAGGATCGCCAGCTCGTCATCGCGGTCGCGCGACAGACGCTCGACTTCCTCACGCTCGATCTGCAGCGCGCGCTCGTCCTTTTCCACGCCGTGGCGGTTGAAGACGCGCACCTCCACGATCGTGCCGAAATCGCCCGGTTTCACCCGCAGCGAGGTGTCACGCACGTCGCTGGCCTTTTCCCCGAAGATCGCGCGCAAGAGCTTTTCTTCCGGCGTCATAGGGCTTTCGCCCTTGGGAGTGATCTTGCCCACAAGGATATCGCCCGGCTCCACATCGGCGCCGATATAGACGATGCCCGCCTCGTCGAGGTTGCGCAAAGCCTCCTCGCCGACATTCGGGATGTCGCGGGTAATCTCTTCGGGTCCGAGCTTGGTGTCGCGGGCGGCCACCTCGAATTCCTCGATATGGACCGAGGTAAACACGTCATCCTTGACGATCCGCTCGGAGATCAGGATCGAGTCCTCGTAGTTGTAGCCGTTCCACGGCATGAAGGCGACGATCACGTTGCGTCCGACCGCCAACTCGCCCATGTCGGTGCCCGGACCGTCGGCAATGACCTCGCCCTTCTGGACGGTGTCGCCGACCTTGACCAGAGGCCGCTGGTTGATGCAGCTGTTCTGGTTGGATCGCTGGAACTTGCGCAGGCGGTAGATGTCCACGCCCGGATCCCCGATATTGAGATCCTCGGTGGCGCGCACCACGATACGCTGCGCGTCGACCTGATCGATCACACCCGCCCGGCGCGCCATGATCGAGGCGCCGGAGTCGCGCGCGACCTGCCCCTCGATCCCGGTGCCGACAAGCGGTGCCTCGGACCGCACGAGCGGCAGCGCCTGCCGCATCATGTTCGCCCCCATCAGGGCACGGTTGGCGTCGTCGTTTTCCAGAAACGGGATCAACGAAGCCGCAACCGAAACAAGCTGCTTGGGGCTGACGTCGATCATGTCGACATGCTCGTTCGGCGCCAGCATGTATTCGCCCGCTTGCCGGGTGCTGACCAGATCGTTCATGAACCGGCCCGCATCGTCGAGCTTGGCGTTGGCCTGCGCGACGGTGTGGCGCGCCTCTTCGGTGGCCGACATGTAGACGACCTCGTCGGATACCTGCCCCTCGGCGACCTTGCGATAGGGGGTTTCGATGAAGCCGTACTTGTTGACCCGCGCGAAGGTCGCCAGAGAGTTGATCAGACCGATGTTCTGACCTTCCGGCGTCTCGATCGGGCAGATACGCCCGTAATGCGTGGGATGCACGTCGCGCACCTCGAAGCCGGCGCGTTCACGCGTCAGACCACCCGGTCCGAGCGCCGAGAGGCGGCGCTTGTGCGTCACTTCCGAAAGCGGGTTCGTCTGGTCCATGAATTGCGACAGCTGCGACGAGCCGAAGAATTCGCGCACCGCGGCCGCAGCGGGCTTGGCGTTTATCAGATCCTGCGGCATCACCGTGTCGATCTCGACGGAGCTCATCCGCTCCTTGATCGCCCGCTCCATGCGCAGAAGGCCGACGCGATACTGGTTCTCCATCAATTCGCCGACGGACCGCACGCGGCGGTTGCCGAGATGGTCGATATCGTCCACGTCGCCCCGGCCGTCGCGCAATTCGGTCAGCGCCTTGATACAGGCGACGATATCCTCGCGGTCGAGTGTGCGCTGCGTGTCGGGCTTGTCGAGATCCAGCCGCATGTTCATCTTGACCCGTCCCACGGCGCTCAGGTCATATCTTTCGGGATCGCCGAACAGCGTCTCGAACAGCGCGGCCGAGCCCTCCTCGGTGGGCGGCTCGCCGGGGCGCATCACGCGGTATATGTCCATGAGCGCGCCTTCGCGGTTCATGTTCTTGTCCATCGCCATCGTGTTTCGGATATACGCACCCACATTGATGCCATCGATATCCAGAACCGGGATCTCGGTGATGCCGGCATCCAGCAGATCCTGCAGCGTGCCGCCGGTGATCTCGCCGTTCTTGTCGTATTCCAGCGTCAGCTCGTCGCCCGCCTCGACATGGATCGCGCCGGTTTCCTCGTCGATGATGTCGCGCGCAACGAATTTGCCGACGATGTGATCGAACGGCACCAGAAGCTCGGTCACCTTGCCCTCATCGATCAACTGCTTGACCGCGCGCGGGGTGATCTTCTTGCCCGCTTCGGCAATCACCTCGCCAGTGGCGGCGTCGATCAGATCATATGTCGGGCGGGTGCCGCGCACCCGCTCGGGGAAGAACTTGGTGACCCAGCCCTTCTTTTTATGCAGCTTGTAATCCACCGTGTCGTAATAGGCATTCATGATGCCTTCCTGATCGAGGCCAAGCGCATAGAGCAGCGTCGTCACCGGCAGCTTGCGGCGACGGTCGATCCGGGCATAGACGTTGTCCTTGGCGTCGAACTCGAAATCCAGCCACGAGCCGCGATAGGGGATGATCCGGCAGGTGAACAGAAGCTTGCCCGATGAATGCGTCTTGCCCTTGTCGTGATCGAAAAACACCCCCGGCGAACGGTGCATCTGGGACACGACCACCCGCTCGGTTCCGTTGACCACGAAGGTCGCATGCGGGGTCATCAGCGGCATGTCCCCCATGAAGACATCCTGTTCCTTGATGTCCTTCACGGATTTCGCACCGGTATCGTCATCCACATCGAACACGATCAGCCGCAGCTTGACCTTCAGGGGCGCCGCGTAGGTCATGTCACGCTGCATGCACTCTTCGACGTCGTATTTCGGGCGTTCCAGGTCGTAGCTGACGAATTCCAGCACGCTGGTCTCGTTGAAATCCTTGATCGGGAAGACCGATTTGAAGACGCCTTGAATCCCTTCGGTATCCATTGGTTCGGGCTGATCGCCGGAACTCAGGAAGAGATCGTACGAGGATTTCTGAACCTCGATGAGGTTCGGCATCTCCAGAACTTCGCGAATTTTGCCGTAATACTTGCGCAGACGTTTCTGCCCGAGGTATGACTGAGCCATGGTGGTGTCACCTTTCTTTTCTCACCGGTCGCGCGCGCTGTCGGGGCTCAGCGCCGCGGCCATCCGAGAGGGCGGGTCGGATCCATTCGTGGCTCTCGTCCCAATGAGAGCCTCCCGATCCTGAGAACCTCGCCTTAGAAAACCCCCGGCCATGTTCGGGGCCTTTCTGAGACAGGTTCAGCCGGGTCCGGATGTCTCCGGGCCCAGCCTTTTTTGGTATCACGCGCGGCGGGCAGATCGCGCCACGAGCGGGATCACTTCAGTTCGACCTCGGCACCGGCTGCTTCCAGCTTGCCCTTGATCTCTTCTGCTTCATCCTTGGAAACCTGCTCCTTGACGGCCTTGCCGCCAGCCTCGACCAGATCCTTGGCCTCTTTCAGACCCAGACCGGTGATCGCACGCACTTCCTTGATGACGTTGATCTTCGATGCGCCTGCAGCTTTCAGGATCACGTCGAATTCGGTCTGCTCTTCTTCAGCTTCGCCACCGCCTTCGGCCGGGCCGGCCATCATGACCGCGCCACCGGACGCGGGCTCGATGCCGTACTCGTCCTTGAGGATGGTTTTCAGTTCTTGTGCTTCGAGAAGCGTCAGACCAACGATCTCTTCCGCCAGTTTTTTCAGATCAGCCATTTGACTCTTTTCCGTTCTCTAGATGTGTTCCAACGTCGGGCCTCTGGACCCTCACGCGACTGTTGCAGTTTGCCTTACGCGGCTTCGGCCTTCTCTTCGATGGTCGAAAGGATGCTCGCGATGTTCGAAGCAGGTGCGCCAATGGCCCCCGCGATGTTCGAAGCGGGTGCGCCGATCATGCCTGCGATCTGAGCGATAAGCTCGTCGCGCGATGGCAGTTTCGACGTTGCTTCGACACCGGCACGGTCCAGAGCGGCTGTACCCATTGCCCCACCAAGGATCTCGAATTTCTTGTTGTCCTTGGCGAAATCCTCGGCCACCTTGGCTGCCGCCACGGGATCCTCGGAGAAGGTCAGCACGGTCATGCCCGAGAGGTATTCGGCAATGCTTTCGCATGGCTTGCCCTCAAGTGCGATCTTGGCGAGCCTGTTCTTGGCCACACGAACCGATGCCTCTGCCGCACGGGCGCGGGCACGCAGATCCTGCATTTCGGCAACTGTCAGACCCGCGTAGTGGGCAACCACCACGACGCCAGAGCTTTCGAAGATCTGGCCGAGTTCCTCGACCACTTTCTCTTTCTGGGCTCTATCCACAGTTTCACTCCAAATTTGGGGGTTTCCCCCCGGCTCTGTTTTTGCCTCTCCCGAAGGATCGGCGTTCGGGTCCAAAACGCGGGTCCCGAGGCCAAGATCACCCGACGGCAGCTGCCCTCGCTGGAAATCTCATCTCGTTTCCCATCTCAGGAAGGCATTATTCACCGACAGTTTCGGCGAACCCTCCGTCTCGGACAGGACAGGGCGATCGGATGCCCTGCCATCCGCCGTCGGGACACGAGGTCCCGGCGGCAAATTCTCATTCGACAGCGGCGCTGCTGACGTCGACCGTCACGCCCGGCCCCATCGTGGAGGTCAGCGAGATCTTCTCGACATACGTGCCCTTGGCACCCGCAGGCTTCGCCTTCTGCACGGCAGAGACGAACGCGCGCACGTTTTCGGCGAGCTTTGCCTCGTCAAACGACGCCTTGCCGATACCGGCATGCACCACGCCGGCCTTCTCGGCCTTGAACTGCACCTGGCCGCCCTTGGCGTCCTTGACGGCCTGCGCGACATCCATTGTCACAGTGCCGATCTTGGGGTTCGGCATCAGGTTGCGCGGGCCCAGGATCTTGCCCAGACGACCGACGACAGGCATCATGTCCGGCGTGGCGATACAGCGATCAAACTCGATCGTGCCGCCCTGAATGGTTTCCATCAGGTCCTCGGCCCCGACGATATCGGCGCCTGCGGCCTCGGCTTCTTCGGCCTTGGGGCCACGGGCGAACACAGCCACGCGCACGGTCTTGCCGGTGCCGTTGGGTAGACCGACGACACCGCGCACCATCTGGTCGGCGTGACGCGGATCGACCCCGAGATTCATCGAGATCTCTACGGTCTCATCGAATTTCGCTGTGGCGTTCGACTTGATCAGCGCGACAGCATCCTCGACGCTCAGATTGTCCTTGCCGGCGGTCGCGGCGCGCATCTCGCGGGTGCGTTTCGAAAGCTTTGTCATATCACTTCACCTCGATGCCCATGGACCGCGCCGATCCGAGAACGATCTTCATCGCCGACTCGATATCGGTCGCGTTCAGATCCCGCCATTTTGCTTCCGCGATCTCGCGCACCTGCTTGGTGCTGACCGTTCCGGCGGTGGCGCGCCCGGGCGTCTTGGATCCGGATTTCAGCTTTGCAGCCTTCTTGAGATAATAGGACGCTGGCGGCGTCTTGATATCGAGCTCGAAGGATTTGTCCTGATAATAGGAAATCTCTGTCGGGCATGGCGCGCCCGGCTCCATCTCGGCCGTCTTGGCGTTGAACTGCTTGCAGAATTCCATGATGTTGATCCCGCGCTGACCCAATGCGGGGCCAACAGGCGGGCTGGGGTTGGCTTGCCCGGCCTTCACCTGAAGCTTGAGCTTGCCTATGAGTTTCTTGGCCATCCGGCCTCTCCTTTTTCCAACACCGTCGGGGCGCGCCCCTTCGGCCTGCTTGTTGTGTGGTCCGGTCGCACGGCCGCGGCCGCACGCGCCTCCCACGGCTCACATCATCAGGTTTGCTTGGTCACCTGTGTGAATTCCAACTCGACCGGGGTCTCCCGGCCAAAGATCGACACCGCAACCTTGAGGCGCTGATGCTCTTCGTCCACGGCCTCGACCATGCCGTCGAAATCCTCGAACGGGCCGTCATTGACCTTGACCTTCTCGCCGATCTCGAACTTGATCAGCGTGCGCGGGCTTTCCTCACCTTCCTGAACGCGGTTCAGGATGGTGTTCACTTCGGCATCGCGCATTGGCATGGGCCGGCCCTGCGGCCCGAGAAACCCGGTCACCTTGTTGATCGAGTTGATCAGATGATAACCCTTGTCGGACATCTCCATCCGAACGAGCACATATCCCGGCATGAAACGGCGCTCGGCCGTCACCTTCTTGCCGCGTCGCACCTCGATCACCTCTTCGGTGGGCACCAGAACCTCGTCGATCTCGTCCTCGAGCCCCTGTTCGGCCACGGATGCTCTGATCTGCTCGGCGATCTTCTTCTCGAAATTCGAGAGGACACTGACCGAGTACCACCGCTTTGCCATCGTAGACCTACGCCCTTTTTCTCACCGGACCCAAGCCGGATAGTCTCATGTTCTCATGCGGTTGAACCCGCATTGCCCGAAACGAAAATTGGCGCGCAACTTGATTCGCCGCACGCCCGATCCGGATATCTGTTGCGCAATACCTTTTATCCCGCACGACTTCAAGACCCGACAGCTGCCAATCGCCGGATCAGCCGAAGAGACCCAGAATGCCCTGCAAACCGCTGCGAATGCCCAGATCCACCAGCGCAAAGAAGACCGCCGTCAGCGTCGCCATGATGAACACCATGACCGTCGTCAACAACACCTCGCGGCGCGTCGGCCAGATCACCTTGGAGACTTCCGAGCGGACCTGCTGGATGAACTGAAGCGGGTTCGTGCGTGCCATATGCGCTGTCTTCCATGGTTTCGATATCGCCGTCGACATACGCGCGCCGGTCCGCAAGTTCAAGAGCCCAGGACCGCTCTGTCCAGGCGGCCAGTCAGTCAATGTGTCCGAAATGCCTGTATGCTGGCAGGGGCACCAGGACTTGAACCCGGGACCTACGGTTTTGGAGACCGTCGCTCTACCAACTGAGCTATACCCCTAACGTGAGCATGTGCTAGTGTTTCTTCGCACGGGCGTCAAGCGATCGTGGTACAGTTATCACCTAGACGCGATAATTCATGAACCTGCACTTTCCGGCTTTGGCGGATGTTTTTCGGGACCGTGGGTTTCTCGCGTGCGTTTGATATCGGCGGCCGGTCAGAAGTCCGTTCGATGTCCATGGCTTGGGTCGTCTGGGGTGATGTTTTCGGGGTTTGCGGGCGCGCTTGCGTCAGGCTGTTTTCGGTGGTGCGAGCCCATCGCAGAGCAGGCGCAGCAGCCCCTGCTGCGGGCAGGACGCCGGCAGCGTGAGGGTGATCCGGGTCTTCTTTTCGACGATGGTGGCGGCGAGCTTGACGAGATGCAGGCGCAGCGTGTCGAACTGGGCGCGGCGCCACGGGGATTTTCTTGGACAGGCGGCGCGCAATTTCCACCACATCCAGTAGGCGGCACCGTGCAGCATCAGCCGCATCTGGTTGGCGTGCGCTTTCGAGCACGACGTTCGGTCCGAGGCGAGATGGGTTTTCCACGCCTTGATATGGTTTTCGGCCTGACCCCGGGCGCAGTAGAGCTTCTCATGAAGGTGCTTGCCACGCCCGCCCTCGAGATTGGTGACGATGCAGCGGGTGTCGCACCCGTTGGGGCCGACTTCGACCCGGGCGATGACCCGACTGGGGGTCGACCAGGATTTGGCGGCATAGGAAAACGTTTCCTGATTACGCATGAACCTCAGCCAATTTCAGCAGGCGGTAGGGCATGGGCGGTGTTCGGACGCTGGCCCAGGTCAGGCGGGGGATCATGGCCG